>JBDUCH010000027.1:0-20834 GCA_040003555.1 Variovorax sp. | reverse complement strand
CCGCGGCCTGGACGCGCTGCCGGTGCGTCAGGCTTAGGCAGCGGGCCGCTCAATCGAAGCCATCCCTGATCCGCGGTTCGACCTGGTAGCCGAACGGCAGACGCCGAGCGCTTTCAGGATGCGTGCCCGCCAGCGGAGGGCGCCACCATTCGCACCCCGCTCCCCGCGTCGAACAGATGGGCCGCTCCCGCCTTCGGTCGCAGGTGCAGCACGTCGCTCGGCGCCATGTCCAGACGCTCGTGGAACAGGGCGATCACCCGCACATCGCCCAGGCGCAGGACGAGCTGCGTCTCGGAGCCCAGAGGCTCTACCAGCAGCACCTGCGCCGCCACGCCCTCGCCGGCCGCGCAGGGTTCGAAGTGCTCGGGCCGGATGCCATAGATGGCCTCGCGCCCCGCATGCGCAGCACCGGCGCCCGCGGGAATAGGCAGCATGATGCCGGCGGCCGCAAAGCCTTCGGGCGTGCAGCGGCCCGGGATGAAATTCATCGCGGGCGAGCCGATGAAGCCGGCCACGAACTGGTTGGCAGGTCGATCGAAGAGCTCGAGCGGCGCTCCCACCTGCTCGACCCGGCCCGCGTTGAGCACCACGATGCGGTCGGCCATTGTCATGGCCTCGACTTGGTCGTGCGTGACGTAGACCGTGGTGGTCTTGAGCCTCTGATGCAGGCTCTTGATCTCGCCGCGCATGACGATGCGAAGCTTTGCGTCCAGGTTGGACAAGGGCTCGTCGAACAAAAACACCTGCGGATCGCGCACGATCGCGCGGCCCATGGCGACGCGCTGGCGCTGGCCGCCGGAGAGCTGGCGTGGATAGCGCTCGAGCAGTTGCGCCAAGCCCAGGATGTCGGCCGCCCAGCGTACGCGTTCGGCGATCTCGGCCCTGGGTCTGCCACGGTGCTCGAGCGAGAAGCCCATATTGGCCGACACCGTCATGTGCGGGTAGAGCGCGTAGTTCTGGAACACCATCGCGATGTCGCGATCCTTGGGATCCAGGTCGGTTACGTCGCGCGCGCCGATGCGGATGCTTCCGAGCGTGACGCTCTCCAGCCCGGCGATCATGCGCAGCAAGGTCGACTTGCCGCAGCCAGAAGGGCCCACCAGCGCAACGAATTCGCCGTCCTGGATGTGCAGGTCGAGTCCGTGGATGACCTGGACGGCGCCGAAGCGTTTCTGAACCCGGGAGAGAATAACTTTTGCCATGAATGCGGATGGATTAAAAAGATCAGCCCTTGAGCCCCGTGTGGGCCAGGCCTTCGACAAACTGCTTCTGCGCCAGTACGAAGACGATCAACACCGGCAGCGCCGTGAGCGTGGCCGCCGCGAGCTGGATGTTCCACATCGGACCGCCGTAGGCGTCGGTGTATTGCGTAAGTGCCTGCGGCAGCGTGAACTTGGCTGGCGTCGACAGGAACACGATCGGCTCCAGGTACATGTTCCAGCTGTGCAGGAAGGTGAAGATGGCGACCGACGCCAGCGCCGGCCGCGCGAGCGGCAGCGCGATGGTGCGGAAGATCTTGAAGCGCCCGAGGCCATCGACGCGCGCTGCCTCCTCCAGCTCCTGCGGCAGCGCGATGAAGAACTGGCGCATGATGAAAGTGGCAAACACGCTGGGCGCACCGAAGACCGGTATGAGCACCAGCGGCCAGT
Organism: Variovorax sp.; assembly: GCA_040003555.1. Lineage (GTDB taxonomy): Bacteria > Pseudomonadota > Gammaproteobacteria > Burkholderiales > Burkholderiaceae_C > Variovorax. Next base: position 19,185 of record JBDUCH010000027.1, on the reverse strand, counting down.
GCGTGTTGACCCAGCCCAGCTTCAGGAACATCCGGAACAGCGGCACGATGGTCACCTCGGAAGGGATCAGGAGCCCGGTCAACACGACGATGAACAAGAGGTTGGCGCCGGGAAAGCGGATGCGCGCAAAGGCATAGCCCGCCATCGACGACACGGCGAGCGTGGCAGCCGTGACCACCGCCGCGATCCAGGCCGAGTTCCAGTACTGCTGCGCGAAGGGCTGGATCGTGAACACCTGCTTGTAGGTGCTCCAATCCGGGTGCGTCGGAAGGAGCTGCGGCGGAAACACGAAGATGTCGCTGATCGGCTTGAGCGACGAAGTCACCATCCACCAGGTGGGGAACACGAAGGGGATGAGCAGCACGCACATCAGCCCGTAGAGCGCAACCTTCATGCGCGCGGAGATCTCACTGTTCATGGAAGACGAACCTCTTGCGCATCTGCCACTGGGCCAGCGTCAGCAGCGCCACGATCGCGAACAGCATGATGGCCAGCGTGGAGCCGTAGCCGAAGCGGTGGAACTGGAAGGTCTGCTGGTACAGGTAGTACACCAGCACCGTAGTCGACACGCCCGGCCCGCCCTGCGTGAGCACGGCGATCTGCGCAAACACCTGCAGCGAGCCGACGACGGTAATGATGGACGTCAGCAGGATGGTCGGGCTGATGAGCGGCAGCGTGATTCGGTGGAACTGCTTGAAGCGCGGTGCACCGTCGATGCGGGCGGCCTCGTACAGCTCGCGCGGCACGCCCTGCAGCGCGGCCAGGAAGAGCACCATGTTGAGGCCCACGTTCTTGAACACCTGCACGACGATCACCGAGAGCATGGCGGTGGTGGGCGTGCGCAGCCAGTTCGGCCCCTCGATGCCCAGCAGCTTGAGCATGCCGTTGATGCCGCCGTTGTGCTGCAGCAGGAAGCCCCAGACGATGGTCCAGGCCACCAGCGAAACCACCACCGGCGAAAAGAACAGCGTACGGAACACTGCGATGCCGGCGAGCTTCTGGTTCAGCAGCACGGCCAGCAGCAAGGCAAGGCTCATGTTCAGCACCACCAGCCCGCCCGAGAAAAGCGCCGAGGCCAGCAGCACACGGGGCAGCGAGGGGTCGCCGAGCAATTGCTCGTAGTTCTGGCTGCCGGTGTAGTTGAAGGTGTTGGCCAGCACGTTCCATTCGTGCAACGAATACCAGAACACCAACGCCAGCGGTACCAGCACGAACACGAGCGTGCCTGCCAGTTGAGGCGCCGCGAACAGGAAGCCCGCCAGGCCGTCGCGCCGAGCCATGGTCCAGAAAGCCCGCGGCGCGGCCGGCGGCAGGCCGGACGCAGGATCATCGGGCGTTGTGGGGGTCATCATGGTTGCTGCTGAGCTCGCCGCGCGCTTGGGGCGGCGCCCTATCGCGCAAGCAGCGGCCCGATCTGGCCGCAGATCGCGCGCGTCGCGGCCGGGATGTCGGCCTGCGGCTGCCACACGGCGTCAAGGCCGGAGCGCGCCATCTGCTGCAACCGAGCGAAGTCCGTGTGCGCCGGCATCACCTTGCCGGTTGCAATGCCCGAGACCACGATCTTGTCCAGCTGCGCGGGCGACAGCAGTGCATTGGTCTTGGCCAGCACTTCGGCGTTGAGCAGCGACTTGCGCGCCGAGGGGAAAAACTGCGCAAGCCTGGCCGAGTTCTCGGGGTTGGTCATGTAGGCCACGAACGCCGCCGCCGTGGCCGAATTCTTGCCTGCCTGCAGCACGCCGATGCCGGCCTGGCCGACGATCGCGTAGTCGCCCACGGGGCCCTTGGGCAGCGGCACCAGATCCCAGTCGAAGCGCTTGTCCTTGGGCAGCAGCGAGGCACGGCTGATCTGCGTGATGGTCATGGCGGCGTCGCCGGCGAAGAAGTCGACGTTCTGGCCTGGCCCGGGGATCGCCTTCTTCACGAAGATCGCGTCGTGGATGAAGCCCAGGGCGTCGACCATGGGCTTGTCGGCGAAAGTGCAGCGCTTGCCGTCGGCGCTCCAGGGCGCCGCGCCCCAGCCGTTCCAGACGGAGGACAGGTACTGCCAGGCCTGGTAGTTGAAGTCGCGCACCACCAGGCCGCCCTTGCCGCCCTGAGCCACTGCCTGCGCCGTCGCGATCGCGTTGGGCCATGTCCACTGGCCGGCGGCGATAAGTTCCGCGGGGGTCTTGGCGCCGGCTTTCCTGACGAGGTCGTTGTTGACGAACATCGCGAACGGTGAGGTCGAGAAGGGATAGGCGTAGAGCACGCTGTCCCTGGACCAGCGTTCGGTGGCGGCCGGGCTGATCTCGCCCAGGTTGTAGCCCGGCACGGCGGCCAGCGTCTTGGTGAGAGGCACCAGCGCGCCCGAGTTGACGAAGTCATAGGCGGCGGTCTCGAAGATCCAGGCCATGTCGGGAGCGTTGCCGCCCGCGATTTGCGTTGTCAGCGCGGTGGTGTAGGTCTCGAAGGGCAGCGGCTCGAAGCTGACCGTGACGTCCGGGTGCTCCTTCTTGAAGCCCTCGGCGATGCCGTTGAAGACTTTCAGGTGCGCCTCGTTGGCGCTCCAGATGGTCATGCGCAGCTTGATCGGCTCTGCCGACGCGCTGGCCGCGAGGGCCAGCGACAGGGCCAGGCCGCCGGCGATGGCGCGGAGCGTGAAGTTTCTTGCAGTGGAACATGGTGGTGGTCTCCTGGGTCTGGTCTTCGAAACGGTCGATGCCTCATCAGTAGGCGCGCACGTCGGGCCAGCGCGTCTCGACGCCGGCATGCGCCAGCAGCGCCTGGAAGGCGAGCAGCCGCGCGTCACTGACCTGCACCTGGTGCGGCGTGGCACCGCTGTCCAGGCAATGGGCGGCCAGCATCCCGGCCACTTCGCCCACGTTCCATTCCACCGGGTGCAGCCGGTAGCATCCGTTGGTGATGTGCGTGGTGGCGATGTTCTTGCCCCCGGCCAACAGGTTCGTCATGCGGCGCGGCAGCAAGGCGCCCAGCGGGATCTCGAAGGGGCACGAAGGCACATCGATGTAGTTGTCGCCGCCTGTGGAGGGGTGCAGGTCGATGCGGTACATGCCGACCCCGATGCTGTCGCGGTAGCGCACCGCGCCCTGGTCGCCGCGCACCGCATGGGACAGGTGCTGCTCGACGACGCGCGTCACGCCAAGGATGCGCCGGCTCTCGCGGATGTAGGGCGCCATGGCCAGGCCGTGCGCCGTGCCGGTGACGTCGCCGCGCAGGCGCAGCCCCGGAAAACCCGCGCCGCCATCGGCGCGTGGCGCCTCTGTCTGCAGCCAGTAAAAGACCGCCTGCGACAGCTCGCCTGCGGCGTGCAGGTGGCGCGCCTTCTCGGCCTCGGAGACGTCGATGATCGAGCCCTCCATGTAGTCGATCATGGGCCAGTTCACCAGGCAGATATCCGATGCATAGGCGCCTGGCGTGAAGTTGCGCCGCGCCGCGATGCGCCGGAAGGTCCACAGGTTCTGGTCGCCGCCGCCCTTGCGCTGGTCGGCGTCGACCAGTAGCGGGTCATCGTCCGGGTTGGGTGTGAAGGAGCGCTCGACGATCTCCAGCGTGCGCGGATGCGGTGCCTTGAATCCCAGCATCGGCCCGCCCCAGAAGTGCGGCTGGTAGGCGCGCCAGAAATCGTAGTTGCGCGGCTTGTCGACGGTGTGGTCGCCGTCCACGTGATCGATCGCAAAGCAGATCGACACAGCCTGCACGTTGTGCGGCTGCGCCGTGGCCGGCGCGCTCGGCTCGCCGGTGTCGGCCTGGCTCTCGAAGCCGGTCACGTAGTCGGTGCCGGTCAGTGGCAGCAGGTCGCCCAGCTCGGTCGCATCGATCACGAAGGCGGCCGCCACCGTGATCTTGTCGCCCGTGTCACGGTGGCTCAGCGTCACGGCGCGCACCGTGTCGCCCTGCGTGTCGGCGGCAACGGGGCGGTAGGGCTGCAGCACGGTCAGGCTGCCGCCGCCGCGGTAAGGCGCCAGCATGGCCTCGAGCACCGCCAGGCCCACGCGCGGCTCGGCACAGATGCGGCTGACCCAGCCCGCGCCCGGGTTGAGCTCGTCCCAGGCGCGGCTGGCCTCGGTCAGCGGGTAGTGGTTGCGGTAGTAGCGGCGGATGCCGTCGCGCAGCGCGCGATAGCGGCGCGTGGTGCCGAACTGCTCGACCCAGCTGTGCTCGTCAGGGGGCACAGCCTGGCTGGTGAGCTGCCCGCCGATCCAGTCGTACTCCTCGCTCATCACCACCGTGCGGCCGGCTTCGAGTGCGCCCAGCGCGGCGGCAACGCCGCCCAGGCTGCCGCCAACCACCAGGATGTCCGTCTTCAGTTCTCGCATGCTTCCTCGTTGTTCCGGTTGATGGTTCAGCGCGGCGCCGGGCCGAGGGTTTCGCCGCGGATCGGCTCGCAGGGCAGCAGCACCTGCTGCGTCGCATGAGCCGTGCTGCCTTCCACGCGGCGCACGAGCATGGCCGTGGCCTGGCGGCCCATCTCCTCGCGCGGGATCGCGAAGGAGGCGAAGCGCGTGCCGCTGCCTTCAGTGCGGATGTGCGAGCCGAGTGCCACCAGCGAGAGATCGGCAGGCAACACCAGCCCGCGTGCCCGGGCCGCGCGCTCGAGGCGCACCGCATCGGCCAGCTCGACGCAGAAAGCCGCAGTGGCACCGCTGGCCAGCAGCGCATCGAGCAGGTCGCCGTCCGCGGCCGGCGTATCTTGCAGTTGCAAGACCAGTTGCATGTCGGTGCCCAGGGCAGCGGTAAAGCCCTGCCAGCGATCCGCCGTCGATTCGGCCCGGCCGATGGCCCCGAGGTAGGCCAGGTGCCGGTGCCCCAGCTCGCGCGCCTGCTGCACGAGCGCGCCGGTCGCGGTCGCGTAGTCGCCGCCCACAAAGGGCACCGGGCCGCCTGCATCCTCGCGTCGGCCGATGGCGACGAAGGGATAGTCGCCCGCCATGAGCTGCGCCAGCTCTGCCCGGTCGAAGGTCTTGCCCAGCACAATGCAGCCGTCGGCGATGCGCAGCCGGCTTTCCTCCGCGAATATCTTGCGCCGCGCCCCTTCGCCCGCGCCTGTAAGCAGCAGCAGGTCGTAGCCGCGGGCCTGCGCCTCTTCCTCGATGCCGAACAGGAAGGGCAGGAAGAAGTCGGCATGCGCGTTCGGGAATGCTGGCTCGTAGGTGAACACGCCCAGGATCCGGTTCGAACCCTTGGCCATGCGGCGCGCGATCGGATCGGGCACATAGCCGGTGTCGCGAATGATTTTCTGCACCCGCTCGCGGGTTTCCAGCGGGATGCGTGCAAGCGAATGATCGGCACCGTTGAGCACCAGCGACACGGTCGCCTGGCTCACGCCGGCGAGCTTGGCAATGTGGTGCTGTGTCAGGCGACGCGGGGCGGCCATAGCGGTAAGAATCAGTTGCTGATGCGTATTACTGAATTGGTAATCCGTATTATCAGGAAATTACTTTGGCAATCAAAGAGGCAAATGGCAGGGATTTCCCGCCCCTCCAAACTGGCTTATTCGCCGCGAGCAGGCTGTTCGAGGAAGTAACTGTCCGAGAGTGCAGTTGGGGGCTCGGGGGCTGGTGCGATCGGCGGTTTCGGGCGACGGGCCGTGCTTGAGAAGCCAGTTCCCCGATCGGGCGACCGCCCATCTGAATGCATTGGTGCTTGCGACGCCGAGGGCACGGCCCGCAACGCGCCTGACCCGCGGCACGGCGCAGTTGCTGCAGGAGCTCGACTTCAGGCGTCGCCAGCCTGATGCTTCGCGTCGCGTCGTAGTTCATCGTTTGGTGAAACGAGCGACCGATTTTTGATCATTTGGTGAAAGCGCGAGTTCGGGTAAACCAGTTATCCAGGATAACTATCAAGGCTCCGGGAATTCCCTGATCTTCCCAATGAAAAAGCGCCGCGCAGTGGCGTCGGGCCGCCCCATCGCGGCGCCGCTGGTACGGCCGTTGCACAAAGAAGGCGCTGCGTCGGTACTTCCGCCCGCGGCCAGCCCTCCCATTTTTTCGGCACGACCACCATGACCCACGCCTCCATCCTCGCCGTGCTCGACCCGGCGCCGCTCGACCCGGCGCTGGCCGGCTTTCTGGCGCAAGTCGCCGCACAAGGCAACCCGCCGCTGGAGTCGCTGCCGCCGCCGGTGGCACGCCAGATCTACCGCGACCTGGCGGCCGGCCTGGGCCTGCCGGCGCCGGCCATCGCGTCGGCGAACGACCACGTCATCGACGGTCCCGGCAGCCCGTTGACGCTGCGCATCTACCAGCCCGACGCCCAGGGGCCGGTGCCCTTGCTGCTCTACGTGCACGGCGGCGGCTTCGTGATCGGCGACCTCGAAACCCACGACAAGATTTGCCGCACCCTGTGCCATGACGTGGCCGCCGTGGTGGTGGCGGTGGACTACCGGCTCGCGCCCGAGCATCCCTTTCCCGCGGCGGTAGACGACGTCGCCTGCGCGCTGCGCTGGGTGGCCGCGAACGCGCGCGAGCTCGGCGCCGATCCGTCGCGCATCGCGCTGGCCGGCGACAGCGCGGGTGCGCAACTCGCCACCGTGGCGGCGCTGCGTGCTGCCAGCGCGATAGCGCCGCGTGCGCTGGGCCTGATATATCCCGTCGCCCAGCACTACAGCGAACCAAGCCCTTCGATGGTCGAGAACGGCGAGGGCAAGTTCCTCACCAACGGTGTCATGCAATGGTTCATCGACTGCTACCTCGGTGGGCGCCAGGAGCTGGCGCGGCACACCGATTTCGCCCTGTTGCACTCGCAGGCGCTGGACACTCTGCCGCCCACCTGGCTGGCCACCATGGGCCACGACCCGCTGCGCGACGAAGGCCACGCGCTGGCGCAGCGCATCGCGCAGGCCGGCGTGCTGACCGAGCACCGCCATTACCCCGGTGCCATCCACGCCTGCCTCCACTTCACTGCGGTGTCGCCGCTGGGCACCCAGGTGATGGCCGACATGGCCGCTTGGTTGCGCTCGCAACTATCGCCCTGATCATCGATGTGCTGATCGGGCAGGGGCTGGCGACAATCTGTAGCTACCCCTTACCGGATCCATCATGTCCCATTCAAAGATCGACCCGCCTTCAGCGCCCGCCATGCCGGTCGCGGTGGTGACCGGCGCAGCGCGCGGTATCGGCCTTGCAATCACCCGCTGGTTTCTGGGCAGAGGGCATCGTGTCCTCATGCTGGACGTTGACGCAGAGACGTTGTCAAAGGCGCAAGCCGCCCTGAACGATGACGTGCATGTTCTGGCGCTGAGCTGCGATGTGTCCCAGCCGGAACAGGTGCAAGCCAGCATCGACCAGGGGGTCGCCCGATTCGGCCGCATCGACTACCTGGTCAACAACGCAGGCGTTGCCGTCTTCAAGAGCATCGAGACGACGACGTTCCAGGAATGGAGAACCGTCTTCGCGACCAACCTGGACGGGGCCTTCCTTTGCTCGCAGGCCTGCGCGCCCGTCATGCTTCGAACCGGCGGTGGCGCCATTGTCAATATCGCATCCATCTCGGGCTTGAGGGCCAGCACCTTGCGCGTCGCCTACGGGACGAGCAAGGCGGCGCTCATTCACCTGACCCGCCAGCAGGCTGTCGAACTGGGCGCTGTCGGCATCCGGGTGAACGCCATTGCGCCCGGTCCGGTGGAGACGGAGATGGCCAGGCAGGTTCACACGCCCGCCATTCGCGCCGACTATCACGACACCATTCCTTTGGGGCGGTACGGCTCCATGGACGAGATCGCGTCCGCTGCGGGATTTCTGTGCAGCCCTGCGGCAAGCTACGTCAATGGGCAGGTGCTCGCGGTGGATGGCGGTTTCGAAGCGACCGGCGTGGGCCTCCCGACGCTGCGGCGCACTGCCGTTGGCTAGGCGTTTCGTCCGTTTCGTGGCGGAGGGAACCGCGGGCGAAATGCTGACTGACGAAGTGGTCTATCGCCTGCGCGGGGCAGGGCGGCCCCGCTTGATGCTTATGCTCCAAAGGGGGTATTCGCATGTCAGTTTCATTCCGGTGCCGGGTTGCCATTCCGATCCTGCTGTGGTCGAGCTTCGCGACCAGCCAGGTAGCCGCGCCTCCGGCCAGCGGGGGAACGTTGCAGCAGGAAGCAGACTACCGCGTGGTCGCGGCACGCTGCGGCACACCTGCCTTCGAAAAGGCCTTCACCCGGCAATCGCGGGCCATGGTGGCCGCCGGGCTCGTCGGGTCGACCAAGGATCCTGTGGCCGCCGAGAAAGCGGTTACCGCGTTGCGCCGCAACCCCTACCGTTTGATTGCGACGCCGGCCGACTGCCGGGCCGAACTGGCCGCGCTTGCGGTTCTGCAGAAACAGCGTACCCGGTGGGTCAAGCCGAGCCGGGCTCGCTGAGGGGACCCGATCCTGCAGGCAGCGTTCGGGACGGATTCGACTCGCGCCGCTGGCGGTGCACCTTCCCGTCCGTCGGTTCCATTCAAGTGTTCCACGGACTGCCTGAGGGGGCTATCCGGGCGGCAATATGTGGTGGCTGGCAGCAGCCTGCTGGATCGCCGCAGCCTGGTGGATCGCCGCACGGATGCGCGGGTAGGTGCCGCAGCGGCAGATGTTGCCGGACATGGCCGCGTCGATGTCGGCATCGGTCGGTTTGGGGTTCCGCTTCAGCAACGCGGCGGCGGCCATCAGCTGCCCGCTCTGGCAGTAGCCGCACTGCACCACGTCAACATCGGCCCACGCCGCCTTCAGCACGGCCACCTGCGGTCCGGACAGCCCTTCGATGGTCGTCACCTCGCGGGTGCCCACCGCCGAGATCGGGGTTACGCAGGCGCGCGTCGGCTCGCCGTCGAGGTGCACGGTGCAGGCGCCGCACAGCGACATGCCGCAGCCGAACTTGGTGCCGGTCATCTGCAGTTCGCCACGCAGCACCCACAGGAGCGGGGTGTCGGGCTCGGCCTGCACTTCAACGGGCTTGCGATTGATCGTCAACGTGGTCATTTGCTTTTCCGGATCAGATGAGCTTCAGTGGCAGGCTGCGCAGCCGCTGGCCGGTGAGGGTGAACAGGGCATTCGCCACCGCGGGCGCGATCGGTGGCGTCCCGGGTTCGCCGACGCCTTCGGGGTGCTCGCCGCTGGCGATGATGTCGGTCTCGATGACCGGGCATTCGTTCAGCCGCAGCACCGGGTGGTTGTGGAAGTTGGTCTGCTGAACCTGGCCTCTCTCGATCCGAATCTCGTCGTTCAATGCGGCCGACAGGCCATAGACGATGGCGCTTTCCATCTGCTGGCGGATCAGGTTCGGGTTGACCGCCAAGCCGCAGTCGATCACGCAGACGACGCGGTGAACGCGAATGCGCTTGTCTGCGGACACCGACACCTCGGCCACCTGCGCCACGATCGAGCCGAAAGACTGGTGCAAGGCCACGCCACGCGCGCGCCTGGATCCATCGGCCGCCGGCGGCAAGGGCCGATCCCAGCCTGACAGCTCCGCGGCACGCCGCAGCACCTTCAGGTGACGCGGGTGTTTGGTCAGCAGCGCGGCGCGCAAGGCCACCGGGTCGCGTCCGGCAGCGGCGGCCAGTTCGTCGAGGAAGCTCTCCTGGAAGAAGGCATTGTGCGAATGCCCGACCGAGCGCCAGAAGCCCACCGGCACCGGAAAATCCATCACCTCGTGGCCGATGCGCGCCGCGGGCCATTCATAGGATTGGTCGAAGGCGCCTTCGCAGGTGGTCTTGTCCGGCCCGGCGCCGGGCAGGTCGAACAGACGCTTTATGGCCTGCGGCACGATCGCCTGGCCAGCCGACGTGTTCAGCCAGCCCACCAGGTTGCCCGAGGCATCGAGCCCGCCCTGGAAACGCGACACGCAGGCCGGACGGTAGAAGTCGTGCGTTGTGTCCTGTTCGCGTGACCACATCGTCTGCACCGGTACGCCGCCCGCCTCGCGCGCGATCGCCGCCGCCTGGGCGACCACGTCCACTTCGCAGCGCCGGCCAAAGCCGCCGCCGAGCAATGTCACCTGCAGATCCACCTGTTCGGACGCGAGGCCCAACACCTTGGCCGCTGCGCCGCGGGCCACGTCGGGCACCTGCGTAGCGGCCCACACGGTGGCGCGGCCATCCTTGAACTGCACGGTGCAGTTCATCGGCTCCATCGTCACGTGGGCCAGGTACGGCGCGCGGTACTCGGCTTTGACGGTTTTCGCGGCGCTCTTCAGCGCGGCATCGACGTCGCCATGCTTGTAGAAGTTGAAACTGTCGTCCGTGTCCAGCGCTTGCGCCAGAAACGCATAGATTCCGTCGGTGGAAAGGCTGGCGGACGGGCCGTGATCCCACTCGACGTGCACCGCCTTGACCGCGCGCATCGCGTGGTACGGCGTGTCGGCGATCACCGCCACGCCGCCGGTGCCGCCGTTGAAGCCAGGCACCGCGAGCACCTTCTTCACGCCGGGCAGCTTTTGTGCCTCCGCGGCATCGAAGCTGGCGACGCGGCCGCCGAGGGTCGGGCACATCTCGACGCTGGCGTACTGCATGCCGGGCTGCAGCACGTCGATGCCGAAGCGCGCGCTGCCGTCCATCTTCGATGCGGCCTCGAGGCGGCGTCGCGGCTGTCCGATCAGCTTGAAGGTCTTGGGATCCTTCAGCGGCACGTTCTCAGGCAAGGGCTGGCTCGCGGCCACCACGGCCAGTTCGCCGAATGTGGCGCTCCTGCCCGACGCATGCAACACGCGACCTGCTTCAACGCGGCACTCGGCTGCGGGCACCTTCCACTGCTGTGCCGCAGCGGCCACCAGCATTGCGCGCGCCGTCGCGCCGGCCTGGCGCATTGGCAACCACAGATCCTTCGTGCTGGAGGACGAGCCGGTGAGCATGAGGCCGATTTCGCGCATCGCCTTGCCAGCGACCCGCGTAGCCAACGCCTTCAGCGTGCCGTCGTCCTCGGGATGGAAGGGCAGGCCGTCGATGGTCGCGGCGATGTTCTGGTAGATCTTGTCGATCGGCGCGCGTTCGACACGAACCTGGGCCCAGTCCGCGTCCAGTTCCTCGGCCAACACCATGGCCAGGCCGGTGTAGATGCCCTGGCCCATTTCCGACTTGCACATCACGATGCCAACCGTGTTGTCCGCGCCGATCTTGACCCAGCCGTTCAGTGCCGACTGGCCCGGACCGACCGGCAGCGGATCGGCGGTGACCAGGCGCGGCTTGGGCGGCATCGCCGTCCAGCCCACCATCAGCGCGCCGAGCGCGCCCGCCACGCCGGCACTGCCGAGCAGTACTGTTCTGCGGGTAACCATTGAATACTCCTTGCGCGGCGTGCGCCTGATGAACCAGCGGGTGCTGCTATGCTGAAATCGTTAAAGGACTTATGGTCTCTAATATAGCAGACCGTTGGTCTTTTGTGCAAACTGTCTACCGACCCGCCCCAAAAATGAGCACTCCGTTACCCTATCTGCGCGCACGCTCTCCTGAGCAGAAGGAGGAGCGTCGGCGCCATCTGCTCGACACCGCGAAGTCTCTGCTGCTCGAGATTCCGGATGTGCACGATCTGGGCATCAATGAACTCGCGCGGCGCGCGGAAATGACCAAGTCGAACGTCTACCGATACTTCGAGAGCAGCGAAGCGGTCTTGCTCGATGTGTTGGTCGAAGAGTTCATTCTGTGGCGCGACGACCTGCGCAAGGCCTTGAGCAGGGGCGCCAAGCGCAGCGGAACCATCGAACACATTGCGCGAGCTTTCTCGGCTACTGTGGCGGCGCGCCCGCTGTTGTGCCGCCTCATCAGCATCTTGCCGTCGGTTCTGGAACACAACGTGTCGACCGAACGGATGGTTCAGTTGAAGGGCGGATTGCTGGCCGTGCGAAGGGATACGGCGCTCGATTTTCACAACTGCATTCCGTCGATTTCGGAATCCAGGTTCGAGCGATTCATCCACCATTCCTTGCCTCTGCTCATCGGGCTGTGGCCGCTGAGCCACCCAGCCCCCGTGGCAGCCGAAGTGGTCGAGCGACCCGAGCTGGCGGCCCTGCGGTACGACTTTCAGCGCGATCTGGAAGAGGGAATGCTGATGCTCTTGCGTAGCCTGCCTGCTACGCAGTGATCATCCTGGCGGCTGAGGGCGCGCAGGTACCGAAATTCCGCAACGCGGAATCCGACATCAGGTCTCCAGGTTGCCCGAAACTCCAGCGCGCATTGACCCGACAGCTTCGGATCCACTATTTCGGATCCTGCTGTCCGATATTCGATGTATGCCATTGCCGCAATGATGTTCCGTGCCTAACCTTCAGGGCTCGACGCACCCCTGCGAAGACGCTTTTCGGAGACACGATGAACCACTCACACCCACGTACTCGCGTGGCTGCCTTCAATCTGGCCGCACGCCTCGGCACGCTGGTCGCCCTGCTTGCATGTGGAGCACCTGTTGCCTTTGCACAGCCACAGGCTGTCGCCTGGCCAACCAAGCCGCTTCGGCTGCTCGTCGGATTTCCCGGTGGGTCCACGCCCGACGGCGCGGCCCGTGCCATTGCGGAGCCGCTTTCGAAAGCGCTCGGCCAACCGGTGATCGTGGACAACAAGGCTGGTGCATCCGGCAACATCGCCGCCGATCAAATCGCCAAGGCCACGGATGACCACACGCTGGGCATCGTCATCAACGGCAACCTGACCTCGGCCAAGATGTTGTATCCCAAGCTGCCTTACGATCCGGCGACTGATTTCACGTATCTCACGCTGGTCGGGACTGCGCCACTTATCCTGATTGCACAGCCAGGAGCACCCAGCGGCAAAGCGTTCATCGATGCAGCCCGGTCGGCCGGCGAGAAGTGGTCTTATGGCTCCGTAGGAGCCGGCTCTGTCGGCCACTTGGGCATGGAGCTCCTGAAAACGCGAGTGCCCGGCCTGGCCGCGATGCATGTGCCATACCAGGGCAATCCGCAGGTGGTGACGGCGATGCTCGGCAAGCAGGTCGAGATGGCACTGGTACCGCCAGGCGTGGCGCTGCCGCAAATCAACGCAGGCAAACTCAAGGCCATCGGCCTGACGACCGGGCGCAGTACCCTCGCCCCGGACATCCCACCGCTGACCGATGCAGGCGTGAAGGATTTCGAGCTGGAGGTCTGGACTGCACTCGTCGGCCCGGCCAAGCTCAGCGCTGCAGCCAGATCGCGCCTGGCCGCTGTGCTGCCTGGCGTGTTGCAGGATGCCGCCACACGGCAGCAGCTTTTCAATCAGGGCTGGCAGCCGCCGGCAACTGCATCGGCTCCCGCTCTGCAGTCCCGCGTTGCGGCCGAGTCGAAGATCATGCAGCGCATCATTTCTGCAAGCGGAATCAAACTCCAATGAACGCAATGGAGACTGTGCAGGAACCGGCACGCTCGCTGCCGGTCTACGGTGAATACGATGTCGTGGTGGTCGGAGGCGGGCCCGCCGGGCTTGCTGCTGCGGTCAGCGCTTCCAGGCATGGGGCGCGTACGCTGCTTGTGGAGCGCTATGGCTTCCTCGGGGGCATGGGCACTGCCGGCGGGGTCACGAACTTCGCGGGTCTGTACGGCCAGCGCAACGGTGAGATGCACCAGTTGGTGCATGGCGTCGTCGACGAGCTGCTTTCGCGTATCGAGTCGCTGGGCGGCCTGAACCGGCCGCAAGACGGAATGGGGGGCCGCATACGCGTGCGCAGCTACGACACCTCGGCGTACAAGTGCGCCGCCGATCAGCTGTTGTTGGCCTCCGGCGTGCAGCTGCTCTTCCACGCACAGGCAGCCGCCGTCGTGATGGATGGCCCTCGCATTGCCGCGCTGGTGGTCGAGACCAAGTCCGGCCGGCAGGCGCTGCGAGCCAACGTGTTCATCGATTGCTCGGGCGACGCGGACGTGGCTGCCTTCGCCGGCGTGCCGTATGCGCTGGGTGATGGCCATGGCAGCGGGCTTTTCCCATCCACCATGTTCCGGGTTGGCCACGTGGACGCCCCGGCAGCGCTGGCTGCCGTTGGCGAGTTCAAGGCCATCAACGAATACATGGAGCGCGTCCAGAAAGAACACCCTGGTCGCTACCGCTTTCCGCGCGAAGGCGCAATCCTGCGGCCCCAGATTCATCCGGCCGAATGGCGCGCCAACGTCACGCAGCTGAAGAACGACCTTGGCCACGCGATGAACGGTGTGGACGCGCGCGAACTCAGTGCGGGCGAAGTCGAGGGGCGGCGGCAGATCGTCGACTTCTTTCGTTTCCTGCGTGAGCAAGTGCCAGGATTCGCCGAATCGCAGATTGTCGAAATTGCGCCGCAGGTGGGCATCCGGGAGACACGGCGCATAGGTGGCCTGTATGCGCTGACGGGTGAGGACATCCTGAACTCCGCGCGCTTTGACGACAGCATCGGCATCAACGCCTGGCCGATGGAGTTGCACCAGGCCGGCAAGATCGAATGGCGCTTTCCAACGGATCAACATCGCGCCTACAACGATCTGCCGTGGCGGATGCTGGTGCCGCAGAGCGTCGACAACCTTCTCGTGGCCGGCCGCTGCGCATCGATGACGCACGAAGGCCAGTCGGCTGCACGCGCAAGCGGCGGCTGCTTTGTGATGGGGCAGGCGGCCGGCGCTGCTGCTGCTCATGCTGGCCTCGCTCCTTTGCGCGAGGCCGACGTCATTCGGCTCCAGCAGCGGTTGCAGGCCGACGGCGCGTACATCGAAAGCTAGCGGCAGCGCGGAAAGACATCGTGGACCTGAAGCTTCTCGTGGTGTTCGACGAGGTGTACAAAACGCGAAGCGTTTCGCGCGCCGGGGAAAACCTGGGGCTCGCGCAAACGACTGTGAGCCTTGCGCTTGCACGCATGCGCCGGCAGTTCAACGATCCGCTGTTCGTGCGAACCGGCGCCGGCATGATGCCTACGCCGCATGCGACGGCTTTGGCGAAGCCATTGCGGGAGGCACTGGAACTTCTGCGAGTCGCCATGCAGCAGCAGGTGGTCTTCGATCCTTCTACCTCGTCGCGCCTCTTTCGCATTGCGATGACGGAGATCAGCCACCTCGAGTTTCTTCCGTCGCTGATCAACAAGGTGGGCAAGCTCGCGCCCGATGTTCGCGTCGATGTTCTGCGCATCACATCGGACACGCCAAAACTGCTTGAATCCGGCGGGGCCGATCTGGCCATCGGTTTCATGCCTGAACTGGAGGCAGGCTTCTACCAGCAGAAGCTGTTCGACCAGACTTTTGCCTGCGTGGTTTCGCGCGCGCATCCACGCATCGGCAAGCGACTCACCGAAAGCCTTTTCAAGCGTGAAAAGCATGTCGTCATCACGGCACCCGGAACAGGCCACGAACTGGTGGAGCAGGCCCTGGTGCGCCAGCGGATCGAAAGGAGGGTGGCGCTTTCGCTTCCGACCTTGCCTGGCGTGGGCAACCTGCTTGCGAACACCGAGCTTGTCGCGACGGTGCCGGAGCGCGTCGCCCAGACGCTCGTCCGCATTGCAAAGGTGAAGTCTTTGCCCGCGCCGTTCAAGTTTCCGTCCTTCTCGATCAAGCAACACTGGCACGAGCGCTACCAGCAGGATCCCGCCAACCAGTGGCTTCGGTCGACGGTGGCGGATTTATTCCTCGAGGAGTGACTACAGCTCAGATGTGGCGCCATCCAAGCCGGCTGGAAACTTCCTTTGCCGCATTGCGAACGGCGACCGCCACGTCGGAGTTCCAGTCCGCCGAAAAACCGTCTTGATGCCCCAGTGCCGTGATGACGATCACGGGCTCTCCCTCGTGATCGAAGGCGGGCGCGCTGAAGGCGTTGACGCCGGGAATCGGTTTTCCCTCCGCGCGTGTGACACCGTGGTCGCGAAGGTCTGCCGCGGCGTCTCGCAGTGCCTCCGACTCGGCCTCGAGCATCGGGGCTTTCCGACGTTCCGGATCTCCCAGCGCGACCGCCATGGCTTTCTCGAGGCGATCAACCGGCATGGCCCCGGCGAACGCCCGGCCGGTGGCCGTGCCGAGTATGGACATCACGGTTCCGGCTCGCATGGAAACGTGGAGCGGTTCACGGGCCTCGATCATCCGGATGATGGTGGGCCCGAAGTTGCCCCAGACCGCCAGCGCCACCGCATGTCCGGTCGATGCTGCGAGCTGCTGCGCGACGGGCCATGCAGCCCGAACGGGGTCCAGCTGATGCAGGCACGTCAGCCCCAGCTGCAGCGCTGCGGGCCCCAGCGCATAGCGACCCGTATCGGCCTCCTGCTCGATCAACCCGAGCTTGCCAAAACTCACCAGGTACGGGTGCGCGCGTGACGCCGGCAGCGCCGATCGGCTGGACAGATCCCTGAGCGTCAGGGGGGTCGGGCTGTTGGCCAGGGCAAGGAGCAGGCGTCCTCCCACCTCGATCGACTGGACGGCCCGCTGTTCCTTGTCTTCTCGCATGTTGAGCCTTTCAAGATCCTAATTAGTTTGCCATAGACGAAAATAAAGTGCATACTACAAACACATTTGTTTAAGACAAACTCCAACAATCAAGGAATCCGGTATGACCACGACCAAGAAATTCGCCAGCCAAGCCGACCTCGAGGAAAAGAAGGTCACTTTCAGCCAGATCTCGGAGCACGCCTGGGCGTACACGGCTGAAGGCGACCCGAACACCGGCATCGTCATTGGCGACGACGCGGTGCTGGTGGCCGACACCCAGGCCACGCCGGCCATGGCGGCGGACGTGATCCGCCGCATCCGCGAAGTGACGGACAAGCCCATCAAGTACGTGGTGCTGACGCACTACCACGCGGTGCGCGTGCTGGGTGCCAGCGCATATGGCGCCCAGCACATCCTGGCCAGCCAGGACACCCGCGACCTGATCGTCGAGCGCGGCGAGCAGGACAAGGCCAGCGAGATCGGCCGGTTCCCGCGCCTGTTCCAGAACGTCGAAACCGTGCCCGCAGGCCTGACATGGCCCACCATGACCTTCACCGGCAAGATGACGCTGTGGCTCGGCAAGCTCGAAGTGCAACTGCTGCAGCTCGGCCGCGGTCACACCAAGGGCGACACCGTGGTCTGGCTGCCGCAGGAGCGCGCGCTGTTGTCGGGCGACCTGGTCGAGTTCGGTGCAACGCCCTATGCCGGCGACGCCTACTTCAAGGACTGGCCGCAGACGCTCGACAACTTGGCCGCCCTCGACCCCAAGGCCCTGGTGCCCGGCCGCGGTGCCGCGCTCACCACGCCGGAAGAAGTTGCCAAGGGGCTCAGCGAAACGCGCGGCTTCATCGCCGACGTCTACGCCAACGTGCAGAAGGGCGTGGCGGCCGGCAAGGATCTGAATGCGGTCTACAACGACACCTTTGCCGCACTCAAGCCCAAGTACGGCCACTGGGTCATCTTCGATCACTGCATGCCCTTCGACGTCACCCGTTGCTACGACGAAGCGACCAAGTACACCGACCCCAGGATCTGGACGGCCGAGCGCGACGTCGAAATGTGGAAGACGCTCGAAGGCCAGTGACGGAGTCAAACCATGCAACTGAACGAACTTGCTTCGCGCAAGGGAGACGCCGTCGACTACCAGAAACTGGTGTTCGACTACGCCCGGCATCCTGACCAGGATGCGGCGACACCGGCCCGGCGCCCTGTGGTCGTCGTGGGCGCGGGCCCGGTCGGCCTTGCGCTGGCCATCGACCTGGCCCAGCGGGACGTGCCGGTGGTTCTGCTCGACAACGACAACACGCTGTCGACCGGATCGCGTGCCATCTGCTTTGCCAAGCGCACGCTGGAGATCTTCGACCGGCTCGGCTGCGGCGATCGCATGGTCGACAAGGGCGTGTCGTGGAACGTCGGCCGCGTGTTCTTCAGGAACGAGCAGATCTACAGCTTCGACCTGTTGCCCGAGACCGGACACGCGCGCCCGGCGTTCATCAACCTGCAGCAATACTACGTCGAAGGCTTCCTGGCCGAGCGTGCGGCGGCGTTGCCGCTGATCGATCTGCGCTGGAAGAACAAGGTCGCGGGCGTTGCCCAGCATGCGGATCACGTCACCCTGACGGTCGAGACCCCCGAAGGCGCCTATCAACTCGAAGCCGACTATGTCGCGGCCTGCGACGGCGGCCGCTCCAGCATGCGCCAGTTGCTGGGGCAGGAAAGCAAGGGGCGGCAGTTCAAGGATCGCTTCCTGATTGCCGACGTGAAGATGAAGCTCGACCGGCCGGCCGAGCGCTGGTTCTGGTTCGATCCCGAGTTCCACCGCAACCAGAGCGTGCTGCTGCACATGCAGCCCGACAACGTCTGGCGCATCGACTTCCAGCTCGGCTGGGATGCCGACCCCGAAGAAGAGAAGAAGCCCGAGAAGATCATTCCCCGCGTCAAGGCGCTGCTCGGCGAAGACGCGCAGTTCGAGCTTGAATGGGCGAGCGTCTACACCTTCTCGTGCCTGCGCATGGACAAGTTCCGGCAGGGCCGCGTGTTCTTTGCCGGCGATTCGGCGCACGGTGTATCGCCGTTCGGTGCACGCGGTGCCAACTCGGGCGTGCAGGACGCAGAGAACCTCGCTTGGAAGCTTGCCGCCGTGGTCCAGGGCAGGGCGCCCGATGCACTGCTCGACAGCTACGGCCACGAGCGCGAATACGCCGCCGACGAGAACATCCTCAATTCCACGCGTGCCACCGACTTCATCACGCCCAAGAGCGAGGTGAGCCGGCTGTTCCGCGACGCGGTGCTCGAGCTCGCGAAGAAGCACGCCTTTGCGCGAACCCTCGTCAACAGCGGCCGCCTTTCGGTACCGGCCACGCTGCACGGCTCGTCGCTCAACACGGCCGATGCCGATGGTTTCAGGGGCCGGATGGTGCCAGGCGCCGTGGCTTCCGACGCGCCGACGATTTCGGCCGATGGACTGAAAGGTTGGCTGCTGCAGCAAAGTCGGTGGACCGGTTTCACCGCTTTGGTGTTCGGCTCTGGCACAGCTTCGGACGGTGCAGCGCGCGCTGTCTCGGACGCCGCCGCTGCCGCCGGCATGCCGGCGGCAACGGTGCGCGTGCCGCTGGATGCCGCCCATGCGCTGGCTGCCGAACGGTACGACGCGCAAGACGGCACGGTCTACCTGCTGCGTCCGGACCAACACATCTGCGGTCGCTGGCGCCACGCCGACGCCGGCACCCTTTGCGCAGCCTTGAACCGCGCACTCGCCAAAGCATGAAGGACTTCGCCGTGCCACACGCCGCTGCAACCCAACTCACCACCGCTGCAAATCTCGAAGCACCGGATGACTTCTACCAGGCGCTGATCGAAGCGCATCAGGGCC
>JBDUCH010000259.1:0-6216 GCA_040003555.1 Variovorax sp. | reverse complement strand
GACCGGGCTGCCGGCGCGGCCCAGACGGTTGGCCACGCCCACGGTCTGCACGGAGTACTTCTCGCCGAACTCCCAACGCAGGTCTTCGCAGGCGACGAAGCTGCCCAGGCCCGGATGGAACGGGCCGACGTGGTAGTCCTCGAGATAGACCTCGATGAAGGTCTTCCAGTTGTAGTTGCACTCGTGCAGTTCGACGCGGTCGAACGCGTAGCCCGAAAAGTCGAGGTCGGCGCGCGGGCCGAGCCGGGCCAGGTCGGTCGCAATGCTGCGCCGCGCCGCGCCGGCGCCGGTTTCGAACAGCAGGCCGTTCCACTCCTCGAGCGGGTAGTTGTGCAGGTTCAGGCAGGGGTCTTGCGCAAAATGCGGCGCGCCGATCAGCGTGCCGGTGGTGCGTTCATCGGCGGCTGCGTAGGTCCAGCGGTGCAGCGGGCAGACGATGTTGCCGCCAGTCTGCGGGTCGAGCCCGCCGCGGCCCTGCAGGATCACGGCCTGGCGATGCCGGCAGACGTTGGAGATCAGCTCCACGCCCTTGGGCGTGTGCACCAGCGCGCGGCCCTCGTGCTCCTGCGGCAGCGTGTGGAAGTTACCCGGTTCGGGCACGGCAAGGCGATGGCCCACATAGCGCGGCCCGTCGGCGAACAGCGTGGCCATCTCGCGGGCGTAGAGCGCCTCGTCGAAATAGGCAGAAACGTGAAGAGGACTTGCGGCCTGCTGCAGCTGAAGACTTAAATCAGACATGGAAGACCTGACCAAGCTCCCCACAGGGAGAAAAAAGGGAACGGGAGACGCCGTTGCGAAGGCTGGAACGGCCCGAAATCGACGCCGGTGCGTTGCCGGCGGGGGGAAGGCGGATTGTACCCGCCGGGGGGATTTCGGCCCTTGATTCAACCGGCAGGCCCGCGCGGCCCGCGCCCGGCGGCGGCCGCTGCTGCCCCGCCCTAAAATGCCCCGTTTGACCCCACGAACCTCCGCATGCCCAAGGTGCCTTCCCCCGCCGCCTCTCCGCCGGCCGCCCCGCTGCCGGCCAGCTACGAAGCCGGCCTGCAGGAACTCGAACAACTGGTGGCGGCGCTCGAGTCCGGCCAGTTGCCGCTCGACCAACTGCTTGGAAGCTACCAGCGCGGCGCGGTGCTGCTGCAGTTCTGCCGCGACAAGCTGCAGGCGGTGGAAGACCAGATCAAGGTGCTCGATGCAGGAAGCCTGAAGGCCTGGGCACCCGAATGATGCCGGACACTGTGGAAGCGTGGGATGCGGCCCGGCTGGCCGCCTGGAGCGAACCGTTGCTGGCACAGGTCGAATCGGCGCTGTCGCGTTGGGTCGGCGTCGATTCGCCGGTGCAGCTTGGCGAGGCGATGCGCTATGCGGTGCTCGATGGCGGCAAGCGCCTGCGTCCGCTGCTGGTGCTGGCCGCGAACGAGGCGGTTGGTGGCGATGCGCAGGCCGCCCTGCGCGCCGCCTGCGCTACCGAACTGATCCATGCCTATTCGCTGGTGCACGACGATCTGCCGTGCATGGACAACGACATCCTGCGCCGCGGCAAGCCCACGGTGCACGTGAAATTCGGCGAGGCCGGCGCGCTGCTGGCCGGCGACGCACTGCAGGCGCTGGCCTTCGAGCTGCTCACGCCCGGTGACGACAGCGTGGCCTCCACCGTGCAGGCGCGCTTGTGCCGCCTGCTGGCCTGCGCGGCCGGCAGCCAGGGCATGGCCGGCGGCCAGGCGATCGACCTGGCCAGCGTGGGCCTCGCGCTCGACGAGGCGCAACTGCGCCAGATGCACCGGCTCAAGACCGGCGCGCTGTTGCAGGGCAGCGTCGAGATGGGCGCGGCCTGCGCCGAAAGCGTCGCGGCCGATACATTGGCCGCACTGCGCGACTACGGCGCCGCGCTGGGCCTTGCGTTCCAGGTGGTCGACGACATCCTCGACGTGGTGGCCGATTCGGCCACGCTCGGCAAGACGGCCGGCAAGGACGCCGAGAACGACAAGCCGACCTATGTTTCCCTGCTCGGCCTGGACGGCGCGCGTGCCCGCGCCCAGAGCCTGCTGGCCGAGGCGCTGGCCGCTCTGGCGCGCAGCGGCCTGGCCGATACGGCGGCGCTGCGCGCGCTGGCGCACATGGTCGTGGATCGCGACCGATAAGAAGACAACCATGGCTCCGCTGCTCCCCACCCTGAACGATCCCTCGGCGCTGCGCCGCTTCGACCGCGCCCAGCTCAAGCAGCTGGCCGACGAGGTGCGCGACTGCGTGCTCGACAACGTGTCGCGCACCGGCGGCCACCTGAGCTCGAACCTCGGCACGGTCGAGCTCACCGTCGCGCTGCACCATGTGTTCAACACGCCGCACGACCGCCTGGTGTGGGACGTGGGCCACCAGACCTATCCGCACAAGATCCTGACCGGCCGGCGCGAGCGCATGCCCACGCTGCGTCAGCAGGGCGGCATCTCGGGCTTTCCGCAGCGCGCCGAGAGCGAGTACGACACCTTCGGCACCGCCCATTCGTCGACCAGCATCTCGGCCGCGCTCGGTATGGCCATGGCGGCCAAGCAGAAGGGTGAGGAGCGCCACGCGGTCGCGATCATCGGCGACGGCGCGCTCACGGCCGGCATGGCCTTCGAGGCGCTCAACAACGCCGGCGTGTGCGACTGCAAGCTGCTGGTGATCCTGAACGACAACGACATGTCGATCAGCCCACCGGTCGGGGCGCTGAACCGCTACCTCGCGCAGCTCATGAGCGGCCAGTTCTACGCTGCGGCCAAGAACGTCGGCAAGACCGTGCTGCGCGGCGCGCCGCCGCTGTTCGAGCTGGCCAAGCGCCTCGAGCAGCATGCCAAGGGCATGGTGGTGCCGGCCACGCTGTTCGAGCAGTTCGGATTCAACTACGTGGGTCCGATCGACGGGCACGACCTCGACTCGCTGATCCCCACGCTCGAGAACCTGAAGCACCTCACCGGCCCGCAGTTCCTGCACGTGGTCACCAAGAAGGGGCAGGGCTACAAGCTGGCCGAGGCCGACCCGGTGGCCTATCACGGGCCGGGCAAGTTCGATCCGTCGGTCGGACTCGTCAAGCCGGCCACCGCGCCCAAGCAAACCTTCACCCAGGTGTTCGGCCACTGGCTCTGCGACATGGCGGCCCATGACGGCCGGCTGGTCGGCATCACGCCCGCGATGCGCGAAGGCTCGGGCATGGTCGAGTTCGAGCAGCGCTTTCCGGGTCGCTACTACGACGTCGGCATCGCCGAGCAGCATGCCGTGACCTTTGCCGCGGGCCTGGCATGCGAAGGGCTGAAGCCGGTGGTCGCGATCTATTCCACCTTCTTGCAGCGCGCCTACGACCAGCTGATTCACGACGTGGCGATCCAGAACCTCCCGGTGGTGTTTGCGCTCGACCGCGCTGGGCTGGTCGGTGCCGACGGCGCCACGCATGCGGGTGCCTACGACATCGCCTATCTGCGCTGCATCCCGAACATGGCGATCGCCTGTCCAGCCGACGAGGCCGAGTGCCGGCAACTGCTGTCCAGCGCCTACGCGCAGAACCACCCGGTGGCGGTGCGCTACCCGCGCGGCGCGGGCGCCGGCATCGCGCCGCACCTCACGCTCGATGCGCTGCCTTACGGCCGCGGCGAGATCCGCCGCAAGGGCGCGGGCGTCGTGATCCTCGCCTTCGGCACCTTGCTGTATCCGGCCCTGAAGGCGGCCGAAGCGCTGGGTGCCACGGTGGTCAATATGCGCTGGGCCAAGCCGCTCGATGTCGAGCTGCTGCTGCAGGTCGCTGCATCGCACGAAGCGATCGTCACACTGGAAGAAGGCGCCGTCATGGGCGGTGCCGGCAGTGCCGTCAGCGAGGCGCTGCAGGCGGCAGGCATCATGAGGCCGGTGCTGCAATTGGGCCTGCCGGACAAGTTCATCGAGCATGGTGATCCGGCGAAGCTGCTGGCCGGCATCGGGCTCGATGCCAACGGCATCGAGCAGTCCGTCACGCATCGCTTCGGTGCGGTGCTTTCCGCAGGGAAAACCCCCCCCGGCGCGTTGTAAGCGCTTTTTACAATCGCACGGACTCAAAAAGTCTCGTGACGCGGCCACAAGTCGCGTCTTTGTTTTTCAATGCACTCGGAGTGAATCTCAATGGATCGTCGTTCCCTTATCAAGAATGCTGGCATCGCCGGCGTCCTCGCTGCAGGCATCGCGCCAGCAGTCCATGCGCAGGCCGCCATTCGCTGGCGTCTGGCTTCCAGCTTCCCCAAGTCGCTCGACACGATCTATGGCGGCGCCGAGGTATTCGCCAACGCGGTCAAGGCCATGTCGGGCGGCAAGTTCGAAATTTCGGTGCATGCCGGTGGTGAACTGATGCCTCCGTTCGGCGTGGTCGACGGCGTGCAGAACGGTTCGGTCGAGATGTGCCATACCGTGCCTTACTACTTCTACGGCAAGAACCCGGCTTTTGCGCTGGGTTCGGCCATTCCCTTCGGCATGAACGCGCGCCAGATGACGGCCTGGATGAAGCATGGCAACGGCCGGAAGCTGATGAACGAGTTCTACGCCAAGTACAACATGCTCAGCTTCAACGGTGGCAACACCGGCACGCAGATGGGTGGCTGGTTCCGCAAGGAAATCAAGACCCCGGCCGATTTCAAGGGCCTGAAGATGCGCCTGGGCGGTGGTCTGGTCGGCGACGTGATGACCAAGATGGGCGCCGTGCCGCAAAGCATTCCCGGCGGCGAAATCTACCAATCGCTCGAAAAGGGCACGATCGATGCAGCCGAGTGGGTCGGCCCGTACGACGACCAGAAGCTGGGCTTCAACAAGGTGGCGCCCTTCTACTACTACCCGGGCTGGTGGGAAGGCGGCCCTGAGGTGGACTTCTTCATCAATCAGAAGGCCTTCGATGCGCTGTCGGCGGACAACAAGGCGATCGTCGACGCCGCTTCGGCGCTGGCCAGCCAGGACATGCTCGCCAAGTACGATGCGCTGAACCCCACCGCGCTGAAGCAACTCGTGGGCGCCAAGACCAAGGTGCTGCCGTTCTCGCAAGCCATTCTGGACGCCTCGTTCAAGGCCTCGATGGAAGTGTTCGCCGAGAACGACGCCAAGAGCCCCGAGTGGAAAAAGATCTACGCCGATTTCCGCACCTTCCAGCGCGACCAGGTGCTGTGGTTCCGTTTTGCCGAAGCCAGTTTCGACACCTTCATGGCCAAGCAGAAGCTCTGACCCTCGGGTACTGCGCTGCCCAGCAAAAAGCCCCGCGACGCGGGGCTTTTTTTTTATTTCTGAGCTACTTCTTGTCCTTGTTCATCGAGTCCAGCATGGCCTTCATCGGGTCGTCGTCGGCCGCGGGCGCGGCCGAGGCCGGCTCGGCGCCGGCCGCCGGTGCAGGCGTCGATGCATCGGGCGCTGGAACCTCCGGCGCCGAGGGCTCTTCAGTCGGCATATTGGCCTGCATCTCGGCACCCACCTTGTCGAGGTCGACCGCCACATCCTTGTCGAGCCCGCTCGAGACGATGCCCGGGAACGCGATGATCAGGCCAACCATGATGATCTGGATCAGCACGAAAGGCACCGCGCCCCAGTAGATTTGCATCGTGGTGACGGGTGGGATCGGTTTCTTGGTGACCTTGTCGGTGTACTCCTTGTTCGGCGCCACGCTGCGCAGGTAGAACAGCGCAAAGCCGAATGGCGGGTGCATGAACGAGGTCTGCATGTTGACTGCCAGCAGCACGCCGAACCAGATCAGGTCGATGCCCAGCTTGTGCGCCACCGGCGCCAGCAGCGGCACAACGATGAACGACAGCTCGAAGAAGTCCAGGAAGAACGCCAGGAAGAAGATCAGCAGGTTCACCAGGATCAGGAAGCCGAGCTGGCCGCCCGGCATGCCTGTCAGCAGGTGTTCGACCCACTTCGGTCCGTCCACGCCCTGGAACACCAGGCTGAAGATGGTCGAGCCGATCAGGATGAACACCACGAAGCACGACAGCTTGGTGGTGGTGTTGAGCGCCTGCTTGAGCAGCGACATGCTGAGCCGGCCGCGCACCATGGCCATGATGAAGGCGCCGAGCGCGCCCATCGCGCCGCCTTCGGTCGGCGTCGCCACGCCCAGGAAAATCGTCCCCAGCACCAGGAAGATGAGCAGCAGCGGCGGGATCAGCACGAAGGTCACGCGTTCGGCAATGCGCGACAGCAGCTTCAGGCCCGTGACCTTGTTGATCGCCGCCAGCACGAACG
>JBDUCH010000258.1:0-6217 GCA_040003555.1 Variovorax sp. | reverse complement strand
ACGAAGGCACGACCGCGATCCAGGCCAACGACCTGGTCGGCCGCAAGACCGCGCGCGACGGCGGTCAGACCGCGAAGGCCATCGCCGCACAGATCGAGGCCACCGAAGCCGAACTGGCCAAGCGCGGCAGCGCCGCATCGGCCGCGGTGCACAAGCGCCTGAAGGCCGCGCGCGAGGCCTTCGTCGACGTGGTGAACTTCGTCGCGGGGCAAACCAAGGCATCGCCCAACGCGGTGTTTGCGGGCAGCGTGCCCTACCTCATGCTGGCCGGCAACCTCGTGGCCGGCTGGCAACTCGCGCGCTCGCTGATCATTGCCGAAGACCAGGCGTCGCGGAACGTCGACGTCGCCTTCATGCAGGCCAAGATCGCGACCGCGCACTTCTACGCCGAGCACATCCTGAACAAGGCGCCGGGAACCCGCGACAGCATCGTCGACGGCGCGCAGAGCGTCACGGCGCTGGCGCTCGAGGCGTTCTGATAGTTTTCCTATAAACCCGCATCCCGAGAATCCGGAGACAACATGTCCAGACTGCCCCCAGTGCTCGCCAACCTGCCGCTGCCCATCATCGGCTCGCCGCTGTTCATCATCAGCAACCCCAAGCTCGTGATTGCCCAATGCAAGGCCGGCGTGGTCGGCGCGATGCCGGCGCTGAACGCGCGGCCGGCAGCGCAGCTCGAGGAATGGCTGATCGAGATCACCGAAGAACTCGCGGCGTACAACAAGGCCAACCCGGACAAGCCGGCTGCACCGTTCGCCATCAACCAGATCGTGCACAAGAGCAATGACCGGCTCGAGCACGACATGGAAATGGTCGTGAAGTACAAGGTGCCGGTCGTCATCACCTCGCTCGGCGCGCGCACCGATGTGAACGACGCGGTGCACAGCTACGGTGGTGTCACGCTGCATGACATCATCAGCAACACCTTCGCGAAGAAGGCGATCGAGAAGGGCGCCGACGGCATCATCGCCGTGGCGGCCGGTGCCGGCGGCCATGCGGGCGTGAAGAGCCCGTTCGCGCTGATCCAGGAGATCCGTCAGTGGTTCGACGGTCCGATCGCGCTGTCGGGCTCGATCTCGACCGGCGATGCGGTGCTCGCGGCTCAGGCCATGGGCGCCGACTTTGCCTACATCGGCACCGCGTTCATCGCGACCGAAGAAGCCCGCGCCAGCGACGACTACAAACGGGCGATCGTCGACGGAACCTCCGACGACATCGTCTACTCCAACCTCTTCACCGGGGTGCACGGAAACTACCTCGCACCGTCGATCGTCGCGGCCGGCATGGATCCGAAAAACCTGCCCGAAGGCGATCTCAAAACCATGAACTTCGGCGGCGGCGAGGGCAGCAAGACGAAGGCCTGGAAAGACATCTGGGGTTCGGGGCAAGGCATCGGCGCCATCACTGAAGTGGCGAGCGCTGCCGCGTACATCGAGAAGCTCAAGCGCGAATACCTGGCCGCGCGTCAACGCCTTTCCCTCTAACCGCACCTGCACCGTGGCCACCTTGCCACAGCAGCCCGCGGCCAGTCGCATGCCGCTGCTCGATGCCGTCAAGGGGATGGCGTGCCTGCTGATCGTCGGGCATCACCTGGTTCGCTACGGGCCCCTGGCCGAGGGCGCAGCGCCGCTCGCGCCAGCGTTGTTCAGCTGGCTGGCCGAAGACGGCCGGCTCGCCGTTCAGGTGTTCCTGGTGATTGCCGGATTCCTAGCAGCCGTGAACCTGGCGCCGGCCGGCGTGCTGCGCGGTGACCGCACGGCCACCCGCATGATCATGCTGCGCTACGGCCGGCTCGTGATGCCCTACCTGGCGGCGCTGACTGTCAGCGTGCTGGTCGCGGCTGCCGTGCGGCCCTGGCTCGACGACGCTTCGGTGCCGGACGCGCCGAGCCTGCCGCAGCTCATCGCGCACGGACTCTTGCTGCAGGATCTGCTGGGCTACGAAGCGCTGTCGGCCGGCATCTGGTACGTGGCCATCGACTTCCAGCTGTTCGCGCTGGCGCTTGCGGTGTTCGGACTGGCGGGCTGGATGCAGCGACGTTGGCGCTTTCCACCGGCGCGTGCCCGTTGGCTCGCCGTTGCGCTGGTGCTGGGGCTGGTCGCGATCTCGCTGGCAGTGTTCAACCGGCGCCCGGCGCTCGATGCCACGGCGATCTATTTCTTCGGCGCTTACGGGCTCGGCATGCTGAGCTTCTGGATCGGCCGCGCCACGCGCGCGAGCAGTTGGCGCATCGCGGTGGCACTGCTCGGCTTGCTCGGCGTTGCGGCCCTTGCGCTCGACTGGCGCAGCCGGATCGCGGTGGCGCTGGTTACGGCACTTGCGATCGTGCTGGCCGACCACCGGCACTGGCTGGCGCCGTCCCACTGGCCGACGCTGGCGCTGCCGCTGCTCCAGGTAGGGCGCATTTCGTACGCATTGTTCCTGATCCACTTCCCAGTGATCCTGGCGGTCAATGCAGTCGTGGAGTACTGGACGCCGCAGGCGGCCTGGATCGATGCGCTGGGGCTGCTCGCGGCACTGGTGCTGTCGGTCGCGGCTGCGGTCGTGCTGTACCGTCAGGTCGAGTCGCGCCCCGCGTCGTGGCGGCTCGTGCTGGGCCTGTTTGCCGGCTTGCTGGCCTGCGGCGCCATCGTGGCAAGTTAGCGCGGGCGCATGGCGGCGCTGGCGTCGGTGCCGGCCAATGCCTGCGCATAGTGCTCGGTGAATCGTCGCGCCACCGAGTCCCAGTCATGGCGCCTGGCCTTCAGCTGCGCGGCGCCCGACATCGCCTGGCAGCGTTCCGCGTCCAGGCCGGCGACCTCGCGCAGCACGGCCAGATCCCGTTCGCCAGCGTCGAAGTCGAGAAAGAAGCCCGTGGTACCGCGGTCGACAAAGCCGTTGATCGGCGCCACGTCGCGGCAGAGCACGATCTTGCCGGCGGCCATGGCTTCGATGATGCCGATGCCGAAGCCTTCGTACTCGCTGCCGGTGATGAACACCGTGCGCTGGCGCAGCTCCTGCAACAAGGCGTCGTCGTCGATGTAGGGGTGCATGCGGATCGATCCGCCCAGCCCGAGCGCATCGATCTTCGCCTGCAGCGCAGGGCCCAGCTTGTCGAAGTCGGGCCCGGCAATCAGCAGGTCGATCGCGATGCCGTGATCGCGGGCCATCGCCACGGTGTCGATAACGGCGTCGATCCGCTTGTTGCGCGACCAGCGGCCCCAGTAGATCCAGCGTGTCGGATCGGGCGCGGCGGTGAGGATGCCGGCCTGGAACTTCGAACAGTTGACGCCGGGTTCGCACTTCTCGGTGTTGTCCGAAAAACCGCGGAAGTACGCCAGATCGGAATCGCTGCCTGGCAGGACTTTGCGGTAGTGCGACAGCAGCCGGCGCATCAGCAAGTGTTCGTGCATCCACTTGAAGGCACCGTGCTGCCCGGTGTGGCGAAACCCGCCGTGCGGGCTGACCAGCGCAGGAACGCCGCGGCACTGCAGCAGCACGTTGCCTGTGAGCATCATCAACTGCGGGTCGTGCACATGCAGCAGGTCGTATCCGGCGGCCAGGCGGCCCAGGCCCCGTGCATACCCGACCAGGCGATTGCCGGCCACCGGCACCCGGTATACGCTGAGGCCGTCCTGTTCGCTCACGGAAAACGCCTCATGCTTTGCCGAGACGTGCGCAATGTCCATCCGGAAGCCGTGGCTTGCGGTTCGCATGGCCAGTTCCCGCACGAGCGACTCGATACCCCCAACCTCAGGAAAGTAGGTCGGCGTGATGGAAAGGATCTTCAACTTCTCTGCTCCGTCGGCTGGATCGCCGTGACGGCATAGCTTAGCGTCGGTGGCGTTTGCACGGCGCGGCGTTGGCTCCTCAAGCGAGGCGGCATCAGTTAAAATTCCGAAAAGTTCAGTAATTACTGAAAATACACGAATTCAAAAATGAAGCATCCGCCTTCGCCTGCCGCGTCCCTGCGTTCGCTTGCGCGGCCGGAGGCCGGCAGCGTGGTGCAGGGCGCTGCGGCGCTGCTCTGGCTGCCGCAGGCCGCGCTGCTGGCGTGGGCGGTTCAAGGACTGGCGTCGGGCGCCGGCTTCGCCGGCGTGCTGATGCCGGCCAGCGGCATCCTCCTGCTCGGCCTGTTGCGGGCCGCCTGCGAGGCCTGGGGTGCGCGGCGCGTGTTCGCGCGCGCCCGCGCCCATTTGTCGTCGGTGCGCGCCCAGGTCGTCGGCGCGCTGTCGGCAGGCTCGCCGCTCGATCGCAGCCGGGCGCCGTCGGGGCTGGCGGCGAGCGTCCTGGCCGAGCAGGCCGAGGCCATCGTGCCGTACCTGGTGCGCTACCAGCCGGCGCGCTGGCGCGTCATGGTGGTGCCTTGCGTGATCCTGGCGGTAGTGGGGAGCCTGTCGTGGGTGGCGGCGCTGGTGCTGCTGCTGGCGGCTCCGCTGATTCCTGTGTTCATGGTCATCATCGGCCTGCGTGCGCAGGCGGCGAGCAAGGCGCAGATGGTCGAGATGGGCGGCATGAACGCATTCCTGCTCGACCGCCTGCGCGGCCTCGCCACCTTGCGTGCGCTGGCCGCGGTCGACGCCACGGCCGATCGGCTGGGCGATGCAGCGCAGTCGCTGCGCCGGCGCACCATGGCTGTGTTGCGCATCGCGTTCCTGTCGTCTGCCGTGCTGGAGCTGTTCTCGGCACTCGGCGTGGCGATGGTGGCGGTGTACATCGGCTTTCACCTGCTGGGCACGCTGCATTTCGGCGCCTGGGGAGACGCGCTCAGCCTGGGGCAGGGCCTTTTCATCCTGCTGCTGGCGCCCGCGTTCTTCGAGCCGCTGCGCGAGCTCGCCGCGGTATGGCACGACCGCGCGGCCGGCGAGGCGGCATTGCAGGCACTGGCGCAGCTCGGGCACCCTGCCGTGCCGCTGCCCGGTGGACACGCCGCTGTCGTGGGCGCTGAGGTCGACGCCGGCACGACGCGCCCGCGTGCCGCGCCATCGGTCGCCGTGCGCGACCTGCACTTCGCGTATCCAGGCGAAGCACCTCTGTTCGAAGGCTACGAGCTTCGCATCGCTGCCGGCGAGCATGTCGCGCTGATGGGAGCCAGTGGCTCGGGCAAGACGGCGCTGCTGTCATTGCTGGCCGGGTTGGTGCCGGCAGCGCGTGGCGAGATCGAGATTGGCGGCGTGCTGCTGACGGAACGCAGCGTTGCGGCGCTGCGCCAGCGCATCGGCTGGATGGGGCAGCGGCCGCATGTGTTCAGCGGTTCGGTCGGCGCCAACGTCGCGCTCGGACGCGCTGGGGTCGACACGGCGCAGGTCGAGGCCGCGATGCACTTCGCCCAGTTGCAGACCGTCGCACAGGCCGATCCGGGCGTGGCACTGGGCGAGGGCGGCCATGGCCTGTCGGGCGGCGAGGCGGTGCGGCTGGCGCTGGCCCGGGTGGTCGTGCACCCCCAGGCCGACCTGCTGCTGGTCGATGAGCCCACCGCCCACCTCGACACCGAGACCGCCGAGCGCGTGGCCGATGCGTTGATGGCGCTGGCGCGCGGCAAGACGCTTATCGCCGCGACGCACGACCCGGTGCTGGCCGCGCGCATGGGTCGCGTGATCGAACTCGACGCACTGCCGCTGAAGGAGGCCGCATGAGCGCCGCGCCGGGCCGCCCTCCAGTAATGACCGCGTGGCGTGAGCTCCGGCCGGTGCTGCGTCCCTTCCTCGCTGCGCAGCCGCGCGCGCTGCTGTGGGGCGCCTTGCTCGCGGCACTGACCGTCCTCATGGGCATGGCGCTGCTGGGCCTGTCGGGCTGGTTCATCACGGCGACCGCGCTGGCCGGCCTGAACCTCGCCACGGCCTTCATGTTCGACGTGTTCGCGCCGTCTGCCGGGATCCGGTTGCTCGCGGTCGGCCGCACGCTGTCGCGCTATGCCGAGCGGCTGGTCACGCATGACGCGACCTTCGGCGTGCTGGCCGCGTTGCGCGTGCGGCTGTTCCGCGGCTGGGCCCGTGCCGAAGCGGCCCGTGTGCTGCTGATGCAGCCGGCCAAACTGCTGTTTCGCCTGACCTCGGACATCGATGCGCTCGAGACGCTTTACCTGCGGCTCATCGTGCCCGCCGTAGCTGCGCTCGGCGCCGCATTGCTGGCCGGCCTGATCCTCGGCGTCATGCATGTCGGCATGGGCATCGGGCTTGCGCTGTGGCTGGTCGCCAGCGGCTGGGGCATGGCGCTGCTGGTCGCGCGGCGCGCGCGC
>JBDUCH010000026.1:0-20932 GCA_040003555.1 Variovorax sp. | reverse complement strand
TCGCCGACCCCGCGGCGCGCGGCGGCGACGTCACCATCTTCCACTTCGCGCTGCCCTCGCCGATGACCGCGGCGTTCGCCGGCCTGCAGGGGGCGCGGGTGCTCCAGTACCACAACATCACCCCCGCCGCCTTCTTCGCCCCCTACGACGCCGGGCTGTTCCGCCTCGCCGCCCTCGGCCGGCGCGAGCTGGCGACGCTGGTCGGACAGGTCGAGCTGGCGCTTGGCGACTCGGAGTTCAACCGCGCCGAGCTCGAGGCGCTCGGCTTCGCCCGCACCGGGGTGATGCCGATTGCCGTCGACACGGCGCGGATCACGGCAGCGCCGCGGCGCCCGGCGCTCGAGAAGATCCTCGGCGACGGCCTCATCAACATCCTCTTCGTCGGCCGGATCGTCCCCAACAAGCGGATCGAGGACCACATCCTGCTCGCCGAGATCTACAAGCGCTACGTCGACAGCTACTACCGCTTCATCTTCGTGGGGCGCTACGATGGCGTGCCGCGGTACTACGCGCGCATCCGCGCCATGCTCGCCGAGTTCCGGATGCTCCCGGACCGGTTCTGGTTCACCGGCCCGGTTCCGGACGCGGACCTGGCGGCGTTCTACCGCTGGGCCGATCTCTACGTCTCGCTGAGCGAGCACGAGGGCTTCTGCGTGCCGCTGGTCGAGGCGATGGCCGCCGACGTGCCGGTCCTCGCCTACGCGGCGCGACCCACCCGGCGCACTTGAAGCCGAAGCTGGTGACCGATGCAGGCTGCATCAGCGTGCGCGCCAGCATCGGCGTGGTCGCGTGCTGCGTGGCGTGCTGCAGCAGCGCGTCGACGGCGCGCGCCAGGTCGGCCTCGACCAGCGTGATGGCGTTGCGCGTGACCTGTGCCATCGCGGTGTCGATCACATCCTGGCTGGTGCTGCCGAAGTGCACGTAGGGCACGGCATCGGCATTGAACAGGCCGACCGCCTCCTTCAGCGCCTTGACCAGCGGAATCGCGACACTGCCGGCCCGGCCACTTTCGCGCACGATGCGCGCCACGTCGAACAGCTCGACCTTGCAGCTGCCGATGATCGACTGCGCCGCCGCTTCGGGGATCAGCCCGACCGCGGCTTGCGCGCGCGCGAGGGCCGCCTCGAAACGCAGCATCGCGTCGACGAAGCTGTGGTCGTCGAACGCGGCGAGCGTTTCAGGTGTGGAAAGAAAACCTTCAAAAATACTCATGGTCGTTTCAAAGTTAACAGCGTTAGGAGGCAGCCGGAGCAGACACGGCATGCGCGCCGCCCAGAAAGAGGCGCTCGATGTCAGGATCCGCCAGCAGTTCGCCGGCAGGACGCTGCAGCACCAGCCGGCCCGATTCGAGCGCAATCGCCTCGTCCGCCATTTTGAGCGCGCTCTTCACGTTCTGCTCGACCATCAGTACCGTGGTGCCGGCATCGGCGAGCTTGCGCAGCAGCCTGAAGACGTCCTGCACCACCATCGGCGACAAGCCGATCGAGGGCTCGTCGATCAGCAGCACCCTGGGGCGCAGCAGCAGCGCGCGCCCCACTTCGAGCTGTTTCTGCTCGCCGCCGGACAGCGAGGCCGCCGCGCTGTGCAGTCGCTCCTTCACGCGCGGGAACAACTCCAGCACTTCGGGGATGCGCTCGCGCGCGGTCTTCATGCCGAGCGTGATGCCGCCGAGTTCGAGGTTTTCGTAGGCGGTGAGCTGCCCGAACAGGTTGCGCCCTTGCGGCACGAAGGCGACGCCGTGCTTGAGCAGCAGATCCCTCGCGTTGGCACCGGTGATGTCCTGGCCCTCGAGGCGGATGGCCCCGCCGCGAATCCTGAGCAACCCGAACAGCGCCTTGAGCACGGTCGACTTGCCGGCCCCGTTGGGGCCCAGCAGTAGCGTGATCTTGCCGCGCCGGGCCTTGAACGACAGGTTGTTGAGGATCATGAAATCCTTGTAGCCCGCCAACACGTTGTCGAATTCGATGCAGGTGTCGTCGCTCATGCTCAGCTTCCCAGATAGGCGTCGAGCACCTGCTTGTTGGCACGGATCTCGGCCGGGGTTCCGATCGCCATGACCCGGCCTTCGACCATGACCATGATGCGGTGGCACAGGTCCATCACGAAATCCATGTTGTGCTCGATCACCACGAAACTGCCCTTGCGGGTGCGGTTGAGCTCTTTCAGGAGCGATGAGAGGCCGCCGACCAGGCTCGGGTTGACGCCGGCACAGGGCTCGTCGAGCAGCACCAGGTCGGGCTCGCTCATGAAGGCCATGCCGATGTCGACCAGCTTCTGCTGCCCGTAGCTCAGCGTGCCGGCCTTCTTGTGGGCCACATGGCCGATGCGGAACTGGTCGATCAGCGCATCGGCCTTGCCGCCGAGCCCCGAGTCGCCGGGCGCGAACATGCGGCGCCACATGGTGCCGTGGTGTTCCTGCGCAGCCACGATGAGGTTCTCGCGAACCGTCATCTTGCCGAACACCTGCAGCGTCTGGAACGTGCGCCCGACGCCGCGGCGGTTGAGCGCTAGCGGGCCGAGCCGGGTGACGTCTTCGCCGTTGAGCTCGATCTTGCCGCCGTCCGGCGCGATCTGCCCCAGCATGCTGTTGAAGAGCGTGGTCTTGCCGGAGCCGTTGGGCCCGATCACGCCGAAGATTTCGCCGGGGCGCACCTCGAAGCTCACGCCGTCGACGGCCTGGATCGCACCGTAGGACTTCTTCAGGCCGCTGACGCGCAGCACCGGCACAGTCGGTTGCGTGGCGCTCATGTCGATGCTCCCATGCGCGCGGCGGCAGCCGAGCGCGCCGCGGAGGCCTCGCGCGACTCGCGCTTCGCCCTGAGGCGGTCGGGAATCGACAGGAGTCCGTCGGGCAGCCACACCATTAGCACCACCACGGCGGCGCCGAACAGGGGCAGGTACCAGTCGGCCACGCCGGGCACGTCGCGCATCCACTCGGGCACCACCACGCCGACTGCGGCGCCGAGCACCGGGCCCCAGAAGTAGCCGGGCCCGCCGACCACCACCATCAGGTACATCATGATCGAAGCCGCCACCGTGAACGGCGCCGGCTCGATGAACTGCACCAGCGAGGCGAACAGCGCACCGGCCACGCCGGCATAGGCGGCACCGATCGCGAAGCTGAGCAAGGTGTAGGCGCGCACGCTGATGCCCAGGCTCTCGGCGCGGATCGGGTTGTCGCGCAGCGCCGTGAAGGCCTTGCCCCATGGCGAGCGCAGCAGGCCCCACAGCAGCAGCGCGAGCAGCACGGTGACGGCGAGCACCAGGTAGTAGTAGGCCCGGTTGCTCTCCAGCGACAGGCCGGCGAGCGATGGCCGCGCAATGTTGTTGATGCCGAAGGTGCCGCCGGTGAGCCATTCTTCGTTGCGCATCACCAGCCAGACCGCGGTGTTGAACCCGAGGGTGGCAAAGGCCAGGTAAATGGTCTGCACCCGAAGCGCCGGAAAGCCGAGCGCCAACCCGAGCGCGAAGCACAGCAGCGCCGCGGCCGGCAACCCGAGCCAGAAGCTGACGCCGATCTTCATGAGCAGCGCCACGGTGTAGGCGCCGATGCCGAAGAAGGCCGCATGCCCCAGCGACTTCTGCCCGGCATAGCCAACCGTGAGATTGAGCCCCATCGTGGCGATGACGAAGATCAGCCAGTAGCTCATCAGGTACACGCCATAGTTCTTCAGGAACTGCGGCGCAATCAGCAATGCCGCGATGGCGGCCGCGATCAACAGCGCATTGAGCTTTTTCATACCTTGCGCTCCACCTTCTTGCCCAGCAGGCCCTGCGGCTTGAACAGGATGACGACCATGAAGATCACCAGCGCCACCGCGTCCTTGTAGGCCGGCGAGATGTAGGCCGCGGCCAGGTTCTCCGCCACGCCCACGATCAGCCCGCCGAGCAGCGCGCCGCGCGAATTGTTGAAGCCGCCGATGATGGCCGCGAAGAAGGCCTTGTTGCCAAGGCTGTCGCCCATGTCGAATTTGGCAAGGTAGGTTGGCGTCACCAGCAGCGCGGCCGCCACCGCCAGCGCGGCGTTGATGGCGAAGGTATAGAAGATCATGCGCGGCACGTTGATGCCGAGCACGCTGGCGCTTTCGGTGTTCTGCGCTACCGCCTGCATGGCGCGGCCGGTCACCGTTTTCGAGATGAAGGCCTGCGTGGCCAGCACGATCGCGACGGCAAGCCCGAAGGTGCCGAGATCGGTCAGCGTGATGGTGACGCCCGCGATGTTGAAGAGCTTGTCGGCGAACAAGCCGGGAAACGGGTGTGCCTCGGCGCTGTAGCCGGCGCGCACGCCATTGCGCAACGCGATCGACAGGCCGATGGTGGCCACCACGATCGGCATCATTCCGTACTTGAAGAGCGGATCGACCAGACCGCGCTTGAACAGCCAGCCCAGCACGACCACGGCAACGATGATCGTCAGCACGAAGCTCAGCGACAGCGGCGCCCCGAACGAGACGAAGGCCAGCATGGCGAAGGCGGGAAGCATCACGAACTCGCCCTGGGCGAAGTTGATGGTGCCGCTGGCTTGCCAGAGCAGCGTGAAGCCGAGCGCCGCCAGCGCATAGATCGCGCCAGTGGCCAACCCGGAGAAAAAGAGCTGGAAAAAATCGGTCATGGGTGTGGCGTGGGCCGCTGCGCACGGCCTCGTGCGCAGCGGCCGCTTCGCGTGCAGTTGTTTACCGGGCGGCAGCGCCGAGTGCCGGCACAGTGGCAATCACTTCCTGCTTGCCGTTCTTCACTTCGACGATGAAGCTCTCGCGGTCGAGGTCGCCGTTGGCATCCACGCTGACATCCATCAGCACGCCTGGCTGCTGGGCCGCCGTCACCTTGAGGCCGTGCAACGCGGCGGCGACCGCCTTGCGGTCGAGCTTGCCGGTCTTCTCGATGGCGGCCTTCAGCAGGTAGACGCCCGAGTAGCCCTTCATGCCGTTGTGATCCGAGACGTACTTGTATTCCTTCTCGAACTTGGCGCGAAAGGCACGGATCGCCGGCAGCGGCGCATCGACCGTCAACCCGACATGCGCAACGGCGCCGTTGGCCGCCTCGCCCGCCAGCTCGATCACCTTCTGGCCGGTGAGCGTGGTCTCGCCCAGAACCGGCTTGGTCCAGCCTTGCTTGCGCAGTTCGCGCAATGCGCGCGCCGACTCTTCCTCGTTGGTGTAGACGAACAGCGCGTCGGCGTTGCTCTGCTTGGCCTTCAGCACGGCAGCGGAGAAGTCGACCTGCCCGGAGTCGGTCGAGATCTCGGCGGCGACCTTGATCGGCGTGGCACCCAGGGCCTTCTTGATAGCGTCCAGACCGCCTTTGCCGAAGTCGTTGTTGACGTAGATGATGGCCAGCGTCTTGGCCTTCACCGTCTGGTCAATGTAGCGCGCCAGCTTGGGCATGGCCGTGCTCTGCGTGAAGCTGGTGCGGAAGATGTACGGATTGCCCTGCTGCGTAATGCTCGCTGCCTCCCCGCCGGTGAAGTTGGGAATCTCGGCGCGCCGGCTTTCTGCCATGCTCACCATGATCGAGCCCGAAAACACCGGCCCGAAGATCGCGAACACTTCGTTGTCCACCGCCTTCTGCGTCAGGCCCTTGGCCACGCCGGGATTGCTCTGGGTGTCGGACGTGCTGGACTCGATCTTCTTGCCCAGGATGCCGCCGGACGCGTTGATTTCCTTGATGGCCAGCTCGACACCGTTCTTGAAATTGGTGCCGGCCGTGGCACCGCCACCCGACAGTTCGACGATGTTGACAGTCTTGATCGTGCTCTGGGCAAAGGTGCCCGCCGCGCCCATGGACAGGGCGCAAGCGGCGATCAAGTGGATGGCAAACCGGTGGCTTGGGCGATTCATGCGGGTCTCTCCTCGTTGTAGAAATCAAAAAAGCGAAAAAGGGTCAGGCCACGCTGGCCGAGTGGTAGCGCAGCGGGTGGGCGATCTCGTCGGCCATGGCTTCGGGATAGATCAGCTCGCGCAGGAAGGTCGCATCCTTGCGCACGCCTGCGGCGGCGTCGCCATAGCCGAAGTAGTCGAGGTAGTAGGGAATCTGCTGGATCAGCATTTCGAAACCCGGCTGCGCACACAGCCCGCGTGCTCGCGCGGCCTGTACCAGCGGCGTCGGCTGGCCGCGCAGCAGGATGTCGAACAGGGCGGCATGGCCGTCCATGCGCCCCACGTCGCAAGCCAGCGCATCGCCGGGCGCCAGACCCAGTTGGGTGGCATTGATCACCACGTCGTAACCGGCTGGATCGTTCGAGCCGACGGCCACCACGGTGGCGTCGAAGAAGGCGTCGAGCTGTGCGGCCAATCCGGCTGCCTTGCCGGCCATCGGATCGTAGAACGCGATGTGCTCGGCGCCGTCGATCGTGCCTCCGTCCGCCAGCGCCACGCCGATGGCCGCGCCTGTGACGCCGGCACCCAGGAGCAGCACGCGCTTGCCACGAAACGGAATGTTGAAGAAGTCGAGCGCACCGGCGAAGCCTTCGCCATCGAACAGATCGCCTTCGAGTTCGCCTTCAGCGGTTCGGCGCACGACGTTGACCGACCCTGCCACCCGGCCAAACAGGCCGCAGCCGTCGAGCAGGCCGACGATCAGCGGCTTGTGCGGCGGCGCGATCACCATGCCCTTGAGGTTCTTGGCGAGAAAGCTCGCCTTGAAGAACACGGCCATGTCGCGCGCTGCCACGCGCGTCGGCGCCAGCACCGCGTTGATGCCGTAGCGCTCGAACACCGCGTTGAACATGCGCGGCAGCCGCACGTTCACCACCGGATCGCCAGGGATCAGGTAGAGGTCGGTATTGCCGTCGATGGGTTGCATGTCTCGCTCCGGTGGTTCGACAATCGCGCTTTTGACGCAGCGATGCGTGCGCGGACTGTAGTGGGCAAATCAAAAAGGCGGTTGGGATGAGTCCCGATTTCGATCGATGATCGATCGATACAAAATGATAATCGAACGTTTTCGGGGTTTACCTGAAGGAGCCTATGGAGAGAGATGACAGCAGTCCGCCGCCGGGCCTCGAAAAGCGCGACTGGATCGCAGGGCTCGAACGTGGCATCAGCGTGATCGAGGCGTTCGACGATGCCAACCCACGCCTGACTGCCAGCCAGGCCGGCCAGCGCACCGGCATGACGCGAACCGCGGCCCGGCGCTACCTGCTGACGCTGCAGCACATGGGCTATGTGGCGAGCGACGGCAAGCTGTTCTGGCTCACGCCGCGCGTGCTCAGGCTCGGGAAGTCGTATCTCGAATCGGCGCGTCTGCCGCGCATCGTGCAGCCCTTCCTGCAACGCGTCGCCGCCGGCACGCACGAGATCGTCTACCTCAGCGTGATGGACGGCGACGAGGTCGTCTACATCGCACGCAACGGACCGAACCGGAGCATGAGCACCGGCTACGTGCTCGGCGCGCGCGTGCCGGCGCAGGTGACGGCTGCCGGCATGCTGATGCTCGCCCTGCGCAGCGATGCCGAGCTGGCCACCTGGCTCGAAACGCACGAACTCAGCGTGTTCACCTCGCACACTATTGCAAGCAAGGATCGGATGCGGCTGGAACTGGCGCGTATCCGGTCGCAGGGCTGGTCGATTTCGGAGCAACAGCTCGACCTGAATTCGCGCGGCATCGCGGTGCCGCTGCGCGACCGCCGGGGCGACCTCGTCGGCGCGCTCAACATCACGATGCCAATGGGACACGAGAGCAGCGAGGACGCGGTCAAGCGGGTGCTGCCGGTGCTGCGCGAAACGGCGCAGGCGATGCGCAACCTGATCTGACGCCGGCACGACGCCCTACTGCGCGAACCCCTGGAGATAGGGCTCCGGGTCGACCGCCGTACCCAGCTTGCGGATCTCGAAATGCAGCTTCACCTGATCGCTGCCGCTGCGGCCCATCTCCGCGATCTGCTGGCCTTCGCGCACCACCTCGTTTTCCTTGACGATCACCTTGTCGAGGTGGGCATAGGCGGTGATGAAAGTGTCGCCGTGCTTGAGCACGACCATCGTTCCGTAGGCAGGCAGCGCGCTGCTCACCACCACGACGCGGCCGTCGCGCGATGCGAACACCGGGTCGCCGAGATTGCCGCGGATGTCGATGCCCGGATTGAGACGGCTGTCGAACCGCGCGATCAGCGCGCCCTGCGCGGGTCGCACGAAGCTGGCGCCGGCCACCCGGGCTGGCGGACCCGACGGGCGCGCCGGCACGACGATGGCCGGCTCGACTGTCGCGGCTGGCGGCGACGGCAAGGGCGCAATCGGGGGCAGCGGTACGGACGCGCTGCAAGCGGCCAGCCCCGCGACGACGGCAAGGCCCAACATCCGGGCGAAAAAAAACATCCTGCTACTCCTCAACGAAAACCTCCCTGCGCTCGAACTCCAATGCGGCTTGCATCATAGGCTCGGGCGCAGGCCCCAAGGGTTGCGCGGGACGATGCCCGACCGGGCGGCTGCCGGCGGCTCAGGCCGCCTTCAGGAACACGTCGTGGTCGGGCGCGAAACTGGCGTGCAGCGGCAGCATGGCGCCGCCCAGCGCGCTGGCCCGGGCGCCGGCCTTGCCGCCATGCAACTGGGGGCGCCACAAGCCCTCCCAGTTGCAGCGCTCGAGCGCCGCTCGGGTCTGTGCCAGCAATGCATCGAGCAGCGCGCGCGACATCGAGCCGTCCATCACCACGTGGCCCAGGTCTAGAACGGCGGTGCCGCTGGCGATGGCATGCGCCAGTGCCGGCGCGGCGCGGGCCAACCAGGCTTGCGTGGCCGCCGCGAAAGGCGGCTGCAGGGCGCGCTCGTCGTAGGCTGCCGTCGCGTCCAGTCCCGCGCTGCGATAGCCCTGCTCCAGTTCCCACAGCGAGGCCTCGCTGATCAGCTGGGTTCCGGCCTGGTCTGCGCGCGCCGGCTGCAGGGGCAGCGAGGCCAGTGCGCCCGCGTTGCCATGCACGCCGGTGTGCAGGTGCGAGTTGACCACCAGGCCGCCGCCCACGAAGGTGTCGACGAAGATGTAGAGAAAGCTCTTGAGGTCGTGCCCGCGGCCGCTCACCAGTTCGGCCACGCAGGCGGCCGCGGTGTCGCGCGCAAAGCTCACCGGCAGGTCGGTGCGCGCCTGGATCTCGGCGCCGAGATCCATCTTGTTCCACAGCTCGGACTGCGCCTGCGACACGCCCAGGATGCGATGCCATCCCCCCAGTTGGAACGGTGCCGCCAGGCCGACACCGGCGGTGCGGCTCGCGAGCGGCCCCAGCCCGTCGCGCAGTTGCTGGATATGCCGCGCCACGGCCGGCAACAGCTTCCGGGCGTCGGGAAAGGCGTAGCTCAGCGCGTGCTGCTCGCGCACGCGCGCGGCGAAGTCGATCAGCAGCCACTCGCAGCCGCGACGCCCGATCTTGATGCCGATGGCAAAAGCCCCGTCGGGGTTGAGCGCCAGCGGCACCGAGGGTTGGCCGATGCGCCCGCGAACCCGGCTTTGCTTGACGACCAGTTGGTCTTCCTCCAGCCGCGCCGTGATGAGGCCGATGGTCTGCGCGCTCAGGCCCGTCAGCCGCGCGAGGTCGGCCTTGGGCAGGCTGCCATGAACCCGCAGCGCCTGCAGCACCACACGCTCGTTGAACTGGCGCATGCCGACCTGGTTGGAGCCGCGCGGCCGCAACAGGTCGGGCGCGCCTACCGTGTCGGGCATGCTCAGGCGAGAGCCTCTGGCGGCAATTGCTCGGGCAGCATGGCGCCGGTCATGACCGCCACCGTGTCACTCATGCTGATGTTGCGCGGGTTGAGCACCGCTGCACGCTTGCCCAGCCGCGCCACGTGAATGCGGTCGGCGACTTCGAATACGTGCGGCATGTTGTGGCTGATGAGCACCACCGGTAGCCCCTTGTCGCGCACCCGGCGGATCAGCTCCAGCACCATGTTGCCTTCCTTGACGCCAAGCGCCGCGGTCGGCTCGTCGAGGATGACCACATGCTCGGCAAAGGCCGCGGCGCGTGCCACCGCAACGCATTGACGCTGGCCGCCCGACAGCGTTTCGACCGCCTGCGTCATCGAGCGGATGCCGACTTTCAGGTCGTTCATGCGCGCGACGCTCAGCTCCAGCATTCTTTTCTTGTCGAGCATGCGCAGCACATTGCCGAGGAAGCCTTC
Organism: Variovorax sp.; assembly: GCA_040003555.1. Taxonomy (GTDB): domain Bacteria; phylum Pseudomonadota; class Gammaproteobacteria; order Burkholderiales; family Burkholderiaceae_C; genus Variovorax. The sequence goes on along the minus strand of JBDUCH010000026.1, from coordinate 10,832 downwards.
GCGCCGGATTTCGCGTCCGAGGAACAGGTTCTCGGCAATCGTCATGGCCGGGGCCACTGCGAGATCCTGATATACCGTTTCGATGCCGACGCGGCGCGCATCGATCGGGCCCTTGAAGTGGATGACCTGGCCGTCCAGCACGATCTGGCCTTCATCTGGCACCGTGGCACCCGACAGGCACTTGATCAGCGAGGACTTGCCGGCACCGTTGTCGCCGATCACCGCCAGGATCTCGCCCGCGCGCAGCTCGAAATCGGCGCCGTCGAGTGCGGTGACCTGGCCGTAGCGCTTCACCAGGCCCTTGGCCTGCATCACGATTCGAGGGGTGGACATCAGCGGCCTCCCCGACGTGAAAGCTGATCCACCGTGACCGCAACGATCACCAGGATGCCGGTGATCAGCACCTGGTAGACCGACGACACGCCCATCAGCGTCAACCCGTTGCGCAGCACGCCGACCACGACCGCGCCGACCAGCGAGCCCAGGATCAGGCCGCGGCCACCGAACAGGCTGGTGCCGCCGAGCACCACCGCGGTGATGGCGTCCAGGTTCTCGGTTTGCCCGGCGTTCGGGTCACCGACACCGGTGCGTGCCACCGACAGCAGCGAGGCGATGCCGTAGAACACGCCAGCCAGCACGTAGACGCCGAGCAGCACGCGCTCGGGCGGGATGCCGACCAGGCGCGTCGCTTCGGGGTTGTTGCCGACCGCATAGACGTGCCGCCCGGCCCCGGTCTCGCGCAGCCAGAACCAGACACCCAGGTACAGCAGGATCATCAGCACCGTGCCATAGGCCATGTTGGCGCCGCCGATCGGAAACGTGCTGCCCAGCCAGGTCATCATCGGCGGCACCTCGGTCACGGTCTGCGCGCCCGAGTAGAGCTGCGTGATGGCGAAGGCGATGTTGAAGGTGCCAAGCGTCACGATGAACGGCGGCAGCTTGATACGCGTGACCAGCAGGCCGTTGATCAGCCCGAACAGTGCCGTGACGGCAATGCCCGCCAGGATGGCCAGCGGCGCCGGCACGCCGGAGTCGGCGGCCAGCTTGGTCATGACGATGCTGCCGAGCGCCATGATCATTCCGCACGACAGGTCGATGCCGGCCGTGAGGATGATCAGGGTCTGGCCGATGGCGATCACGCCAACCACCATCACCTGCTGAAGAATCAGCGAGAAGTTCTCCGCGCTGAAGAACCGGTCGGTCGTCACACCGAACACCACGCATGCGATGAGCAACGCGATGAACGGCCCGAGCTGACCGAGCGGCGGGAGTTTCTGTTTCCAGTTTTCCACTGTGATGGCGCGCCGGTCAGCCGCTTACTTCTTGCCCCAGCACAGCTCGGTGCCGACCTTGGTGTCCTTGCTGTCGATGCCGGCAACGGACTTGGCGGCAATCAGCGTGACGCCGGTGTCGGTGTAGCCGCTGACCTTCTTGCCGCTCTTGGCGTACTCGATGCCCGCGGCCACGCCCATGGCGGCCATCTTCAGCGGGTACTGCTGCGAAGTGGCGGCGATCTTGCCGCCGACAACGTCCTTGATGCCGTCGCAGCCGCCGTCGACCGACACGATCATCACGCCCTTGTCCTTGCCGGACTTCTGCAGCGCGTTGAAAGCGCCGGCGGCGGCCGGTTCGTTGATGGTGTAGACGAGGTTGATGTCGGGATTTTTCTGCAGGCAGTTTTCCATCGCCGTCTGGCCCTTGGCGCGATCCCCGAAGCTGTCGGCCATGCAGACCACTTCGGCCGGCTTGGCCAGCTCGTTGTTCTTCGCGTCGTTGCTGGCAAGGCCAAAGCCCTTCAGAAAGCCGTTGTGGCGCTGCGCGCCGACCGGGTGGCCGGGGAACAGATCCAGCGTCGCGATCTTGACGGGCTTGCCCGCCATCGCCGCTTTGGCGTACTCGCCGATCAGCACGCCGGCCTTGTAGTTGTCGGTGGCGAACAGCGCGTCGGTGGCTTCCTGCGGGTCGGTCGGGCTGTCGAGCGCAATCACCATCACGCCTTTTTCCTGGGCCTTCTTGATCGCCGGAATGATGGCCTTGGAGTCGCTCGGGGTAATCAGGATGGTCTTGGCGCCGGCCGCGATCATGTTTTCCATCGCCGCCACCTGGCCGGCGTTGTCGCCGTCGGCCTTGCCGGCACCGCTGAGCAGCTTCGCGCCCTTGGCCTTGGCCTCGGCCGTCGCGCCCTCCTTCATCTTCACGAAGAACGGGTTGGTTTCGGTTTTGGTGATGAGGCCGATCACCGGCTCGCCGGCCGCGAAGGCCGACGGTGCGGCCATCGACGCGGCAAGTGACAGGGTGGCCAGGGCCAGAGTGGAACGCTTGCTGAACATTGATGTCTCCTGTGGGCAGGCGGGTCGCCTGCGATGCTTGAAAAAAGAACCGCGCCGCCTCGGCGAGGTCTTTGCAACGGGGGGCGAGGCAACTATAGTTGCGGCCGACTAATTAAATCAAGTTGTTGTAGTTAGTAATAACCCGAAGGAGACACAAACATGTTCGTGGTCTGTGGCGAGGCTTTGATGGACGTTTACATGGGTGAGTCCACGCCCGTCGGCATGCTGCTCGATGCGCGCATCGGCGGCTCGCCGCTGAACGTGGCGCAGGGACTGGCCCGCCTGGAAAGGCCGGCGGCCTTCCTCTGCGGCCTGTCGACCGACGCACTGGGCGAGCGGCTGCTTGCTTCATTGCAGGCCGAGGGCGTCGACACCTCGCTGGTGTTGCGCCACGACGCGCCGAGCACGCTCAGCGTGGTCAGCGTCGATGCGAGCGGCGTGCCGCGCTATGCCTTCCACGGCAACGGCGCGGCCGACCGGCAGCTCACGCCCGGCAACCTGCCGGCGCTGCCGCCGGCGACGCGCGTACTGCAGTTCGGCTCCTATGCGCTGGCGGTGGAGCCGGTCGGCAGTACGCTGCGCGCTCTCGCCGCGCGCGAGCGCGAACGCTGCCTGATCGCCTACGACCCGAACGTGCGCCTCAACGTGGAGCCCGACCTCGCGCACTGGCGCGAAGTGGTCGAGTTGATGGCCTCGCTCGCGCACCTGGTGAAGGTGAGCGACGAGGATCTGGGCCTGCTCTATCCCGCCGAAACGCCCGAGCAGGTCGCGGCCCGCTGGCTGGCCGGCGGCGCCGCGCTGGTGGCGGTCACGCGCGGCAGCAAGGGCTCGAGCGCATGGGCCGCCAGCGCACACGCCGACGCGCCGGCGCAGCCGGTGCAGGTGATCGACACCGTCGGTGCCGGCGACACCTTCCAGGCCGCGCTGCTGACCTGGCTGGACGAGCATGATGCGCTGACACCGAAAGCATTGGCCGCGCTCGATGCCCGTCAACTGGAAGCGCTGCTGCGCTTCGCCGCCCAGGCGGCCGCCATCACCTGCTCCCGCCGCGGCGCGGACATGCCGAGGCGCGCCGAACTGCCGCGCTGAGCCGCGCCCCCGCGAACGCTAGCGCCGCCCCCAGCCAAACGGCGGTTGCCCCCGCCAGTAGCGCAGCGTGAGCCAGCCGCCTGCGATGCCGCCCAGGTGCGCGAAATGCGCGACGCCGTTCAGGCTGCCGGTGACGCCGAGGCCCAGTTCGACCAGGCCGTAGAGCAGCACGAAGAGCCAGGCCGGCATCGGGATCGGCGGAATGAGCGGCACGATCTTGCGGTGGGGAAACAGCATCGCGAAGCCGAGCAGCAGGCCGAACAGGCCACCCGAGGCGCCGATGGTCGGCACCATGCTGCCGCTCAAGGCGGCCACGCCCAGTTGCGCCAGCGCCGCACACAGCACGCTCACGAAGTAGAAAACCAGCAAGCGTCGCGCACCCCAGACGCGCTCGAGTTCGGCACCGAACATATAGAGCCCGAACATGTTGAACACCAGGTGCGAGAGGCCGCCATGCAGGAACGAATAGCTCAGCAACTGCCAGGGCAGGAACTCGCCGGAGGCGATCGGCCAAAGTGCAAAGGCATCGAGCCCGACCGCGGCCTGGGCAAAGTACACGATCACGCAGGAGAGGATCAGTGCCTGGGTGGCAGGCGGCATGCGAAACATCGGGATTCCGTTCTCGGGTCAGGGGGGTGGCGCCGTCGCGGCGCCAGCGTGCGACTCTTGTCGCGTCTCAGGGTTCCGTGCTGGTCTGCATGTGCTCCAGGCGCTCCGCACGCTCGATGCGCCCGAGCCGCCACGCGCAGCCGGTGGCCAGCAAGCACAGCAATGCTGCAACGCCGAACATGATGCCAAAGCCGAAACGGCTGGCGATCGCACCGCCGAGCAGCACGCCCGCCACGCCGCCGATGCCATAGCCGACCACGGTGAACAGCGCCTGCCCGCGGCCGCGCAGCCGCCCCGGAAAGTAGCGCGTGACCAGCGCGATGCAGGTGGTGTGGTGCGCGGCAAAGCTCAGTGCGTGCAGCGCCTGCGCCAGCAGGATCGCCCACAGCCACTGCCCCGCCGCACCGGTGATGGCCATGCGCGCCACGCCGACCGCGCCGCACACCAGCAGCCAGCGCGCCATCGGCAAGCGCGCGATGAAGCGGCCCTGGCCGAAGAACCAGACCACTTCGGCCAGCACCGAAACGGCCCAGAGAAAACCGATCATGCCCTTGCTGTAGCCGAGCGAGTCGAGGTAGAGCGACAGGAAGCCGTAGACCGCGAAATGCGCCGTGACGTGCAGGCAAAGCGCCGCCAGAAACCAGCGCACCGCTGGCTGCCGCAGCACCGGGCCCACCGGCACCCGCTGCTGGTGCGCAGCGGCTGGCGGCTCGCGCACGTCGGGCAGGCGCCAGGCGGCGAACAGCACCAGCGCCAGCGTGGCGCCGGCCCACATCGGAAACTGGCGCATGCCGAAGCGCTCGAACCACTCGCCCGCGACGAACACGGTCACCAGGAAGCCGGCCGAGCCCCAAAGGCGGATGCGGCCGTAGCGGCCCCAGTCGCCGGCCACCAGATGCGCCATGGCGGCTTCGGTGAGTCCCATCATGGAACTCGTGTGAGTGAACAGCACCAGCAGCACCAGCGCGATCCACCATGCGCCGCCCTGAAACCAGAGCCCGAACGACGCCGCGAGCGCAATGGCCGCGCTGATGCGCAGCAGCCGCACGCGCTCGCCGGTGTGGTCGGACAACGCGCCCCATGCGTACGGCGCGAACACGCGCGTGAACGACTGCACCGCCGCCAGCAAGCTGATCGTGAAGATCGGCAGGCCCTGATCCTTGAGCCAGAGCGGCAGGTACGGGTTGAAGAACCCGATGTGCGCGAAGTAGCTGGCCGAGAGCGCCGCAAAGGCGAGCAGATGGCCGCGGCCACCGGGCGCAGGTGCGCCCCCGCCGCTCACAGAAAGGAGGACTGCGGGCCCTCGGCCTCGCCCGAAGTACCTGCCTCTGCACCAGCGGCCGCCGCACGGCGACGCTCCTGCACATGCACGTCGCCGTTCTGCGCGCGGTTGCGCAGCGCATGCTCCATCACCACCAGGGCCAGCATGGCTTCGGCAATCGGCGTCGCGCGGATGCCGACGCACGGGTCGTGGCGGCCCTTGGTGACCACTTCGACCGGTTGGTTGTGCACGTCGATCGACTGGCGCGGGCTGATGATCGAGCTGGTCGGCTTGATGGCGATGCTCACTTCGAGATCCTGGCCCGAGGTGATGCCGCCCAGCGTGCCGCCCGAATTGTTGGTGACGAAGCCTTGCGGCGTGATCGAGTCGCCGTGCGTGGTGCCGCGCTGCGTGACGCTGGCAAAGCCGGCGCCGATCTCGACGCCCTTCACCGCGTTGATGCCCATCATCGCGTAGGCGATGTCGGAATCCATCTTGTCGAACAGCGGCTCGCCCAGGCCGATGGGCACCTTCGAGGCGGTCACGCGGATGCGCGCGCCGCATGAGTCGCCGGCCTTGCGCAAGGCGTCCATGTAGGCCTCGAGTGCGCCCACGTCGGCCATCGGCGCAAAGAACGGATTGTTCGGCACGTGCTGCCAGCTCTCGAACGGAATAACGATCTCGCCGATCTGCGCCATGCAGCCGCGAAAAACGGTCCCGTACGCCTCGAACAGCCACTTCTTGGCGACCGCGCCGGCCGCCACCATGGGGGCCGTGAGCCGTGCCGACGAACGCCCGCCGCCGCGCGGGTCGCGAATGCCGTACTTCTTCCAGTAGGTGAAGTCGGCATGGCCGGGGCGAAACTGCTGGGCGATCTGGCCGTAGTCCTTGCTGCGCTGGTCGGTGTTCTGGATCAGCAGCGCAATCGGCGTGCCGGTGGTCTTGCCTTCGTACACGCCGCTCAGGATCTGCACCGCATCCGGCTCGTTGCGCTGCGTCACATGCCGGCTGGTGCCGGGGCGGCGCCGATCCAGGTCGCCCTGGATGTCGGCTTCGGTCAACGCCATGCCGGGCGGGCAACCGTCGATCACGCAACCGATCGCAGGGCCGTGGGATTCACCAAAGTTGGTGACTGCGAAAAGGGTGCCGAAGGTATTGCCGCTCATGGGGCGGAATTATCTCCCGGAGGGCGTCTCCTATCCGGCTGACACGAAACTTGCACCGCATCTGGACTGGCCGTGGCCGAACGGCGTATGGACAGTCGCAGCGACGCTGAATATCGTTGCACCCAGTCGAATTCCCGGCCCGCCCGCGCAAAGGTCTTCATGCAGCCCCATCTCCAGATTCGTTGCATCGCCCCCCGGCTTTACGCCTACAGCCTGAGCGCCGGCGGCGCGCCGACGCGGCTTGTCGAAGAAACCACGCTCGAGTCGCTCGAGCGCTGTCTCGGCGACGCGGGCGATTCCCTGGGCGCCTATTTCGCCAGCGTGCAGATCAGCATCGAAGGCCGGCCGCTCGGCAGCTTCGCGGTCGGCCTGGTTCAGCGCAACGCGATGGCGCTGGCAAGCCAGTTGCGCGAGAAGCTCATCCGGGAACACCGGCGCGCGGAAGACGCGGCGCTGCTGCCGTAGCTGGCGTCGAGCGGTCGGCGCTCCGCGATCGGGAATGCTTTATGCATGCTGCGACGCAGCATCACCCCCACCCGCGAAGGAGCGCCCCATGCTGGATCGAACCGCCACCAAGTTCTCCCACGTCAAACCCGGCGACACGCAGTTCGTGTCGGGCGGTTTGCGCGATTTCTTTCTCTATCGCGACCTGGGCGTGGCCGAAGCGACCAACGGCCAGGTGATCGCGCACCTCGTCAAGGCGAACATGCCCCCTGAAGAGGGCACGGGCTGGCACCGACATGAGGCGAATTTCCAGATCGTCATCATGACCAAGGGCTGGGCCAAGTTCATGTACGAAGACGAGGTCACGCTGGTCGAGGCCGGCGACGTGGTGCACCAGCGCCCCGGCATTCGCCACTACCTGTTCGACTACTCGCCCGACATGGAGTACCTGGAGATCGTCTCCCCGGCCGACTTCAAGAGCGTCGACGTCGACCCGGTCTGCGAGATCCCAGCGCCTACGCCCTGGGAGTGATCGGCGTGCGCGCTGCGTTGCGAGTTTTCAGCACTTCTTGAAAACTCCGCAAGCCAAGCGACAATGGCCGCATGGCCGCCGCACCCGCTCTTCCTCCCCTCAACCGCCAGTTCGTCGCCCACTTCGGCGAGATGGGCAGCAAGTGGGGCATCAACCGCACGGTGGGACAGATCTACGCGCTGATCTACCTGTCGGAGCGTGCCCTCAACGCCGACGAGATCGCCGAGTTGCTGGAGTTCTCGCGCTCCAATGTGAGCATGGGCCTGAAAGAACTGCAGGCCTGGCGGCTGGTGCGGCTGCGGCACCTGCCGGGCGACCGGCGCGAATACTTCGAGGCACCGTCGGATGTATGGGAGATTTTTCGCGTGCTGGCCGAGGAGCGCCGCAGGCGCGAGATCGAGCCGACACTGTCGATGCTGCGCAATGCGCTGCTCGAGTCACCGACCAGCGAGGCCGAGCGTCATGCGCAGGAACGCATGCGCGAAATGCACGACCTGATCGACCGGCTGATGAAGTGGTTCGATGACGTGCAGCGGCTCGCGCCCGAAACCGCGATGCAGCTCATGGGCATGGGTGCCACGGTCACCAAGGTGCTCGGGCTCAAGGATCGCCTCACCGGTGGCGCGAAAGCAAAGAAGCCCGCGGCCTGAGCTTTTGCGGCGCGGCTGGAACGCGGCGCACATTCACAGCCTCTCCTGGCCTTGCGGCGACTCGGGAGTCCCGAGGTTTTCACGGCGGATGGCGTCGTCGTCCATGAGCTCGTACCACATGGCGTTGAGCACGGCGAAAGCGGCTGCCAGCGGCAGGCCGAGGATCCACGAGAAGTACCACATGTTGTTGCCTTGGTTGTGCTGATCAGTAGGCGTGTCCGCTCTCTTCGCGGATGGCGGTTTCGTCGACCTTGCCCCACAGCACGTGGTAGACCCAGGTGGTGTAGGCCACGATGAGGGGAATGAAGATGCCCGTGACCACCAGCATGATGAACAGCGTGAGATGGCTCGACGACGAGTCCCACACCGTGAGGCTCGCGCGCGGATCGATCGACGATGGCAGGATGAAAGGAAACATCGAGGCGCCCACGCTCAGGATGATGCCGGCGATGCCGAGCGCGGCGGCCAGCAGCGCCAGCCCGCCGCGGCGCAGCGCAAGGGCCAGCAGCGCGCCCAGCGCGCCGACAAAGCCCGCCACCGGTGCCGCCAGCGTCCACGGGTGCGCCGCGTAGTTGAGAAACCACGCGCCGGCATGCAGCTCCGCCGTCTTGAGCATCGGGTTGGACGGGCCGATGGCATCGACCACGCTGGTGATGCGATAGCCGCCGATGAACCCCCACAGCAGCACGCCGGCCAGCGCATAGAGCACGAGCGTCAGCACCGCGGCGACCATGCCGTACAGGCGCGCACGCGCCGCAACCGGCCCCTCGGTCTTGAGCACCAGCCAAGCTGCGCCGTGCATCACCATCATCGCCACCGACACCAGCCCGCACAGCAAGGCGAACGGGTTCAGCAGGCCGAAGAAACTGCCGTCATAGAAGATGTGCATGTCGCCCGAAAAGCGGAATGGCACGCCCTGCAGCACGTTGCCAATCGCCACGCCGAAGATCAGCGCCGGCACGAAGCCGCTGAAGAACAGCACCCAGTCCCAGCGCGCACGCCAGGCCGGCTCTTCGCGCTTGCTTCGGAACTTGAAGGCTACGGGCCGCAGGATAAGTGCCGTGAGGATCACGAACATCGCGAGGTAGAAGCCCGAGAACGACACTGCATACAGCTGCGGCCAGGCCGCGAAGATGGCGCCGCCACCGAGGATCAGCCACACCTGGTTGCCTTCCCAGACCGGGCCGACGCTGTTGATCACAACACGGCGCTCGACATCGGTGCGCGCCGCAAAAGGCAACAGGATGCCGCTGCCGAGGTCGAAGCCATCGGTGATGGCAAAGCCCACCAGCAGCACGCCGATGAGCGCCCACCAGATCAGGCGCAATGTGTCGTAGCCCAGAAGTTCGTGCAGGATCATGGCTTACTCCGTTGCGGAAATGGGCAGGCGCGCCGCCGCCGCGGTGCGTGGGTGCGCGGCGCCGACATCCGGCGCGTGCTCCTGCTGCGGCCCCTTGCGGATGGCCTTGAGCAGCAGCTTCATCTCGATGATGAACAGCACGGTGTAGATCGCGATGAAGCCGCCGAGCGTCAGGAGAAGCGTCTTCACGCCGAGGTTCGACACAGCCACAGCCGTCGGCAGCACCCCTTCGATGACCCAGGGCTGCCGACCGAACTCGGCCACCAGCCACCCGGCCTCGATCGCAATCCAGGGCAGCGGAATCGCGAACACCGCAACCTTCAGCAGCCAGTGGTGGCGGTCGAGCCGGCGGCGCGCGGACAGCACGAAGAAGGTGCCCGTCAGCAGGATCAGCAGCATACCGATCCCCACCATGACACGGAACAGCCAGAACAGCGGCGCCACCTGTGGCACCGTGTCCCACGCGGCCTTGGCGATCTGCTCGTCGGTGGCCTGGCGCGGGTCGTCGACATAGCGCTTGAGCAGCAGCGCATAGCCCATGTCGGGCCCGTTGGTCTCGAAGGTGTCGCGCACGCCCTGCGAGACGGTCTGCGTGCTGCCGGCCGCGCGAATCTGCTGAAGGGCGTCGTAGGCCTTGATTCCGAGACGGATCCGCACTTCGGCGCGCTTCTCGAGTTCGTCGATGCCGGGAATCACGGTGTCCAGCGAGCGCGTGCCTATCAGGCCCATCACGACCGGAACGTGGATCGCGTAGTGCGTCTCGCGCGCCGCCTGATCCGGGAAACCGAACGCGGTGAACGCGGCCGGCGCCGGCTTGGTTTCCCACATGCCCTCGATCGCAGCGAGCTTCATCTTCTGGTGCTCGGTGGAAAGGTAGCCGCTCTCATCGCCGAGCACCACCACCGAGAGCGAGGCCGCCAGGCCGAATGAAGCCGCCACCGTCATCGAGCGCTTGGCCAGCTCGATGTGCCGACCCTTGAGCAGGTACCAGGCTGACACGCCCAGCACGAACACGGCGGCGCACACATAGCCGGCCGACACCGTGTGCACGAACTTGGCCTGCGCCACCGGGTTGGTCAGTACCGCGAAGAAGTCGGTCACTTCCATGCGCATCGTTTGCGGGTTGAAGGCCGAGCCGACCGGGTTCTGCATCCAGCCGTTGGCGATCAGGATCCACAGCGCCGAGAAGTTGGAGCCGATCGCCACCGCCCAGGTGGTGATCAGATGCCCGACCTTGGAGAGCTTGTCCCAGCCGAAGAAGAACAGGCCGACGAAGGTGGCTTCCATGAAGAAGGCCATGAGCCCCTCGATGGCCAGCGGCGCACCAAAGATGTCGCCGACATAGTGGCTGTAGTAGCTCCAGTTCATGCCGAACTGGAACTCCATCACCA
>JBDUCH010000001.1:0-57068 GCA_040003555.1 Variovorax sp. | reverse complement strand
TCACGCCCTTGCTCTTCAGGTAGGCGCGCAGGATCTTGTTGGTGGTGCGGGGGTAGACGTAGTCGGTGCCGAGCAGCACCCAGCGCTTGGCGCCGCCGCCTTCCTTGCTCATCAGGTAGTCGACCGCGGGAATCGCTTGCTGGTTCGGCGCCGCACCCGTGTAGAACACGTTCTTGGAGAGCTCTTCACCTTCGTACTGCACCGGGTAAAACAGCAGGCCGTTCATTTCCTCGACCACCGGCAGCACCGACTTGCGCGACACCGAGGTCCAGCAGCCGAAAATCACCGAAACCTTGTCCTGGCCCAGCAGCTGCTTGGTCTTCTCGGCGAACAGCGGCCAGTTGGAGGCCGGGTCGACGATCACGGGCTCGAGCTGCTTGCCCATCACGCCGCCCTTCTTGTTGATGTCCTCGATGGCCATCAGCACCGTGTCTTTCAACACGGTTTCGGAGATCGCCATCGTGCCCGACAGCGAGTGCAGCACGCCGACCTTGATGGTGTCGGCGGCGAACGCGGGTGCGCTACCGAGGGCGGCGAGCGCGACGCTGGCGGTGAGCGCCTTGAGTGTGAAACGACGTTGCATGTGCATCCTTCTCCGGTGGTAGTTGATTTCGTTCGACAGCGGCTTCGCTGGCGATGCACGGAGTTTGCGGAGGACACCGGCCGCACGGAATACGCCGGGTGGCGTACAGGAGCTACGCCGCCGGCTGCCTGAACTGCCGCGCCACGAACGCCCAGACCAGCTTCGACGCGTCCGGCCCGGCCGCATCGCTGAAGGGCAGCCGGGCCGCGCCGCCGCTCCAGGCGTGGCCGAGCCCGGCCACCTGGCAGAGGGTGACGCAGATGTGGCCGGCGCGCTTGAAGTCTGTCACGCGCATCGGATGGCGCTTGCCGCGCTGCAGCACGCGCTCCGGGCCCGGCCGTGCACCGGTGGCAGTGGCCCACACAACGGCCGTGCTCGCCGCATTGCTGGCGGCCACGACGGTATCGGCGTCGCCGTGCAACACCAGCATCGGCGGCAGCGTGGTGCCGACCGCTGCCGCGCCCAGCGCCTTTCCGACCGCGGTGGCCGGCATCACCGGCACGCGGTGGCCGTGCATGGCACCCAGTGCACTGGCGGTCGATTGCGCCGCGCCCGGGGCCACGCCCGAATGCACGGCAACCGCCCTGAAGCGGTTGGGGTAGCGCGTGGCCAGCAAGGCGGCCATGCCGGCGCCGGCCGAGAGGCCTGCCACGGCGATGCGTTCCCGGTCGACCGGGTACAACAGGTTCACCTGGTCGACGGCCGCGATCAGCGTGGCGGCTTCGCGGTCGGACTTGCCGGAGCGTGTCTGGTACCAGTTCCAGCAGCCTTGAGGATGATGCACCCGGTCTTGCTCCGGATACAGCACCAGGAAGCGCTCGCGTGCGGCGATGCGGTTCATGCGCGTGCTGGCGGCAAAGTCGCGGCCGGTCTGGCCACAGCCGTGCAGCATCAGCAGCAGCGGCAGCTTCTCACCGGGTTCAAGTTCGAGGCCCGGGGGGCGGTAGAGGTGATAGCCGCGCGCACCACCTGGGCCGAGCGCCATGCCGCTGATCCAGTCGCCGGCGCCGGGCGGCGGTTTGCGCTGTTCCGCTGCGGCGCGCGTGACTTGTTTGGTCACCTGCTTCGCCACGCGCCGGCTGTTGCGGAGCGTGGCTTTGGTGAGCGCCTTCAGGCTGCGTTGGTAGGCGCGCGTGAGCGCGGAGGTGGGCGAGCGGCGGGGCATGGTGCGGTGGGTGTCGACAGGCGAACCACACGGTAGCAGCTTCCGCGCTGCAAAGGCACTTGCCGGCGTTCAGTACAGCTCGGGCACGTACATCGTGGTCGGTACCGGCTGGCGCAGATAGTCGGCGTTGCGCACGCGCGGTGGCAGCACCACCGGCGCGTGCGGCACTTCCTGGTAGGGCAGCTGTCCGAGCAGATGCGTGATGCAGTTGAGCCGCGCCTTCTTCTTGTCGACCGCCTGCACCACCCACCAGGGCGCTTCCGGGATGTGGGTGCGCTCCAGCATGATTTCCTTGGCCTTGGTGTACTCCTCCCAGCGGCGGCGGCTTTCCAGATCCATCGGGCTCAGCTTCCACTGCTTCAGCGGGTCGTGGATGCGGCCGAGAAAGCGCATGTGCTGCTCTTCGTCGGTGATGGAGAACCAGTACTTGATGAGCGTGATGCCCGAGCGCACCAGCATGCGCTCGAATTCGGGCGCCGAGCGGAAGAACTCCTCGTATTCGGCATCGCTGCAAAAACCCATGACGCGCTCGACACCGGCGCGGTTGTACCAGCTGCGGTCGAACAGCACCATCTCGCCGGCCGCCGGCAGGTGCGCCACGTAGCGCTGGAAGTACCACTGCGTGCGCTCGCGGTCGTTCGGCGCCGGCAGCGCGGCCACGCGGGCCACGCGCGGGTTGAGCCGCTGCGTGATGCGCTTGATGACACCGCCCTTGCCGGCCGCGTCGCGGCCTTCGAACAGGATCACCACCTTCTGCTTGTTGTGCTGCACCCAGTCCTGCAGCTTGACCAGTTCGCCCTGCAGGCGGAACAGTTCCTTGAAGTAGGCCTGCCGTGCCGCCTTGTCGACGCCGGCCGGCGCGCCGGCTTCGTCGACGTTGCGGTCTTCGATCTCGAGCTCCAGCTCCTCGTCGTAGCTGTCGATCAGGTCGCGCGCGATGCGCTGCATCAGGTCTTCTTGGTCGTGCACGGCGCTGGGCAACATCATGGGAGGCTTTGAAGGAAGAGGAACAAGCCTTGCATGCTGCCGCCTGCGCGTGACTGTTGCGTGACAAGCCCGTTCCGCCGTCATGGCGCTGACACATGGCGCGAGGAAGATCGTGTTCTCACTACGCTGTCGCACCCATGTCCACGCTCGCCGACAACACGCCCCTGCCCGTCCATCCGCCCGCTCCGAGCCGCCCGACTCTCGACGCAAGGCCCAGCCCGGTCACGCTCGTCGTGTTCGTCGGGCTGCTCGCCGCAGGCCTGCTCTACACCGCGTGGAGCCTGGTCGGCGACGTGAGCGCCTCGGGGGCGCCGACGACCACCTATGTGCCCTACATCCTGCTGGGCGTGGCGCTGTTGATCGCGCTCGGCTTCGAGTTCGTGAACGGCTTTCACGACACGGCCAACGCCGTGGCCACCGTGATCTACACGCACTCGTTGCCGCCCAACGTTGCGGTGGTGTGGTCAGGCCTCTTCAACTTCCTGGGCGTGCTGGTGTCGAGCGGCGCAGTGGCCTTCGGCATCATTTCACTGCTGCCGGTGGAACTCATCCTGCAGGTCGGCTCGGGCGCAGGTTTCGCGATGGTGTTCGCCCTGTTGATCGCGGCCATCCTCTGGAACCTCGGCACCTGGTGGCTTGGTCTCCCGGCGTCGTCGTCGCACACGCTGATCGGCTCGATCATCGGCGTTGGCATCGCCAACGCGCTGATGCACGGGCGCGACGGCACCAGCGGGGTCGACTGGGCCCAGGCCACCAAGGTCGGCTGGTCGCTGCTGCTGTCGCCGATGGTCGGCTTCGGCTGCGCGGCACTGCTGCTGCTGGCACTGCGGGCACTTGTCAGGAACCGCGCGCTGTACGAAGAGCCACGCGGCAACGCGCCGCCGCCCTGGTGGATCCGCGGCCTGCTGGTGCTGACCTGTACTGGCGTCTCGTTCGCACACGGCTCCAACGATGGACAGAAGGGCATGGGCCTGATCATGCTCATCCTGGTCGGCACGGTGCCGATGGCGTATGCGCTGAACCGCGCCATGCCGGCCGACAAGACGATCCAGTTCGTGGCGGTGGCCGAGCTGGCGCAGGGCGCGTTGAACCGCAGCGTGCCCACATCGCTGCCAGCGGCCACTGCGCCGGCCGCGCGCGAAACGCTGTCGACCTACCTGCGCACCCGGGAATACGCCCCTGCCGTGGTGCCGGCCGTCGCCTCGCTCGCCGGCAGCATCGGCGCCCAGGTGCGCCAACATGGTTCGCTGGCGGCGCTGCCGGCCGATGCCGTGGCCAACGTGCGCAACGACATGTACCTGAACTCGGAGGCCATTCGCCTGCTCGACAAGAGTGCGGCCGTGCACTTCGACGACGACGCCAAGGCCAAGGTCGGCGCCTTCCGCAAGGAACTCGATGACGCCACGCGCTTCATCCCGCTCTGGGTGAAGGTCGCCGTGGCGATCGCGCTCGGCCTCGGCACCATGATCGGCTGGAAGCGCATCGTGGTCACCGTGGGCGAGAAGATCGGCAAGACCCACCTCACCTACGCGCAGGGTGCCTCGGCCGAGCTGGTCGCCATGCTGACCATCGGCGCGGCCGACATCTACGGGCTCCCGGTGTCCACCACGCACGTGCTGTCGTCCGGCGTGGCCGGCACCATGGCCGCGAACCGCTCGGGCCTGCAATGGGCCACGCTGCGCAGCCTCGCGATGGCCTGGGTGCTGACGCTGCCGGTGGCGATGCTGCTGTCGGGCTCGCTCTACTGGTTGTTCACCCGATTGTTCTGATTCGCTCACCTTGCCGCTGTCCCCCGAAATGGCCGCCAGCTCGTACGGCGGCGACGAAGCCGGCCTGATCTGCGGATATCTGTTCGACGCAAGTGCCGCCGAGCCGGCGCGCGCGATCGAATCGGCGCATGCCGCGGCCTGGCTGGCCACCGCCGAGGAAGCACCTGCGGGCGCCTACCTGTGGCTGCACTTCAACCTCAGCCACGCACAGGCCGAGCGCTGGCTGGTGCGGCACGCACGGCTTTCCGACACGTTCTATGAAACGCTGCGCGACGGCCTGCACTCGACCCGCATCGAGCGCGCCGACGATTCGCTGATCGCGGTGATCAACGACCTGCATTTCGAGTTCGGCTTCGAGCCGTCGGACATCTCGACCTTGTGGATCAGCGTCGGCCCGCGCCTGGTGGTCACGGCGCGCACCAAGCCGCTGCGCTCGGTCGACGCGCTGCGCACCGCCGTGAAGGCCGGCGACGCGCCGCGCTCGAGCACCGAGCTGCTCGAACACCTGCTGCGCGCCCAGGCCGACGTGCTGGTGGCGATCGTGCGCGACGTGACGGCTCGCATCGACGGCATCGAAGACGAACTGCTGGCCGGCCGGCTCGACCACAAGCGCGCCCGGCTCGGCGCGCTGCGGCGGTTGCTGGTGCGGCTGCAGCGGTTGCTCGCGCCGGAGCCGGCAGCGCTGTTCCGCCTGCTGCAGCAGCCGCCGGGCTGGATGGCAGGCGCCGACGCGGACGAACTGCGCGGCTCGACCGAAGAGTTCTCGCTGGTGCTGCGCGACATGCAGGCGCTGCAGGAGCGCATCAAGCTGCTGCAGGAAGAGATCGCGGGCAACGTCAACGAGGACAACAACCGCAGCCTGTTCGTGCTGACCGTGGTGACGGTGCTGGCGCTGCCGATCAACATCCTGGCCGGCCTTTTCGGCATGAACGTGGGTGGCATCCCGCTGGCCGAGCACAGGCACGGGTTCTGGATCGTGGTGGCCATCATCGCGAGCTTCACCGCCATCGCTGCCTGGGTGGCGTTTCGCAAGAAGCGCTGAGCGCGCCGCAGGCCGGCGCTTTGTTGCTACTGTTTTAATAGCATCTTGCGCAGTCTCCATGCGCCCTGCAAGCCGATTCGATCCGAAATAGAATTGATCGGTGCCATCCATTCTCAACGCCGATCTCCATTGCCACTCCGTGGTGTCCGACGGCACGCTGACGCCCGAGGCGCTGGCCGAGCGCGCGGCCGGCAACGGCGTCGAACTCTGGGCCCTGACCGACCACGACGAAATCGGCGGCCAGCACCGTGCCGCCGCAGCGGCCCATGCCAACGGCATGAAGTACCTCACCGGCACCGAAATCTCGGTCACTTTCGCCAATGAAACCGTGCACATCGTCGGCCTCGGTTTCGACCCCGACGACGCAGGCATGCGGCGGGGCCTGGCCAAGACACGCGGCGGCCGCGGCGCGCGCGCGCAGGAAATGTCCGAAGGGCTGGCCAAGGTCGGCATCCATGGCGCTTACGAAGGCGCGCTCAGGTTCGTCGGCAACCCCGAGCTGATCTCGCGCACGCATTTCGCGCGCTTTCTGGTCGAGAGCGGCGCCTGCAAGGACACGCACGAGGTGTTCCGCAAATACCTCACCGAAGGCAAGCCCGGCTATGTGCCGCACCGCTGGGCCTCGCTGAAGGATGCGGTGCACTGGATCACCGACGCCAAGGGCATCGCGGTGATCGCGCACCCCGGCCGCTACAAGTTCACGGCCAACGAGGAGTACGCGCTGTTCCTCGAGTTCAAGGCGTACGGTGGCCGCGCCATCGAGGTCGTTACCGGCAGCCACGCACCGGCCGAGTACATCGAATACGCCGACAAGGCGCTCGAGTTCGACTTTGCAGCCTCGCGCGGCAGCGATTTCCACAGCCCCGACGAAAGTCACATGGATCTTGGCAAGCTTCCCTTGCTGCCCGGCAAGCTCACGCCGGTCTGGGAACTGCTCGAAGACAGAATCCGGTGAGCGCCGTAGCCGGCGCGGCGAAGAGCACGCGGGACATCGCGTCGGAACGCATCCTTGCGGGCATCGGCCTCGTGCTGCTGGCGGTGGCCTGCTTCGCGACACTGGACACCGCCACCAAGATTTCGGTCGCTGCCGTGCCGATCCTCATGGGCGTGTGGTTCCGATATGCATTCCAGGCCGTCGTCACCACCGCGGTGCTGCTGCCGCTGTACGGCACCTCGCTGCTGCGCACCGCGCACCCGCGCTATCACGTGCTGCGCGGCGCGTTGCTGCTGGTCACCAGTGTGTTGGCATTCTTCAGCCTGCGGTACATGCCACTGGCCGAGTTCACCGCCATCGTGCTGATCGCGCCGCTGGTGGTGACGCTGCTGGCCGCCACCACGCTCAAGGAGCACGTGTCAGTGCTGCGCTGGTCACTGGTCAGCGGCGGCTTTGTCGGCACGCTGGTGATCCTGCGGCCTGGCGGCGGCAGCTACAGCTGGGCGATCCTGCTGCCGATCGGGCTGGTGATCACCAATGCCTGGTTCCAGGTACTCACCAGCAAGCTTGCCCAGACCGAGAACCCGCTGACCCTGCACTTCTATACCGGCTGGGTCGGCACGCTGATCGCGTCGTGCGCGCTGCCGTTCGTATGGTTGGCGCTGCCGGGGTGGCAGTGGTGGGCGCTGCTGTGCCTGATGGGGGCGATGGGCACCGTCGGCCACTTCATGCTGATCCTGGCCTACCAGCGTGCGCCGGCCTCGACACTCACGCCCTACCTCTACTCGCAGATCGCGTTTGCCATGCTCGGCGGCTGGATCATGTTCTCGCACATACCGGATCAGGTGTCGCTGATCGGCATGGGCATGATCGCCGTGTGCGGTGCAGCCGGCGCATGGCTCACGGTGCGCGAGCGCCGCATCCCGATCGAACCGCCAGAGACATGAGCACTCCCCCAGTCTTCGCGCACTGCGTGTCGCTTCGCCAACCCCCTCGCCGGGGGCAACACCGGCGGCCCGGCAAAGCCGGTTCCGCGGTGTTCCCCCCATGCCTTGCCGCGCACCGACAGCGCTTTGCAGGTTGAAAATCCAGAAATCCCATGGCTCAATTTTTCGAAGTCCACCCCGACAACCCGCAACAGCGCCTGCTGAAGCAGGCGGCTGCCCTGCTCGCGCGCGGCGAGATCGTGGCGGTGCCGACCGACTCCAGCTACGCGCTGGTCTGCCACCTCGACGACAAGGACGCGGTCGACAAGCTGCGCCGCATCCGACAGGTCGACGACAAGCACCACCTCACGCTGCTATGCCGCGACCTGAGCGAGCTGGCCAACTACGCGCGCGTCGACAACAAGCAATACCGGCTGCTCAAGGCCGCCACGCCCGGCCCCTACACCTTTCTGCTCGAAGCCACCAAGGAAGTGCCACGCCGCGTGAGCCATCCGCAGCGCAAGACCATCGGCCTGCGCGTGCCCGACTGCAGGGTGCTGTGCGAACTGCTGATGCTGCACGGCGAGCCGCTGCTGGCCACTACGCTGATCCCGCCTGGCGAGACCGAGCCGATGAACGACGCGCAGGCGATCCGCGACCGCTTCGAGAAGCAGATCGGCGCCGTGATCGACGCCGGCGCCTGCCCGTCCGAGCCGACCACCGTGGTCGACCTCACGCCGATGGGCACCGGCGACGAGCCGGTGCTGGTGCGGCGCGGGCGCGGCCCGCTCGCCGTATTGGGCCTCTGACCGGTCTGAGACAATCAGGCTGGTGGATATCTCCAACCTGATTCAAACCGTCTCGATCTATGCGTTGCCGGTGCTGTTCGCGATCACGATTCACGAGGCCGCGCACGGCTACGTGGCACGTTATTTCGGCGACGACACGGCCTGGATGCTCGGCCGCGTAACACTCAATCCGCTCAAGCACATCGACCCCGTCGGCACGATCCTGATGCCGCTGATGCTGTACTTTGCAACCTCCGGCGCTTTCCTGTTCGGCTATGCCAAGCCGGTACCTGTCCATTTCGGCAACCTGCGCAATCCCAAGCGCGACATGATCTGGGTCGCACTCGCCGGGCCGGCCTCGAACTTCGTGCAGGCGATCCTGTGGGCGGTGCTGCTGGTCGTGCTGGCCGGCAGCGGTGTCGAGCGGGAGAACTTCTTCGTGCGCATGGCGCAAGGCGGCGTGCTGGTCAACCTGGTGATGTGGGCCTTCAACCTGTTCCCGCTGCCGCCGCTCGACGGCGGCCGCGTGCTGGCCGGGCTGCTACCGCGCGGCAATGCGCAGAACCTGCTGGCACGCGTCGAGCCCTTCGGTTTCTTCATCGTGATGGCGCTGGTGCTGGCCGGCATCGTCAGCACCTACTGGCTGAGCCCGCTGATGGCGGTCGGCTACAGCATCATCCGCACCGTGATCGGCCCGCTGGCCGCGTTGTTTCGCTAGGTCTTTCCATGGCTACCCCCACCCCCTCCCCGCTGCGCGTTCTCACCGGCATCACCACGTCGGGCACACCGCACCTCGGCAACTATGTCGGCTCGATCCGCCACTCGGTGCGCCAGAGCGTGGCGCCGGGCGTCGAGACCTTCTTCTTCCTGGCCGACTACCACGCGCTGATCAAGGTGAACGATCCCGCGCTGGTGCAGCGCTCCACGCTCGAGATCGCCGCCAGCTGGCTGGCCTGCGGACTCGACCCGGAGCGCGTCACCTTCTACCGGCAATCGGACATTCCCGAGATCCCAGAGCTCACCTGGTTCCTGACCTGCGTCACCGGCAAGGGCCTGCTGAACCGCGCCCACGCCTACAAGGCCTCGGTCGACAAGAACGTGGCGAAGCGCGAAGACCCGGACGCCGACGTGAGTGCGGGCCTCTTCATGTACCCGGTGCTCATGGGTGCCGACATCCTGATGTTCAACGCACACCAGGTGCCGGTGGGCCGCGACCAGATCCAGCACATCGAGATGGCGCGCGACATGGGCCAGCATTTCAACCATCTGTACGGCGAGCACTTCACGCTGCCCGAGGCGCTGATCGACGATGCCGTGGCCACGCTGCCCGGCCTCGATGGCCGCAAGATGAGCAAGAGCTACGGCAACACGATCCCGCTGTTCGCCCCGCGGGCGCAGTTGCAAAAGCAGATCGCCAGCATCGTCACCGACTCGCGCGCCCCCGGCGAGCCGAAAGACACCGAAGGCTCGGCGCTGTTCCAGATCTACCAGGCTTTTGCGGACGCCGAAGAAACCGCGGCATTGCGCCGTGCGTTTGGCGAAGGCATCGGCTGGGGCGACGCCAAGCAGTTGCTGTTCGAGCGCATCGATCGCGAGATCGCGCCGATGCGCGAGCGTTACGAGGCCCTGCTGAAAGACCCGACCCGTATCGAGCAGACGCTGCTGGCCGGTGCGGCCAAGGCGCGTCGCCTGTCGCAGCCCTTCATGGGTCGGCTGCGCCATGCGGTGGGCCTGCGCGACCTCGGCGCGCAGCAGCAAACCGGCGCCCGCAAGGCGGCGAAGGTGGCCAGGCCCAGCTTCAAGCAGTACCGCGAGCGCGATGGCCAGTTCTACTTCAAGCTGCTCGACGCGCGCGGTGAAACGCTGCTGCAGAGTCTCGCGTTTGCCTCGCCGCAGGAAGCGGGGCGCGCCATCGCGCTGCTGCAGCAACAGCGCGGCGCCGCTTTGGCCATGCTGGCCGGGCAGCTCGAAACGCTGGGCGCCGAACAGTCGCAAGCCGCGGTCGAAGCGCTCGATGCCCTGGCCGAAGGCACTGAAAAGTAAACCAAAAGGGCTAGTGCTAAGAGGTATGCAAAAACGCGGGTTGCAGCAGGCAACAAGTGCCGCACGCACTTACACTTGATCGCATGAGTATTTACGTCATAGACGACCATCCCCTGATGCGCGACGCCATCGTCATGGTGCTGCGGCGCCTGCGTCCCGCCGAGAACATCGTCGAGCTCGAGCGCCTTGACAAGCTGGCCGCTGCGGTCAAGCAGCATGGCAAGCCCGATCTCTTCTGTCTCGACCTGAAACTGCCCGACATCACCGGCGTGTCCGGCGTCGTGTCGGTCAAGCAGATCTATCCGGACGTGCCGATCGCGGTGTATTCGGCCTCGCCTGCCGCCGACATGGAAGAGGCCTGCATCGAAGCCGGTGCCGACATCTACATCGAGAAATCGGCCGGCTCGAGCGAGTTGGCCGCCGCATTGCGCGGACTGTTGATGGCCGACGCCGAAGGCGAAGAGCCGGTCGCCGCCAACAACAGCAAGCTGTCGAAGCGCCAGACCCAGCTGATCGCGATGCTCGACAAGGGCATGAGCAACCGCGACATCGCCACCGAACTCGAGATCAGCGAACACACGGTCAAGGTGCATCTGTGGCGCCTGTTCCGCCGCCTTGGCGTCAAGAGCCGTACCCAGGCGCTGCACCACGCACGCAGCCACGGCCTGCTCTCCTCGGGCGCCATGTAAAAAGGGCCGCGCAAGCGGCCCTTTTTTTACCGCACTGCGGCTTTTTTCAGCCCACCGAACCCGAAATCCGGGTCTGGGCCTGCGTCTCGTCGGCGTCGTGCAGGGCCACGCGAAACACGCTGCCGCGCCCGAGCCGCGAGCGCACGCTGACCGGGTGGCCGAGCGCATGCGACAGGCGCGCCACGATCGCCAATCCGAGGCCGAAGCCATCCGACGTGCCGGCATGGTCTGCGACCTTGTAGAACTCCAGGAACACGTCGCGAAGGTGTTCGCGCGCGATGCCGATGCCGGTGTCCCAGACCTCCACCCGCAGCCCGTCCGACGTTTCGCGCGCCGCCAGCAGGACGCCGCCCTCGGTCGTGTACTTGATCGCATTGGCCAGCAGATTGCCGATCATGCGGCGCACGCGGATCGGGTCGGTCAGCACGGCGCCGGGCGTGGAATGCACCCTGAAACGCAGCCCCTTCGATTCGGCCACCGGCCGGTATTGCAGCTCGAGGTCGTGCAGCAACTGCGGCACGTCGACTCGCTCGATGTGCAGCCGCACCTGGCCCGAATCGATGCGCGCCAGGTCGAACAGCGAGTCGAACAGCGCATTGACCGCATGGGTCGCGCGCACGATCTTCGGCGCGATCTCTTCCACCAGCTCGGGCTCGTTGCGCAGCCAGTCGGCATAGAGCGAGAGCGCCAGCACCGGCTGGCGCATGTCGTGCGCGGCACTGGCCAGAAAGCGGTTCTTCATGGCCACCGCGGACACGGCCGCCTGGCGCTGCTGGGTGAGCGAGTTGATCAGGATGTGGTTGTGAAACAGCAGCTCGAAGCTGTTGCGCGCGGTCTCGTGGATGCGGCGCCCGGCGCGCAGCAGCAGTCCCCAGTGCATCAGCGGCAGCAGCAGGAAGCCATAGCTGAAATGCAGCTCGACGAATCGCAACTGCACCATGCGCAGCAACAGCGCCGCCATCATCGTGATGAACAGCGTGTTGACATAGCGGCGCAGCAGCGGCGGATGCAGGGCCAGGCCGTTGAGGGGGAAAGTGGCCACGCCCGCCACCATGAGCCAGCAAACGAACTGGCTGACCACCGGCACCCGCTCGAAGAAGATCAGGATCGACAAACCCCACGAGAACGCGCTGGCACTCCAGAGGTAGCGGTAGCGGTAGACGAAGCGCTCCTGCGCGGCGGCGTCCTTTTCGGAATAGCGCGTGTGGTACAGGTGCTCGCCCCAGATACGGGCGCCGGTTGCGCTGACGCCGATTGCCAGCCACGCCAGCAGTTGCCAGGCCGGCACGCGATCCCAACACAGGGAGACCAGCACCGGCATCAGGGCCGCGCCGAACAGATGTGAGCCGCGCGCAGATCGCATCAGGCTGCGGATCAGCTCGCCGCGCACCCATGGCTCGGCTTCGTCCGCGGTGGCGGGCGCCGGCGTGAGGCTGGCAAACGAAGAGTTGCCCAGCCCGGCGAAGGTAGACCCCCCTCTCATCGCAAGAAACCCTTCATATCGACATGGCGCGCGTTCACCGGGGGCATGGGGTGGTTGATTTCGCGCACAAGATTCGAACCCGGTTGTTGCCTGTTGCGCAACGAAGTGATGAAGAAACTGCTACTGCTCGAACACATCGTACCGCAAAGAATTTGCGTCACGCGCCAGCGGCCAACGCTTTCTGGATCTCCCGTTCGATGTGCGCATAGTCGCCCTCCCCGACGTGCCTGAACACGATGCGGCCCTCACGATCGACCAGGTAGAGGCTCGGCCAGTAGTGCACGCCCCAGTCGGTCCAGGTCTGATAGCGGTTGTCCTGCGCGACCGGGTAGCCGATGCCGTGGCGCCGAATGGCCGCCTGCACGTTGCCGGCGTCGCGCTCGAAGGCGAACTCCGGTGTGTGCACGCCCACCACCACCAGCCCCTGGTCGCGGTACCGCTCGTGCCAGCGCTGCAGGTGCGGCAGCGTATTGACGCAGTTGACGCAGGCATAGGTCCAGAAGTCCACCAGCACGACCTTGCCGCGCAGGCCGGCCATGCTGAGCGGCGGCGTGTTGAACCACTGGTCGATGCCGGTGAAGGCGGGCGCCCGCGCCGCGGCCTCGGGTGCCGACGGCGCCGCGACGGCCGAAGGCATCGGCAGCGTGCGCGACAGCCATGCCGCCACTTGGGTATCGACCTGCCAGAACATCGCGGCGGCCGTCGCCATCACGAGCACGCCGAACACGCGGCGGATCTGTGCCCCATGGCGCGCCAGCGCACGTACGCGCCGGGTGACGGCCTGGCCGCCGTACGCGATGGCCAGCATCGGCAGCCCCGCGCCCGCGGCGTACACCAGCAGCAGTCCGGCCGCATGCACCGGTTGTTGCTCGCTCGCCACCAGCGCCAGCATCGACGCGAGCACCGGGCCGGCGCAGGGCGTCCACAACAGGCCCAGGCTCATGCCGAGCAGCAGCGCTCCGCCGTGGCTGGCGCCGGCGCGGTCGCCAAGCCGCTGGCCCACCTGGGCCAGCCGCCCTAGCGGCCGCATGGCGCGCTCGAGCAGCGCAGGCCATGACAACAGCAGCCCGAACACCATCAGCACCACGATGCTGGCATTGCGCAGAACCTCTGGCGACAGGCCGAGCACGCGTGTGGAAGCGCCGAACAACAGTGCGGCCGATGCGAACGAAAGAACAAAACCGAGCACGATGAACACCGGCCGCAGCCGCGTCGCGCGCGACTGCCCGTTGCCGGTCGCGGGCGCGAGCGTGGCGCCGAGCAGCAGTGGCAGCAGCGGCAGGATGCAGGGGCTGGTGACGGTCGCGATACCGGCGCCGAGGGCAAGCAGGAGTTGCAGCATGGGGAAGGTCTCCTGCTCAGTGGCGAACCGTCGTGTCCGGCGCGTCGGCCGACGCGCGCAGCCAGCGCTGCGTCTTGCCGAACAGCGGCAGCCCGACGTAGGCGTGCAGCAGCAACTCTCCCGCCGCGTTGCCGTCCGTGCTCACGCGCATGTTGCAGCGATAGGTCTTGCCGTTCTCGCGGTTGTAGATCTGCCCGCTCCATTCCGCCGGAGACGCGCCGGCGTCGCCTTGAGCGACCGGCACGAAGTCCTGCAGGATCTTCATGCCCAGCGCCGGGCGCGTGTCGACGGCCTGCATCGGCTGCGCGCCCGGGCTCATCGAGCGGTTGCCGAGCACCCGGGTCGCGATGCCGCACAGCGCGGCGCCGCAGGGCGCGATCTCGACTTCCAGGTTGCCACTCTCGGTGATCCAGCGGCCGCGCGGGTCGGCGGCCGCCTGGGCCTGTGCACCGCAGGCTGCGAGCCAGAGGCACGCCCCCAGCATGGAGGCGACAACGCGGCGATGGCGGGTTGGCGTTGACAGAGGCAATGACATGGTGTGCTCCACGGCGAGTGAATGAAGCGCTCATTGCAACGCGGCTGCTCGATACGGATGTGTCGAACGCGCGTGCCTGTGGTCGCGCTTTGTGTCGACCGCCCGGCCGGACAAAGAGCGATACAAAACAGCGCCGCAGGGTGCCGCCCGAAGTGCTCCGAATGCGGCTATGGTCGCCTCATGGAGACCCCCGACCACGTCCTCATCGTCGACGACGACCGCCAGATCCTCGGACTGCTGCGCCAGTACCTGGAGGAAGGCGGCTTTCGCGTGAGCACGGCGGGCAACGCCACCCAGATGCGCGCAGCGCTGGCCAACGGGCCGGTCGACCTGATCGTGCTCGACCTCATGCTTCCCGGCGAGGACGGCCTGTCGCTGTGCCGCGACCTGCGCGCGCGCGGCGAGACGCCGATTCCGATCCTCATGCTCACGGCTCGCAGCGAGGAGGCCGACCGCATCCTCGGCCTCGAAATGGGCGCCGACGACTACCTGACTAAGCCCTTCGCCACGCGCGAGCTGCTGGCGCGCATCCGCGCGGTGCTGCGCCGCACGCGCATGCTGCCGCCGAACCTGCGGCCGGCACAACCGGCGCGCGAACTGCTGTTCGGCGACTGGCGGCTCGACACCACTGCGCGGCACCTTGTCGATGGCCAGGGCACGCTGGTGCCGCTCACGGGGGCTGAATACCGCTTGCTGCTGGTACTGCTCGAGCGGCCGCAGTGCGTGCTGCACCGCGACCAGTTGCTCAACCTCACGCAAGGACGCGATGCGGATGCCTTCGACCGCTCCATCGATCTGCTGGTGAGCCGCCTGCGCCGGCGTTTGCGCGACGACTCGCGCGAGCCGCGCTACATCAAGACCGTGCGGGCCGAAGGCTACGTGTTCTGTGCCGAGGTGCACGCGGCGGGCCACGCGTGAGCCTGTTGCCACGCTCGCTGTTCGGCCGGGTGGCGCTGGTGGTGTTCGCCGGCCTCGCACTGGCGCACGGACTGACCTTCCTGGCGCTTCTGCGCGAGCGCAGCGAGTTGTCGCAATCGATGATGCTGGCCTACCTGGGCCGCGACGTGTCGAGCGCGGTGGCGATCCTCGACCGCGTGCCGCCGGCCGAGCGCGCGGCCTGGTTGCCGCGGCTGGCACGCCAGAACTACAGCTACACGCTCGACGCGGCGCCGCCGGCAGTGCCCACGGCCGAGCCGCCCGCGCAGGGCCTGGCGCGCATCGTCGCGGCCGAGCTCGGCGCGGCGCGCGTCGGCGCTATCGTGCGCGGTACCGGGTCGGATCTGTTGCTGCCGCTGCGGCTCGAAGATGGCGCGCCGCTGATCCTGCGGCTGAGACCGCCCGCGGCGATGATCTCGACCGAAGCGGTGGTGCTGCTGCTGGTGCAACTGCTGTTCCTCGCCGTGGCGACCTGGTGGGGCGTGCGGCTTGCGGTGCGACCGCTGCAGCATCTTGCAGATGCGGCCGATGCGCTCAAGCCCGGCGGCAATGGCGCCGCGCTGGCGGAAGCGGGCCCCCGCGAGGTCGCGCAGGCGGCGCGCGCGTTCAACGCCATGCAGCAGCGCATCGACGCGCATCTGGCTGAACGGCAGCGGCTGCTCGCCGCCATCTCGCACGATCTGCAGACGCCCATCACGCGCATGAGGTTGCGCGTCGAGCAGGTGCTGGATGCAGATCAGCGCGGCAAGCTGTTGTCCGATCTCGACGGCATGCAGCTGCTCGTGGAGGAAGGTCTGGCCTATGCGCGCACGTCACAGGCCGTGCGCGAACCACTTCGCGCGGTCGATCTCAACGCCCTGCTCGACGGCCTGGTGTGCGATGCGATGGATGCCGGCCACCAGGCCGAGTTGCTGGGCCGGCACGAGGCACCGCTTACCACGCGGGTGCAGGCGCTGCGGCGCGCGCTAACCAACCTGCTCGACAACGCGCTGAAGTTCGGCGGGGCCGCGCAGGTGGTGGTCGAAGTCACCGCCCACGAGGTGCATATCTCAGTGCGCGACCGCGGCCCGGGCATTCCGGAGGCCGAGCTGGCGCCAGTGCTGCAGCCGTTCTACCGCGTCGAGTCTTCTAGGAACCGCGAGACCGGCGGCACCGGATTGGGCCTTGCGATCGCGCAGGAACTCGCACTGGCGCTGAACGGCAGGCTCAGCCTGACCAACCGGGCGGGCGGTGGGCTGGAGGCACGTCTGAGCTTGCCTTTGGGCTACTGATTTTCGAGTCGACTGGTGGCGCTGACGGTGTCGTTCATACCCGTTCGAACACTGCGGCGATGCCCTGGCCACCGCCAATGCACATGGTCTCGAGCCCGTAGCGCCCGCCGCGCCGGCGCAGCTCGTGCAGCAGGGTGCACATCATGCGCACGCCGGTGGCGCCGATCGGATGTCCGAGCGAGATGCCCGAGCCGTTCACATTGAGACGTGCCTGGTCGTTCCATTTCCAGCCCTTCAGCACCGCCAGAACCTGGCAGGCGAAGGCCTCGTTGAGCTCGATCAGATCCATGTCTTCGAAACCCAGCCCGATGCGCCGGAACAGCTTCTGCACTGCGGGCACCGGGCCGATGCCCATGTGCGAGGGTTCGCAGCCGGCCGCGGCCCAGCCCACGAATCGGCCAATCGGCGCGAGCCCCAGACGTGCGAGCTGATCCTCGGCGACGACGAGGCAGGCGGCTGCAGCATCGTTCTGCTGGCTGGCATTGCCTGCGGTCACCGTGCCACCCTTGATCAGGGGGCGCAGCCTGGCCAGCGTGTCCATCGACGTATCGGCGCGAAAGCCTTCGTCGCGCCCGAACTTCACGGACCCGCCCTTGCGCTGCGGCACTTCCACCGGAACGATCTCGTCGGCGAAGCGCCCTGCCTCCCATGCTGCGCTGGCGCGCTGGTGGCTCTGCACTGCGTAGGCGTCGGCAGCCTCGCGCGAGATGCCGTGGTCGCGCGCGAGGTTTTCGGCGGTCTCGATCATTCCGGAGATCGGGCCGAAGCGCTCAACCGGCTGAGAGCGTTCGCGGCCGCGCTCGAGCCGATCTTGCATGCGCACCGAGCCCGACCGCGCGCCCCAGCGCATGTCGGTCGAGTAGTACTCGATGTTGCTCATGCTCTCCACGCCGCCGGCCAGCACCACATCGGCCGCACCGCTCTGCACCATCATCGCGGCGGTGGCGACCGCCTGCAGCCCGCCGCCGCAACGGCGATCCAGCTGCATGCCGGGCACCTCGACCGGCAGGCCGGCCTGCAGTGCAACCCAGCGTCCGATACACGGCGTCTCGCTGTTGGCATAGGACTGCGCGAACACTGTGTCGTCGATGCGCAGCGGGTCGATGCCACTGCGCCCGATAACCTCGCGCACCACGGTGGCGGCGAGCTCCTCGACAGGTACCGGCCGCAGGCTGCCGCCGAAGGTACCGACCGGGGTGCGCAGCGGGTTGACGATGAATGCGTGTCGCATGAGCGTTGTCCTGTTCGAGATGAGAAGGGAGAAAATTCGCCTCAGCGCCGGACGTGGCTTCGGTGGGCTTCGAAGCCTTCCTGCTCCAGGCGCGCGCGATGCGACGGGTGCGCGATGTCGAGCATCCGCCGCATGCGCGCGGCGAGCGGCAGCCCGCGCAGGTCTGCCACGCCGTGTTCGGTGACGAACACGCCCGCGTCGCATCGTGGCGTGCTGACGGGGCCGGACAGCGCGGCGACGATGCGGCTGTGCGCGCCAGCCGTCGAAGGCAGCGCCACGATGGGCACGCCGCCGCGGCTGCGCCGTGCGCCTCGCAGAAAGTCGACCGCGCCGCCTACGGCGCCCACGTAAGAGCCGGCAGCGACCTCGGCGTTGACCTGGCCGGTCAGGTCGATTTCGACCGCGGAGTTGATCGCCACGAAGCGCAGCAGCGAGGCGAGCACCTCCGGGTCGTGCGTGTACTCGGTACCACGCATCTGCAAGGCCGCGTTGCGGTGAGCGAAGCGATGCAGCCCCGCGCTGCCCATCAGCACGCCGGCGATGCTGGTGCCGTGGTCGCGTCCCTTGCACGCGTTGGTCACCACACCGGCTTCCATCAGCCCCATGACGGCATCGCCGACAGTGCCCGAGTGCACGCCCAGGTCGCGCCGGCCATGCAGTGCGCCGAGTACGGCCCCGGGAATGGCGCCCAGCCCGCATTGCAGCGTCGCGCCGTCTTCCACCAGGGCGGCCACGCGCACTGCGATGGCCAGTTCGTTCTCGCTCACGGAGGGCGCCGGCACGGTTGGCGGCGGATAGGACGCATCGACGCGCACGTCGATCTCCTCGGGCTGCAGCAGGCGCTCGCCGCAGATCCATGGCATCTGCGCATTGACTTCCGCGATCACGACGCGCGCCGTGTCCAGCGCGGCCAGCAGGTATTCGTGCGCCAGCCCGAGGCTGTGCCGCCCCTGCGCGTCGGCGGGCGGCACTTGCAGCAGCAGCACGTCGATGCGCAGCGCGCCGCTGCGGATCAGCGCGGGCAGGTCGGAGTAGTGGCACGGCAGGATATCGAGCACGCCCGCATCGCAGAGCCGGCGGTTGGTGCCGCTGCCGCAATAGCCGACGAAGTCGATCGCATCCGCATGCGCGGGATCCAGCACGCCCGACAGGCCGATGCCCAGGAAAGCGCGACTGCGCGCGAAAGCATGGCGCTGTGCCGCGTAGGCACGAACCAGCGTCACCGGCTCGGCGCTGGACTGGCCCCACAGCAGCGTGTCCCCAGGGCGGATCCAGCGTGCGAGGTCGAGCGTGGCTGCGGGTGGCAGCGGTGATGCGCCGCCGGGCCGCGGGGCCTTTGGGCTCAGACCGGATCCCACGTGAAGACGTCCGCCGACCGGTCCATCGGAACGAAGGCCGACCGCAGTGCGGGAATGCCGTGTTCGGCCAGGCTCTTCGCCGTCCATCCTTCCTGGCGATGGACGGAGCGCACCGGGCGCGGTTGGCTCATGAGGAAGATTTCGTTGTTGCGCACCGTGAACACCTGGGCGTTCACTGCGGCCGCTGCGTCACTGAGCAGGTAGAGGGCCAGCGGTGCGATCTTCGCGGGCGTCATCTGCTTGAACTTCTCCACGCGTGCGATCTGGTCGGGCGTGTCGGTGGGAATCGAACTTGTCATCGCGGTCCAGGCGAATGGCGCGATGCAGTTGGAGCGCACGTTGAACTTCTGCATGTCGAGCGCGATGCTCTTGGAGAGCGCAACGATGCCCATCTTCGCGGCGTTGTAGTTGGCCTGGCCCAGATTGCCGATCAGCCCCGAGGTCGAGGTCATGTGCACGAACGCGCCACCGCCCTGTTCCTTGAAGTGGTTGGCCGCAGCGCGGCTGATGTAGTAGCTGCCGTAGAGATGCACCTTGATCACGGCGTCCCATTCGTCCGCGCTCATCTTGTGGAAGAAGCGGTCGCGCAGGATGCCCGCGTTGTTGATCACCCCGTCGAGCCGGCCGAAGTGTTCGACGGCCGCGTCGACGATGCGCTGGGCCGCCGCCGGCTCCGCCACGCTCCCCAGGCTGGCGAGTGCCTCGCCACCCGCCTCGCGGATTTCCGCGACCACGCCGTGGGCCACATCGCCCATGTCGTTGACCA
This sequence comes from Variovorax sp., assembly GCA_040003555.1. Taxonomy (GTDB): domain Bacteria; phylum Pseudomonadota; class Gammaproteobacteria; order Burkholderiales; family Burkholderiaceae_C; genus Variovorax. The sequence continues at coordinate 37,220 of JBDUCH010000001.1, read as the reverse complement.
CCACCCGTGCGCCTTCGCGTGCCAGCCCGAGCGCCAGATCGCGCCCGATGCCCGCGCCGGCGCCAGTGACCAGCACCACCTTGCCCTGCACCATGTCGTTGCCTGTCGTGTTCGTCATGTCCGTGTCCTGTTCCGAATAGGTTGGTTCCAACGCCGCTACCCGTCGAGGAAGCATCTGAAACCGCGCCTTTTATCTGTTCTATGTTTAGATTGTGCGATGAAACAAAGACTCTAAAAATCGATATTTACCTAGGGAAAACGATATATTTTACGCCATAACTTACCAATGTTAAGATTTGATCGCATGAAGCGAAGACCCGCTGACGGCGACAAAGAAGGAGACAACATGGCAGGAAAGCAACTCATACGGCGGCTGCTCTTGTGGGCGCCTCTGGTGGTTCCGGGACTCTTGCTCGGCGGCACCGCAGCGGCCTCGGGCTACCCCGAACGGCCGATCCGGCTGGTCGTGCCCTACACAGCAGGCGGCATCACTGACGTGCTGGCACGCGCGCTGGCCGAGCGCATGCGCAAGGATCTCGGACAGGCTGTCGTCGTGGACAACAAGCCTGGCGGCAACACCGCGCTGGGCGCCCGCGCCGTCGCCTCTGCCGAGCCGGACGGCTACACCGTGCTGTTCGCCACCGGGGCGACCGCGGTGCTCAACCCGCTGCTCTACCCCAAGCTCTCCTACAACCCGGAGAAGGAACTGCTGCCGGTGGCACGCATCGCCGTCACGCCGATGCTCATGGTTGTGGGCAACAGCTCGCCGAACCGCACCCTGCGCGACTTCGTCGTCGATGCAAAGGCCAACCCGGGCAAGCTCAACTACGCGTCCACGGGTACCGGCAGCTCGTTGCATCTGGCGGTCGAACTGCTGCAGAGCGAGACCGGTATTTCGTTGGTACACGTGCCCTACAACGGCAGCGCGCCGGCGCAAACCGCCCTGATGAGCGGCGATGTCCAGTTCTTTGCCGACGCGGCCGGCAGCGCCATGGCGCTGGTACGGGGCGGCAAGCTGCGCGCGCTGGCGGTGACCGGGCGGGAGCGTCTTCCGGCGCTTCCGGAAGTTCCGACCGTGGCAGAAGGCGGCTATCCGAACTTTGACGTCACCACCTGGTTCGGCCTGATGCTGCCGCGCAGAACGCCGCCCGACGTTGCGCTGCGGCTCAACGCATCGGTGGCGCAGGCAATCGCCGACAAGAGCTTCCGCGAGCAGTTCGAGGCGCTCGGCCTGGTGGTGCCGCCGGCGATGACTCAGGGCGAGTTCGTCCAGTACATCGGCAAGGAGCGCGAGCGTTGGGCGCCGCTGATCCGCGCCAAGAACATCGTCCTCGAATAGAACGCCCTTCCACCTGTTCCGGAATCCATCGAATGTTCGAACCCCATCTCCTGCGCGGCAAGCGCATCCTGGTCACCGGCGGCGGCTCCGGCCTCGGCCGCGAGATCGCCGAGCGCTACCTGCAACTGGGTGCCGAGGTGCATATATGCGGGCGCCGCCAAGCGATGCTGGACGACACGGTCGCCGAGCTTCAGGCGCGCTACGGTGGCGTCGTCCGGGCTCATGCGGTCGACATCCGCCAAGCCGATTCGGTCGACGCAATGATCGAGCGCATCTGGGTCGAGCACGGCCCGCTTGACGGGCTTGTCAACAACGCCGCGGGCAACTTTGTGAGCCGTACGCAAGACGTGTCGCCGCGCGGTTTCGACGCGGTGGCCAACACCGTGCTGCATGGCACCTACTACGTCACTCACCATGTGGGTCGACGCTGGATCGCCGGCGGGCACAAGGGCTCGGTGATCTCCATCGTCGTGACCTGGGTGCGCACGGGCGCGCCTTTCGTCGTGCCCTCGGCGATGAGCAAGGCCGGCATCGACGTGATGACCAAGTCGCTGGCGATCGAGTGGGGGCGCTACGGCATCCGGCTGAACGCCATTGCGCCCGGCATCTTTCCGACTGAAGGAGCGAACAGCCGGCTCAGCCCCAAGGCGGCCTGGGAAGACGGTGTCGTGCGCAACCCGATGAACCGGCTGGGCCGGATGCCCGAACTGCAGAACCTGGCGGTGTTTCTGATGGCCGACGGCGTCGAGTGGATCAACGGCGAGACCATCGCCATCGACGGCGCCGGTCATCGCCAGAACGGCGCCTCCTTTACCGAACTCGCAGAGCTCGACGACGCCGCCTGGCGCGAGATGCGCGAGTCGATCCGCAGCCGGGACGAGCGCGACAAATCACTGCGTGCCGAGCCCGTACAGCATCCCGAATCCCATTCCAGGGCGCACGACGGCACTGCAAAATGATGGTCAATGCCTTTCTGAAAACCATTGCCGCAGGTGCTGCCTTCGCGCTGACCCTGTGCACCGCAGCGCCTGCGCTCGCCGACCCTTTCCCCGAGCGACCCATCAAGCTGGTGGTTCCCTACAGTCCGGGCGGCATTGCCGACAGCTTGGCGCGACGGCTGGCCGAATCGCTGCGGCAGGATTTGCAGCAGCCGGTCATTGTGGAAAACAAGCCGGGCGCCAACACGGCGATCGGTGCGATCGCGGTCGCCGGCGCACCGGCCGACGGCTACACCTTGCTCATGGCAACGGCAGCGACGGTGGTACTGAACCCGATGCTGATCGCCAAGCTTCGCTACCAGCCCGAGAAGGACTTCGCGGGCGTGGCCAACGTCGCTCTCACACCGCTGGTGCTGTCCGTCAGCCCCGCTGGGCCGATCCACAGCGTGGCGGATCTGGTGCGCGTGGCCAAGGCGGAACCGAGCAAGCTGGCCTTTGCGTCGACCGGAACCGGCAGCAGCACACACCTGGCCGTCGAGATGCTGCAGTCGGAGGCCGGCATCTCGATGAACCACGTGCCCTACAACGGCAGCGCACCGGCGCTGAATGCGGTGATGGCAGGCGATGTTCAGTTGTCGGTGGATGCGGTGGCCAGCGCCATGGCACTGATCAAGGGCGACAAGCTGCGGCCGATCGCCGTCACCACGCGCGAGCGGATCGGCGTGCTTGCGCAGGTGCCGACGGTCGCCGAGAGTGGGCTGCCGAACTACAACGTGTCCGCCTGGTACGGCATCGTGGCGCCCGCAGCGACGCCACCCGCGGTAGTGCAGCGCCTCAACCAGGCCATCGTGAAAGCCACTGCGGACAAGGCCTTCCGCAACCAGTTCGAGGCGCTCGGTCTGGTGATGGCCCCGCCGCTCAAGGCAGCGGAATTCGACGCCTTCATCGGCCGGGAGCGTGCCCTGTGGGGCCCGCTGATCAAAAACAAGAACATTCGCATCGAGTAGGCATTCATGAGAATCGATCGAATTGTGGAAGAGGTGGTTGCGCGCGGACGCGGCGCCGAGGTGGCTCTTGCGCTGGAGGACGGGCACACGCTGTCCTATGCGGCACTGGCAGCGCGCATCGACGCAGCTGCGCAGGCCTTGTCCGGTGCTGGACTGGCACGGGGCCAGCGCATGGCGCTGATCGGCGAGAACAGCGAAGACATGGTGGTCACCCTGCTCGGTGCGATCCGCGCGGGCGGCTGGGCGGTGCCGTTGAATGCCCGCATGTCGGCCGCCGAGGTGTACGCGATCTGCGCGCACTGCGAGCCGCGCCTGGTCTACTTCGCGGCCGCCGCCTCGCCCGATGCGCTCGCGCATGCCGATCGCCGGGGCGCGCACAGCACGCTCCCTGGCGTTCCCGGCGGCCGCCTGCAAGTCTGCGAAGGCGCGGGCACCGCGGCCGACGGCAGCGACGACGGCTCGCCTAACGATGTCGCGCTGATGATCTACACCTCGGGCAGCACCGGCATGCCCAAGGGCGTCATGCTGACCCATGCCAACCTCGATTTCGTCACCCGCGTCTCCGGGGAGCAACAGGCGCTGCTGGCGGAGGACGTGATCTTCCATGCGCTGCCGATCTCGCATTCCTTCGGACTGATCACCGCGCTGCTGTGCGGACTTCGCGCGGGCGCCGCCTTCCGCCTGGTTGGCCGCTTCTCTGCCGAGAAGCTGGGCGAGGCCATCGCCAGCGGCGCCATCACGGTCTTCCAGGGCGTCCCCGCCATGTATGCGCGGCTGCACGAATGGGCTCAGCAGCAGGGCCGCACGCTGGTGCCGAACCGGCTGCGCATGATCTACATCGGCGGCTCGCTGATCGATGCCACGCGCAAGGCACAGACCGAGGCACTGCTCGGCCTGCGCCTGCACCACGGTTACGGCCTGACCGAATCGGCCCCTGCGGCCACGCGCACCTTCGGCCATCCCCCGCCGAAGGACGTGACGGCCGGCTGGCCGATCCCGGGCGTGGAGGTGGTGCTGATGGACGAGGCCGGCACGCCGGTCGCTGGCGGCGAGCGCGGCGAGGTCTGCATCCGCGGGCCCAATGTGATGAAAGGCTACTTCCGCGATCCCGCGCAGACCCGCGCGGCGGTCGATGCGCAGGGCTGGCTGCACACCGGCGACATCGGCGTCTTCGGCCCCGAAGGCGATCTCTCGATCGTCGGACGCAGCAAGGAAATGATCATCCGCGGCGGCTTCAACGTGTACCCGGCCGAGGTCGAAAAGGCGATCGCCGAATTCCCCGGCGTCGCGCAGTGCGCCGTGGTCGGGCGCAGCGTGCCGGGCGACGAGGAGATCGTCGCCTACATCGAGCCGCTGCAAGGCCACACCGTCGATACAGCGCGGCTGCGCGCCTTTCTGCGCGAGCACCTCGCACCCTACAAGGTGCCGGTCGAGATCCATACGATGGCGCAGCTGCCGGCCACCAGCACGGGCAAGCTGCTCAAGGCGAAACTGAAGGCACTGGTCCATGCCGCGCCGACGCCCGCGCGGCCCTCGCTCGACAGGTTGCTGGTGCCTCGCTCGGTGGCCGTGGTGGGCGCGTCCGACAACCCGAACAAGGTCGGCGGCCGGCCGATCAAGTACCTGCAGGAGCAGGGCTTCGCCGGCCGCATCTATCCGGTCAATCCGCGCGCCGACTGCGTGCAGGGCTTGCCGGCGTACGCGGCGCTCGACCAGTTGCCGGAAGTGCCCGATGCCGTGATTCTGTGCATCGGGGCGGAGCAGGCCGAGCATCAGCTCGCCGAGTGCGCGCGACTGGGTGTCGGCCACGCGCTGCTGTTCGCCTCGGGCTATGCCGAGCTCGGCGCCGAAGGCCGAACCCGGCAGGAGCGGCTGGCAGCGATCTGCCGCGCCGGCGGCGTCCGCCTGGTGGGGCCGAACAGCATCGGCGTCGCCAGCTTCGACAGCGGCGCTGTGCTGTCCTTCGCCTCGATCTACACCGACCACGTGCCGCAGGACGGCCCGATCGCGATCGTCTCGCAAAGCGGCGCCTTCGGCGTATCGGCCTACGCGCTGCTGCGCGATGCGGGCTGGGGCGTGCGCTGCGTGGCGGCCACCGGCAACGAGGCCGACGTCGACACGGCCGACTTCATCGAGGCGCTGGTGCGGCAGCCCGGCGTGCGCCTGGTGCTGCTCTATCTCGAGAACGTGCCGGATCCGGCGCGCATGGCGGCAGCGCTCGACACGGCCCGGCAGCGCGGCGTGGCGGTGCTCGCGGTGCGCGCCGGGCGATCCGCGCACGGCACCCGCTCCGCCGACCTGCACACCGGTTCCGCGGGGTCGGCGCACGCCGAGTTCGACGCGCTGTTCGACGCGCACGGCTGCCGCACCGTGCCCGGCCTGATGGAGTTGGTGGCCAGTGTGCCGCTCTACCTCGCGCTGGCACCCGCCGCGAGGCCTGCAAGTGGCGTACCGCGGCTGGCGCTGGTCAGCAACTCCGGGGCCTCTTGCGTGTTGGCGGCCGACGAGGCGCAGGCGCACGGCCTGCCGCTGGCACGACTGTCCGCGGGATCCGAGCAGCAGCTCGCCGATCTGCTGCCGGACTTTTCGCTGAACCGCAATCCCGTGGATCTGACTGCCATGCTGCTGGCCGATCCCGCGCTGCTGGGCGCAGTGATGCGGGCGGTGCTGCAGGACGAGGCGGTGGACGCCGCCACGCTGGGCCTGCTGGCGGTCGGCGGGCCAAGCTATGACGTGCCGCGCTTTGTGCGCGAGTGCCGCGCCGCGATGGAGGCGTCGGCCAAGCCGGTGGCGGTCTACAGCCCGCATGCACATGTGCGCGAAGCCTTCGCGCGCGGCGGCTTCGCAGTCTTCCCCGGCGAGGCGCAGGCGATCGGAGCGCTGCAGGCCTTTGCCGCACACCGCACCGTGTTGGCCGCCGCGGCAGTCCCGGCGACCTCGCCGTCCTTTTTTTCAACCGCGCGCGAGCTGCCGGAGTCGACCCATGCGTGATGCCGCCATCGTTTCCTACGCCCGCACCCCGATCGGCAAGGCCTTTCGCGGCACGCTCAACCTCACGCACGGCGCCACGCTCGGCGCCCATGTGGTGCGGCATGCGGTCGCGCGCGCCGGTGTTGCCGCCGACGAAGTGGAAGACGTGATCCTCGGCTGCGCCTTCCCCGAGGGCGCCAACGGCTTCAACGTCGGCCGCATCGCCGCGCTCGCTGCAGGGCTGCCGGAGGGCGTGCCGGGCATGACGGTCAACCGTTACTGCTCGTCGGGGCTGCAGAGCATCGCGATCGCAGCGCAGGCCGTGCGCACCGGCAGCATGCAAATGGCGGTTGCCGGCGGCACCGAGTCGGTCAGTTGCGTGCGCGAGCACACCAACCAGTTCATGTGCGAGGAGCCCTGGCTGGCCGCCCATGCACCGCAGGTCTACATGCCCATGCTCGACACCGCAGAGGTTGTGCAGCAGCGCTACGGCATCTCACGCGAACGCCAGGACGCCTATGCGGCGCTCAGCCAGCAGCGCCATGCGCAGGCGCAGGCCGAGGGCCGCTTCGAGGCGGAGATCGTCCCCATTGCGACCATCGCCCGCCGCCAGGAGCGCGACGGCGGCGTGCGGGACGAAGCCGCAGAACTCGCGCGCGACGAGGGGCCGCGTGCCGGCACCACCGCCGCCACCCTGGTCGGCCTGAAGCCGGTGCGCGAAGGCGGCACCGTGACCGCAGGCAACGCCAGCCAGCTGTCCGACGGCGCTGCCGCGTGCGTGGTGATGGATGCCGACCTGGCCGCACGTCGCGGGCTGCCGGTGTTGGGCTGGTTCCGCGGCTTCGCAGTCGCTGGTTGCGCACCGGACGAGATGGGCATCGGCCCCGTCTTCGCCGTGCCGAAGCTGCTGCAGCAGGCCGGACTCAACGTGAACGACATCGGTCTCTGGGAACTCAACGAGGCCTTCGCCGTGCAGGTGCTCCATTGCGCCGACCGGCTCGGCATTCCGCAGGAGCGCCTGAACGTCAACGGCGGCGCCATTGCCATCGGCCATCCCTTCGGCATGTCCGGCACGCGCATGACCGGCCATGCCCTGCAAGAAGGACGGCGTCGCGGCGTGAAGTACGTCGTGGTCACGATGTGCATCGGCGGCGGCATGGGTGCAGCGGGCCTGTTCGAAGTCGCGGGCGGAAGGCGCTAACATCCGGTCGCAAATGACCGCGAAGACCCCAAGAAGTTCCTACCATCACGGCAATCTGCGCGAGGAGCTGGTTTCGCAGGGCATGTTGATCGTCGAAACGGAAGGGCTTGGCAACCTCACGATGCGCGAAATCGCCAGACGGTTGGGCGTGACGCAAACAGCGCCGCTGCATCACTTCAAGTCAAGGGCGGCACTGCTCGCGGCGATCGCAGCACAGGGCTTTCGAATGCTGTTCGACCACCGCATGGGCGCTTTGAAGGACAAGCGCACGCCCGACGAGCGGCTCATGGCGGTGCTGATGGCGTATGTGGAATTCGCACTTGCTCATCCGGTTTTGTACCAACTGATGCACGGCCCCGAAATTCCAGACAAGACACTGTTCCCCGAACTCAACGATGCCGCCATCCGTTCGTACAGCCTGCTGGAATCCGCCGTAGCCGACTATCTGCTGGCACACGGGGGATCCATGGAGCGCAGTCGCGACGCAACGCTCGGCGCGTGGACTGTATGTCAGGGGCTCGCAACGGTCCTCATCAATCCGCAGAACACGCCGCGCTACGTGTTGCGCAAGGATCCCATGGGCGTCTCGCGTCGAATCTTCGAGATGTTCGTGGGCGCCATGGGCCAGAGCCATGAACTTTTACCGGACTCCTAGCGCGCATCCTTGCGTTCCAGCAGCACGCTGCCGCCGGTGGCGTTGAACGAAATGGTCGGCGCGCTGAAATCGCTCAGCGGTGCACCCAGGCCGATTTCGCCGCTGCCGTGCAGCACGCACTCGCCGCGCCGCAGCGCGATTTCGCCGCCGGCACCCGCAGTGCCGTGAAAGCGCACCCAGGTGCCAAAGGTGCTGATATCAACCAGCACACAACTGCCCTGCCGCGCCTCGATGCGTGCATGCAGCCGCGACACCCGCGGGTCGTTGACCACGAAGTCGGCTTCGTTGACACGCCCCACGTGAATCGGCAGTTCATCCGCACGAAACATCGAGCGCACATCGAGCCATGACCGCTCGATCTGGCCAAAGTTCGAGTCCGGGGGCCGGCTCTGTTGCGTCAGCGAAGCCAGCGATCCCGGCACGGTTGGAGCCGCCGCCGCCGCCACCTCCGCCTGCCAGTCGATGCGGTGCACGACTGGCGGCTCGCTTCTGCCGCGGACGTTGATCGGGCCCAGACTGCGATGCCGCACCCCGGTTTCGCCGAGTTGGTCGATCACCGATTTCGTCGCCCAGATCTGTCCCGGGCCGGCCAGCCCGCTCAGGCGCGATGCCAGAGTGACCGCATCGCCATCGACTTCGAGCGCTTTGCTGCTCGCCACCCCGATCTGAAGATCCATGCGCAGCGGTGCCGGCCACACCGTGAGGCGCTTCTGATGGTTGCGCTGCAATTCGAGCACCGCGCCAACAGCGGAGGCACCGTCCGGAAACATCGCAAACACGCCCTCGCCTCGTGTCTTGACGACGCGCCCGCGATGCGACTCGCAAACGCCGCCGATCCACTGAACGAGCCGGCTCACCGTCTCGGTTGCGCGCGCATTGCCCACGGCCTCGAACACACGGGTGATCCCGGTCAGATCCGCAAACACAACGGTGGGTTGGAGGGGTGTTTTCAAGGCAATTTGTATCGGTGGCGTGGAATTATGGCAAAGCCGACCCACACGCCGTCATGGCAACAGCCCGTCGGTTCAACCTACACGTCGCTCTTGAAGATCTGACCGCCCGTTGCGGTTGCTGCGGCATCCCCCGCCCGTCCCCATGGCGGTGAGCGTTCGAACTCGGCGATCCAGGGCAGCAGCGCCTCGGCAGGCATCGGCTTCGCGATGCCATAGCCCTGGCCGAGCGTGCATCCCAACTCCAGCAGCGCCAGGCCGTGCTCGACGGTCTCCACCCCTTCGGCAATGGTGGTGCGCCCAAGCGATTGGGCGAGCATCAGCACGGCCGCCACGATCGCCCGATCCTCGTCGTTGTCGAGTATTCCGCGCACGAACGATTGATCCAGCTTGAGCGCATGAACCGGCAGCTGGCGCATATAGGCAAGCGATGCGTACCCGGTGCCGAAGTCGTCCATCGTGACTGGCACGCCGAGCAGTTGGCAACCAGCGACCAGATCTGCGATCTTGTCCAGCTCGTTGATCGCCGTGCTCTCCAGGATCTCGAGTTCCAGCGAGCCTGCATGCAACAAGGGCCACTGCGACAGATGGAACGCGAGCCGCTCGAGAAAGTCCAGGCGGGCCATGTGGCGGGGACCAATATTGACGCTGATCGATATGTCTCTGCCGGCCTCGGCCCAATCGTTGGCCTGGTGCAGCGCAGCGCTGATGGCCCAGTCGCCCAGATGCTCCACCAACTCGTGATCCTCGATCAACGGGACGAACTCCCACGGCTGAAGAACGCCCCGGTGGGGGTGCTGCCACCGCACCAGCGCCTCGACACCCACGACCGTGCCGCTTCGCATGTCGACCTTGGGCTGGTAGAGCAGGAAGAACTCGCTGTGCAGCAAGCCGCCTTCAATCCGCCGCCTTTCCCACAGCACCTGCTGGTCGGCGCGCGCGGCCTGCGCGTCGAAGAAGCGCACACGCCCGCCGCCTTCGCGCTTGGCGAAAAACACCGCATGCCGTGCCTGGCGCAACATCAGCTCAAGCGGCTGCTCTGCCCCGCTCGCCAGCGACACGCCGACACTGGCCTCGAGCCGGATGGTTTGATCCTCGAAAGAACAGGGCTCCGTGAGGTGCGCGACCAGACGATCGAGCAGATCGCGGCAATGGCGCTCATCCGCGGTGCCCATCACGACGGAGAATTCGTCGCCACCAGTGCGAACGATGAATGCGTCCGCTGGCGCCGCAGCACGGATGCGGCAAGCCGCCTCCCGGAGCATGGCGTCGCCACCGTCGGGGCCCAACTGTTCCCCGATCTCGCGAAACTCATCGAGGTCGACGCAGCACACCGCGACCAGCGGGAATCCGGCGCGCGCCCAGGCTTCGAGCGCGCCGCGAAGCGCTTCGTCCGACGGGATATCGCCGGCAAGTCCGGTCAGCGGATCAAGGGGCGCGAGCCTTTGTCCGCCGATCGGGCCGTCCTCCGCAGCCTCGAGGGCTCCGGACGCGAAAGAAGCAAGGGCTAACGGACGGGGCATGCGCTGGACATCAGGGTGGGACGCTGTGCGCGTCAATGCTCGGGGACAAGGGCGCTGAACGCACGGCCCGTATCGCTATTGTGGTCGCGAACCTGCCCCGGAACTGCGAAATTCGTTGCTGCGTACACGCCATGCCCCGAACAGGGGATCTAGGCCGGGCGCCCGCGCACGCCGCCCGCAGCCAGATAGTGGCGCGCCTTGTCGGCGTACATCGCCTTGTCGGCACGCAGAAGCGCCGTATCGAGCAGTTCGCCCTCCTCGCAGGTGGCTTCTCCCATGGCCAGTGCGAGGGTATGGCCGCCCTGCCCCGCATAGAACTGGTTGTTCAGTTCGATCATCGATTCGACGCGCGCACGAAATGCCTGAACGCCGCGCTCGTCGGTGGCAGGAAGAAGCACGGCGAATTCGTCGCCGCCGATCCTCGCTGCCGTGGCCGGCCCATCGACCGCCTTGCCCAGCACTTCACCCGCACGTCTCAACAGGGCGTCGCCGGCCGCGTGGCCTTCACCGTCGTTGATCTCCTTGAGGCCGTTCAGGTCGACGACCAGCACGGACACCGGCCACGGCCCTTTGCGCGACAACCGGTTGAGCTCCTCTGTGTAGAAAGTGCGGTTGCGCAGCTGTGTCAGCACATCGTGCTTGCCCAGGTACTCGAGGTAGGCCTCGGCCTTTTTCCGCGCGGTGATGTCGACCAGCGAAACGAGTACGAGATCCCAGGTCTCCATGCGATCCTGCAGCACGTCGAACTGCATGTGGATGTTCACCGGATCCCCGTTGAGGGAGTAGTTCAGAACCTCCCGATGCTGCAGGGTCTTGCCGTTCCAGAGATCGTGTAGCTGGTCTGTGAACGACTCATGCATCTCGTCGCGAAACACATGGGACAGGCTGCGCAGGAGCGTGGCCTTGTCCGGCGCATCGAACATCCGCAGGGTTTCGCGGTTGACGTCGACGACCCGGATCTCCTGCATGCAGCGCGTCACGAACTCGGGATGAACCTTGACGAAGGTGGTGAAGTCGCGGATGCCCTTCGAGCGGATGTCATCGAGCAGCTTCCTGATGGCACTGAAATCTTCCACCCAGAGCGACACCGGCGAATGCTCGAACAGACCTCGCGCGTAGGCCTCGCTCTCCGCGCGCTTGCGTTCGGCCTGCACCCGCGCCGTGATGTCGTCGAGCGACACGAGGACGCGATCCCACGACTGCTCATGGCCCGGCAGGATGCGGCCGCGAAGCCGGATGTCGAGCCTGCGCCCGTCCAGGGCGTAGTTGAAAGACTGGTTGTCGAAAGCGAGATGGCCCGACCACAGCTGATTCAGCTCGTGGATCACCGGCGCGCCCATGTCGTCCCTGAACACTTCGTCGAGCCTGGCCAGGAGTTCCGGCTGGCTCGGCGCGCAAAACAGCGCGAGGGTGGCCTGGTTCACACGCACAACCCGCAGCTGCGCCATGCACAGGCGCACGCGCTCCGGTCGGCTGGCCAGGTGCTCAACAAGATCCACCACTCCCTCCGAGCGCCACGTGTCGAACAGGCGCTTCACGCCGCTGTAGTCCTCGAGCCAGAGGGAGACGGGCGCAAGTTCGAACATCGCGTCAAGATCATCGAATGACTGCATGAGATCCTTTCTGAGATCGCCCACGCCCGATTGTCCCTCTTCGAAAGACGTGCCTCCACGTATCCTTCAGCGGCCATGGTCGAGTTCCCGCCATCGCTGCCTGTATGCTGTTGCAAGTAAGGAATCTCAATGACCCTGAACGAACTTGCCAAGGAAAGCACAAGCGATCGGCCGCTCTTTCTCTGGCCGAATCCGCCGCACCCCAGCTACCCGCCCGCCTCGGCGCAGAAAAGCCTGCAGCCGCTGGAGATTGTGGGGTTGAACGACAAGCGCGCGACCGGTCAGCTGATCCGTTTCGTTCCCGAAGAAGCGACGCTGCACGTGCAGCTGTCCCTGGGCAGCAACGCGTTGCGGCTGCGCTTCGATCAATTCCGCGTCCTGACGCTGACCACGCCGCTGGAGCCCCTGTTGCCGCCGGCGCCCGGGGAGCTGCGGGCCCAGGAGTTCACCGTCCTGCTGAGCAGCGGCGGCGAACTCAAGGGCGAGACCGTGGGGTACATCGAGGACACCTTCGGGCTCTTCCTGTTCGTGCCGGTCGATCTGGCCAGCGGCCGTGTCATGCGAAAGTTCGTACCGCGCGCGGCGTTCGACTCGTTCGAACTCGCCGGGGCCACCGCTCCCGGGAAGCCCGAGGGAGTCAAGCCGCCTCGACCGGAGATCGGACGCGATGCAATACGGGCGACCTCACCGGAAGAGTTGCTCGAAGCCATCGAGCGCCAGGCCCGGATGCCGATGATGCGCATCGGTGAGGTACTGACCTCGCTCGGCATGGTCAATGAAGCGCAGCTGCGCGATGCGCTCGCGCAGCAAGGTGGAGATCGCAGCGTTCCGCTTGGGGAAGTTCTCGTGCGCATGGGTGTGGTGACGCGCGCGGATCTGCACGCTGCGCTCGCCCGCAAGATGGGCCTTCCGGTCGTCGATCTGGGCGTCTTTCCGGTGGAAGCCGATGCGCTGCGAAAGATCAGCTACAGCGTTGCGCAGCGGCTGGGGGTGATGCCGCTGATCATCCGCGATGGCCGGCTCATCGTGGCGATGGACGATCCGTCCAGCCGGCGCGCGGCGCTCGCCGAACTGGAGTTCAACGCGCAGATGAAAGTGTTCGCGGTGCAGTCGCACGCCCGCGATCAGGATGCCGTGCTTCATGCGGCCTACGACAAGATCGGCGCGACGGCGGATCGCCGTCCTGCCGCGGACGATCCGATGCGGCCGCTCGACTACCAGCCGGTCGACACAAGTGATCTGATCGAAACGCTCGAAAAAGAAGGCCGGCAGCCCGAAGATGAAGAGGCGCCGATCGAGCAGTCGGACAACTCGCTGGTGCGCATGATCAACCGGATGATTCTGGAAGCGCACAAGGAAGGCGTGTCGGACATTCACATCGAGAGCTATCCGGGCCGGGAAAAGATCAGGATCCGGTTTCGCAAGGACGGCCGGTTGCGCACCTACCTGGATCTGCCGCCGAACTACCGCAACGCGATGATCGCGCGCATCAAGATCATGTGCGACCTCGACATCAGCGAGAAGCGCAGGCCACAGGACGGCAAGATCAATTTCGCCAAGTTCTCGCCGGAGCATCGCATCGAACTGCGCGTGGCCACGATCCCGACCAACAACGGGCTCGAGGATGTGGTGATGCGCATCCTGACCTCGGCCAAACCGATTCCGCTCGACGCCCTTGGCCTCTCGCCGAACAATCTCGCCTGGCTCAAGCACGCGATCGAGCGCCCCTACGGCATGGTGCTTTGCGTGGGGCCCACGGGCTCCGGCAAGACCACCACCCTGCATTCGGCGCTGAGCCACATCAACGTGCCCGAGCGAAAAATCTGGACTGCCGAGGATCCGATCGAGATCACGCAAAGCGGGCTGCGCCAGGTGCAGGTCAACCCGCGCATCGACTGGACGTTCGCGAAAGCGCTGCGCGCCTTTCTGCGTGCCGATCCGGACGTCATCATGGTGGGCGAGATCCGGGACGAGGCGACCGCGGAGATGGCGGTGGAGGCCTCTCTCACGGGTCACCTGGTGCTGTCCACCCTGCACACCAACAGCGCCCCGGAGACGGTGACGCGGCTGCTGGACATGGGCATGGACCCGTTCAACTTTGCCGACTCGCTGCTCGCCGTGCTTGCGCAGCGCCTGGTGCGCCGCCTGTGCCCGAAGTGCCTGACGAGCCGTCCCGCCACTGCGGACGAAACTCTCGAACTGCTCTCCGACTACATGGGTGTCTACGGTTCCGACGAGAAACCCGGTGCGCGCGAGTCGGTCACGGCCGACTGGGTGCAGCGACACGGGCGAAACGGCGCGCTGCAGGTGTACAGCTGCAGCGGCTGCGCGCATTGCGAACAGACCGGCTTCAAGGGCCGCGTCGGGTTGCATGAACTGATGGTCATCTCGAAGGAGCTGCGCCGCCTGATCCAGACCGGCGCGCGGGCCGAAGCGTTGCAGGGGACGGCGCTCGACCAGGGGATGCGCACCTTGCGCCAGGACGGCATCGACAAGGTGCTCGCTGGCCTGACGACGATCGAAGAAGTGCGCGCCACGAGCAACGCCTGAACGCGGCTCGTCCGCTGCCTGCGCTCAGAGGGCCTGCACGCGCTCCTCATCGGCTGCGGCGCCTGGCGCAATCAGATCCAGGGAGATCCGCCGGTTTTCCGCGAGCAAGGCGCCCATGTCCGCAACCGACAGTGGACGACTGTAGTAGTAGCCTTGCATGCTGTCGCACTTGTGCGCCACCATGAAGCGCAACTGATCCTCGGTCTCCACGCCTTCCGCAACGGTCTTCATGCCAAGCGATTTGGCCATGGCGATGATCGCGCGGGTGATCGACGCAGTGCTCTCACTGCGCGTCACCTCGAGGGTGAAAGACTTGTCGATCTTGATCACGTCGATCGGGAAGCCATTCAGATGGCTGAGGCTCGAATAGCCCGTTCCAAAGTCGTCCAGGGCCAGTCGCGCCCCCATGCCTTTCAGCTCGAGGAGCGACTTCAGAACCGCGCCCGTGTCGAGCATCAGGGCGCTCTCCGTCAGTTCAAGCTCCAGAAATCGTGCGGGCAGGTCGCACTCCCTGAGCACGCGCGCGACCAGCTGCGCAACGTCATGCCCCCGGAACTGGTGGGCCGACAGGTTCACCGCCACCGGCAAGCTCGAGTGCCCTTCTTCGTGCCAGGCCTTCAACTGTGCACATGCGGTGCGCAGCACCCATTCCCCGATGGGCACGATCAATCCGGTTTCCTCGGCCAACGGAATGAAGCGGGCCGGGGAGACCATCCCGAGATCCGGATGCCGCCAACGGATCAGCGCCTCCATCGAGTTGATGCGGCCGGTTCGCAGATCGACCTGGGGCTGGTAGTGGAGTTCGAACTGGCGACCCGGCAGCGCACCCACGAGCGCCGAGCGGAGTTCGGTGTGCTGCCGGGCTTGCTCGCCCATGTCGTCGGTGTAGTAGCGGTAGCCGTTGCGCCCCTGCTGCTTTGCGCAGTAGAGCGCGAGATCTGCGTGCTTCAGCAGTATCTCGCTGCTGGCTCCGTTTTCCGGGTACACGCTGATGCCGATGCTCGCACCGACATGCAGGCTGCGCGATTCGAACTGCACCGGCGGCGCCAGGGTGACCAGTATCAGCTGCGCCACGCGCGCGGCATCGGCCGCACGCTCCAACCCCGTCAGCACCATCACGAACTCGTCGCCGCCCAGGCGGGCCACGATGTCGCTGACCCCGATCGCATCCGACATCCGACCAGCGACCGCGACCAGCACGGCGTCGCCCGCGGCGTGGCCGAAGCTGTCGTTGATGAACTTGAAACCGTCGAGATCCAGGAACAGCAGCGCCACCGGACGTCCGGTTCGATCCGCTTGTGCCAGGGCCTGTTCCATGCGATCGTTCAGCAGGAGACGGTTGGGCAATCCCGTCAGCTCGTCATGGTGTGCCATGTGGCGAATGCGCTCTTCCGAGCGACGGCGCTCGATCGCAATGCCGGCGATCCGCGTCGCCAGCTCGACCAGCTTCTGCTCGCCGGGGCTCGGGGCTCGCACTGTGCCTGAATACATCGCGAAGGTTCCGAGCACCGCCCCTTCCTGCGACAGGATCGGTGCCGACCAGCAGGATCGCAGCCCGTGCAACTCGGCCAGCGCGCGGTAGTCCGCCCACAGCGGATCGGTCTGGATGTCCGTTGTGATGACCGCCTCTGCGCGATAGGCGGCTGTGCCGCACGACCCGACGTTCGGACCGATGCAGACGCCTTCGATGGCATCCATGTAGGCCGCGGGCAAGTTGGGCCCGGCGCCGTTGTGCAGGTGCAGCCCGTCCGGGTCGAGCAGCAGAATGGAGCCTTTGATGTCCTCCAGCTGGGACTCGATCGAACGGGTCAACCGGTCGAGAATATCCGGCAGCGGCGCGCCGCCTGCAATCATTTCAAGGACGCGGCCCTGTTCGACCAGATGCTCCTTGGTGAGAAACAACTCGGCGGTTCGCAGTTCAAGTTGCGTCCGGTCGGCCAGGAAACGATCCACGGCGCGCGCCATATCCCCGATCTCGTCGCGCCCCCTGACCAGCATGCCGAGCGGCGTGCCGGCCGTGCCGCGCTGCTGCAGATACCGGCTCACGAGTTGCAGGCGTCCAAGCACGTGCTGCCCCAGGAACACGCCGGCCACTAGCCATGCGAACACCAGGCTGATCGCCAGCAGGATCAGCACCCAACGCGCTTCGCGACGGGATGCCTCGGCCAGCTGCTGCACGGCAGCGCGATAGTCGCCGTCGAAAAACTCCGCGCGGGTGCGCGCCGCCGTCACCATGTCCTCGGCCTGGTTCGACAGCTGTCCATGGAATCGACCGAGCGCCACGCGCTGGTTGATCAGCGCGATACGAAGGGCGAACGGGTCGCGCTGGTCTGTACGGGGTTGATCCGCTCGCCCGCTCTCGGCTCGAAGCGGAAGAACCGGCCAGGCGCGCGGGAATTCGGTGCGGATCCTCTCCACGGCGGCCGTACTGGCGGCGTTCTGAAGCCGATAGAGCAACAACGCCTTCGCCTGCGAGTCCACCGACGGGGCGGCGGCCGAATCGCCGCCCAGGTCGGCCGGCAGCCTGGCGAAGGCCTGCTCCATCTGCAGCAGATTTTCCCGCAGCTGCGCAACGACATTGGCGGTATTGCGGAACAGCTGGCTTGCCTGGTACAGCTCGAGCACGCCGACGTCTTCCTTGGCGACCGCGAGTTCAGCGACCACCCGATCCAGTACCGTCGTCTGGTCGACGATGGCGGCGTAGCTCAGGTGCACCGCCGGCAACGAATCGGTGGACAACAATCGTCCGGCTTCCCGTTCGATCCGCAGGGTGCGCTCCACCATGTCCTGCGCGTCCTGCATGCGCACGAATCGCTCTTGCGTGAGCTGCTGGGTGGCGTGACTGGAGGTTCGCAAGGCATGGGCGGCGGCGAGTCCACCCGCCAGCATCAACAGCGAAAGAACAGACAGCGCCAGCGCGAACTGGGCGCGAAGCGAGCGCGGCAGCCAGGCGACATGGCGCCAGGCCGGCAGCGCCGGGCGGTGCGACATGGCCGACGTCGCGGCAGGCATCAACGCCGCCAGATGCGTTTGTAGATCGCCCGGTATCCGTTGTCGGGGTCATATCGCAGAGTCGGGCCGCCGTCGAATGCGATGTTCTCCGCAGTGACCAGGTGCACAGGTGCGACAAAGCCGCTCACGGGCTCGCGCGCCATCAAGCGATTCAGTTCATCGAGCGCCTGCCAGCCCTGCTGGTTCAGTGGCTCGGCGACGGTGCCTGTCTGGAATGTCTTCGCCTGAATGCGCACGAACGCGGGCGCGCTGCCGTCGCCGGCTGAAAGCAGGCTCAATCCATCGCTGGACAGGCCGGCCTTCGTGAGGGTGGGAATCGCGTAGTCGAACACGATGTCGTTGATCGCCAGTGCATGGGTCCATCGCTTGCCGTAGCGCTGCAGCAGTTCCAGCGTGATCGCCGGCATCCGCGCGTCGCTCTCGGACAAGGGAACGTCGTGCACTTCCAGCACCGCGCAGCCCTTGCAGGCGCGCACGACTGCCGCCATTGCATCGGCCTTCGCCACCGCGATCCGGTACCGGGTGTCGGTGAAAATCACGACACCGGCGCGTCCACCGGATTGCGCTACCGCCGCCATTGCGGTCACACGCGCCACTTCCAGCGGATCCGTCGTCACGTTCATTGCCACCGGCGTCCCCCGGATCGGCCCCGGCAGCGAACCGGCATGCCAGCCCACGATCGGCACGCCGCTTCGGGAAAGCCGGGCGAGCGCCGGGCCGTTCTCAACCGCATCGAGCCCGCCCAGCACGACGCCATCGGGTGACGCGGCCAGCGCAGCAGCCAGCGCCTTCGACCGGCCGGCCGCTGTTCCACCCGCGTCGACGATCTTGACTGTCCAACCGAGGATGCGCGCCGCCTCGCGCGCGCCCTGCGCGACGCCGACGATGCCGCCGTTGCGCAGATCTTCGGCGACAAACACAATGGTCTTGCCGGCGGGCGCCGCCGGGCCCGATTGCGGGCCCGTCCAGGACGCGCCCTGTTTGGCCGCTTCGGAAACGACCCTGAGGGCCTGCGTGACCGACACCGGATCCGCGGTTTCTGCGCTCGCCCAGGACGACCAACAGCAGATGGTGAGAAAGACGGCGGCAGCAAGCTGCCTCGCCAGCAGTTCGGGCACAGGAATCGGGAACCTCCAACCGCCTTCTAGCAGTTCGCGCGCATCTCGTCGGTGCGCCAGCCCACGTACCAGGAAGCCTTCTGTGTCGGCCAACGGACGCAGAGCGATCAAGGCCCGCGCCCTGCGGGCTTCGTCGATCGGCGTCAATGCTGATTGCATGGGGCGGCGCTCAGCCAGTCGTTTCCGCGTTCAATTCCGAATCGAATTCGGCAAGACTCACGGGTTTGCCGAACAGGTATCCCTGGTACAGCGTGCAGCCATGCTTTGCCAGAAAGGCAAGTTGCTGCTCCGTTTCGACGCCCTCCGCGACGATTGCCAGATCAAGGCTGCGCGCCATGCCGATGATGGTCTGGATGATCAATTCGACTTTCCGATCGACGCCGATGCCTTGCACGAAAGACTTGTCGATCTTGACCTGGTGCAGCGGAAGCTGGGTCATGTAGGAGAGCGACGAGAAGCCGGTGCCGAAGTCGTCCATGGAGAACTGGATGCCGATTGCGGCGAGCGATTTCATTTTGCGGATGGTCTCGGTCACCTTGTCCTGCAGCAGGCTTTCCGTGAGTTCGAGCTTGAGCTTCGAGGGATCGGCCCCGGTTCGAATCAGCACGTCGCGCACCTGATCCGCGAAGTCGTCGCTGCGGAACTGCCGCGCGCTCACATTCACCGCGATCTGCACGTTCGATCTTCTTGGATGGTGGCTCCAGCGTTCCAGCTGAATGCAGGCTTGCTCGAGCACCCACAGGCCGATGGGAGCGATCAGCCCGGTCTCTTCCGCCACTTCGATGAAGCCGGCTGGGGGCACCATGCCGCGATGAGGATGTTGCCAGCGAACCAGCACCTCCGCGCCGAAGAGCTCGCCGCCGTCGGTCACCTGGCGCTGGTAATGCAGGACGAACTGTTTGGCCGCCATCGCGGCATGCAGCTCGGTCTCCAGGGTGGCGCGCGCGGTGATGAGGGTCTGCATCGCCGGCTCGAAGAATCGCATCGCCCTTCCGCCGGCGGTCTTGGCGTAATACATCGCGATGTCGGCCTGCTTGAGCAGGCCATCGAGCGAAAGCTGGTTGTCGCGGAAAAGCGTGGCGCCGATGCTGCAGGTGCTGAAGTAAGGATGGGTGGCAATCTCGAACGGCTGGTGCATCTCGGCCAGGATGGCCTCTCCGAGCGCCCTGGTCTGCGTGGTTGCCACCGCGCTGTCCTCGCTCAGGTTCTCCAGCAGCACGACGAATTCGTCGCCTCCCAACCTGGCGACCGTATCGCCGTCGCGCATGATGCGCGAGATTCGCGCTGCCACCTGCTTGAGCAGCAGATCGCCCATCGCATGACCGTGCGCATCATTGAGCGTCTTGAACTTGTCCAGGTCCAGAAACAACAGCCCGCCGTGTCGTGAACCCCGGCTGTTGCTGACGATTGCCGCCGTCAACCGGTGCAGAAGCATCCGGCGGTTGGGCAGGCCTGTGAGGCCGTCATAGAACGCCAGATGCTCGATCTGGCGCGCAGCGGACTTGCGGTCGGTGATATTGCGCAGAATGACGATGAATCGCGCATCGACCCCTTCGCCGACCGGCTTGCGAGACACGGATATTTCGAACCAGATGGTTCCTTGGGCAGCGCGGCGTTCGAACTGGTGGCCGGTCGAAAAGCCGGACACGTAGGACTCCTGCAGCGCCGTCATGACCTCGGTCGCGGCGTCCGGCGGCAGCAGGTCGCCGATCGCCCGGCCCACCGGATCCCGAACGTCGATGGCGGCCCCGGGTGTGCGCGGGGAGTGAAAGCGGTGGCATTGACCGTCCAGCCCCAGCTCGAGCAGGACGTCCGGCAGCGCGTCCAGCGTGGCCTGCAATTGCACCTTGCCCTCGAGGATGTCCGCGATGTTTCGCCGCTTTTCCGTGATGTCCCGGTACACGCACATCGCGCCACCGTCCGGCGTGCGTCTTGTGATCGCGAGAATGACGCCCCCCGCTGCAAGGGTGAGTTCCCGCTCGCCCTGCACCTGCCGTTTCTGATATGAATCCAATGGAGTCGTCTGCTCGCCATCGACAACTGCTGCAACAACGTGCGCCTCGCCTCGCTCGACAATTTCCTGGAATGGCAGGAGCGGGCGGATCATGTCCCGCGACCAGGGGAAGATTTCCCCGAAACGGCGATTCCATATGAGCACGCGATCCTTCGAATCCAACAGCACGAAGCCGTCCTCCATTGATTCGAGCGCCTGATCCAAGGTGGCTTTGGATCGCCATTGCCGGCGCAAATGCATGCGCGTGAGATAGACGACGCCGAGGATCATCAGCATGAACGTGCAAGCCGCGCTCCAGATGAAGGCCTGTTGCGTGCGCCAATCCCGGAGGGCAGATCGCAAGGGAATACTGGCCACGATCCGCAGGTTTCTGTGAAGCGTCGGCCGCGCCACGACGATGGCCGGCACGCCGCTCAGGCGTGCAGGCATATACCGCGGGTTCCCGTCGAGGATCTGCTCGCTCAGCGCGGGCGCAATGGCCTGCCCTGAAGGATCGTCACGGCGGGGCATGCTCGCCAGGACTGGCCCTGCCTCGTGCTCCAGCGTGACTTCCAGCCCCTCGATGTCGACGCCCTGCATCAGGATGGTGGTCAACAAGGAGAGCTGCACTTCTGCGATTGCCACGATGTGGCTGCCATCCTGCAGTTGCAGATCCCGCGCGAAGTACACGACGCGCTGCGACGTCAGCGGGTTGACAAATGGCGCGCTGATCGCGAGCGTCGACGCGGGTTGTTCCACAACCTGCCGCAGAAAGCCGGCGGGCAGTCGAACCGCCGCCTTGGCGCCTTGCCGGTCGGATGACACCACCACCTCATCGCGTGCGTTCAGAACCGCAACGTACCGCACCAGCAGGTTCTGCCGAACCACCCCCTGCATTTGCTGTGCGAGCTGGCTGCGCGCCGCATCGGCCACGATCGTGGCCTCCGAAGAAGCCTGCAGCCGCTCGCTCAGATCGGCCAGCAACAGATCCACGCCCAGAAGGCTGCGATTGAGTGCCGCTTCCGAGCCACTCACGAAGCGCGTGGCCTGGTTCTGGCTGTCGGCGATGGCCTTGTCGCGCGTCGCCGAGGTGAGAACGACTGCGCTGCCCAGAACCGCCAACAGGAACACTGCCGCCAGACCGTAGATGGTGGCAGTGATCCTTCGCGGCAACAGTTTGTTCACAAGGGGCCCGGTGCCTTGATGCCGACTGCCGGGCCGATCGTCTGCTCCCAGAGCTTGAGACATCCTGCTCCGCACCGCTTGACCCATGGCGCGAGCACGTCCTTGGCGAAGATGTCCCGACGCCGACGCTCATCTGCAGCGGAGGGGCGTGCCTCGACCATAGAGCCCTTGGTTCCCCGAGCACATGTGTCGGCGCCTGTGTTGCAGGCGATACCGTTGCTGGTTTCGCGTTCCGACTCTTCCCAGATCGCTGCTTCGAGTTTGGGCAACTCGGCTTTCAGCAGTGTCTTCAGGTCGGCGGGCAGCGTGTTCCATGTGTTCCGGTTGGCCCCGAACACCGCCAGCCCCCAGCCGAGGGGCATGGAGTAGAGCCCGCGCGTGATCTTGTGGAGGCCGAGCGCATTGCCGGACATGGCACCGGTGATTGCGCACTCGGTGTTGTCGGAGTTCATGTTGGACATCAACTCGGCGAACTCGGTGAGCACGGGTGTCGCCTTCAGTGCGCTCACGAAATCGGCCTGGCTCACACTGGAAACACGGATCCGCCGGCCGGCAAGATCGGCCAGCTGGGTGACGACCTGCTTGCAAAAAACCACTTGGGCCGGGTAGACATAGACCGCAAGCAATTCGACGTTGAACTGGTCGCTCAATCGTTTTTCGAGTGTGGGGCGGAAGGCTGCAATCACACGCCGCAATGTCGCCATGTCCGGATTGAGGCCCGGGAGGTCAGCGGCGCCCAGCTCGGGTTCGTTGCTGGCCACCTGGCTCAGCAATGCGGTGCCGAATGGCACGACACCCAGTTTCATGAGATGGAGCATCTCGGGCCCAGGCACGCCGGCCCGGTTGAAGGGCACGATGCTCGCGGTGTACTTTCCTCCACTCAACCGCGCCAGGTCCTGCGACCAGAATGGCTCTTCGTGCACGGTGTATTGGCTGACTGTCGCCAGCCCGCCAACAATTCGAAGCCTGCGTTCGGGCGCGGGCTGCGCTGCGCAAACCGTGGTGATCCCTGCAAGAAGCACGGCAACCCAGGCCAGACGGATCAGACGACGGAATTTCATGCACCCGATCATGGGCGCACCATGCGGTGCGTGGCTCAACGATTCGGGGTTGACAGCGGGTTTTTTCACGTCTCGCATGGTTGTAGGACCAATCTGTGCTGCATCCGCAACTGATGCAACGTCTACTCCTAGTACTTTGGAACTCACTGCCGTACCTGCGCCGGCCCGACTCACAAAGGCGCCGTCTCCCTGCTGACGCATACGCGGTTGCGCCCGCCCGCCTTGGCCGTGTACAGCGCCTTGTCCGCCGCCTGAATCAACTCCGTCGGCTGGTCGAATCCGGAAACAGGAATGAGCGCATCCACCCCGGCGCTCAAGGTAACAAAGCCACCCGCATTGCCGCTGTGCACGATCTCCAGCGCGCGAATGGCGTTGCGGATTTTTTCCGCGACGGCGACCGCGCCCGCAACATCGGTGTTCGGCAGCAGCACCGCGATTTCTTCACCGCCATAGCGCGCAGCAAGATCTCCGGGACGATGTGGAGTGAGGTCTCTGATCGTGCGACAGATCGTTTGCAGACATTCGTCGCCGGCAGCATGGCCGTAGACATCGTTGTATTGTTTGAAGCGATCGACATCGATCAGGATCAGAGCCAGCGTACTCGCGTCGCGCATTGCCCGGCTGAACTCGGTGTCGAGTGTCACGTCGAATTGCCGACGGTTCGCCAGCCCGGTGAGGCCATCCTGCATGGCGAGCGTGTTCAGTGTCTTGTTCAGGCTCTCCAATGCGTCCCGGGCGCGCACGAATTCGGCTTCGGCCCGGGTTCGCAGTTCGATCTGCTTGATCAGCCGCCAACCGACGAATGCCACCACCATCACGAAAAAGATCACCCCGCCCGAATACCAGAGCGTATCGCGCCACCAGGTGGCGAGGATCTCGTCCTTGGACAAGGCTGCAGCGACGAACAGAGGGTAGTTCGCGAGGCGGCGAAAGCTGTTCAACCGCGTCACGCCATCCTGTGCTGACGTGATGTAAGCCTCTCCAACCGGCCCCCGCGATGAATACTGACGGAAAAGCTCGGTGTTCAGCATGTTCCTTCCGACCATGTCGGTGGTGTACGGACGGCGCGTCATCATGACCCCGCTGTCCATCACCAGCACAACCGCGCCGGCCTTGCCGATCTCGAGGCTGTTGTAGAAATTCATCAAGAAATCGATATCGATCGTGGCGAGCGCGACCCCGGCAAAGCTGCCGTCGGCATGATTGATGCGCCGAGATACCGGAATGAGCAACTTGCCGGTGGTTCGACTTTTGACCGGAACACCGATATGCGGACCTCGATCCTCGTGGTCGCGATGGAAGATGAAATACTCCCGATCCGCATTGTTCAAGTTTGGCACCGTGGCCGGCCGCGTGTTCGCAACCCAGTCGCCGTTCGCGTCGTAGACGTGCAAGCCATCGAGTTGCGGAAGTTCAGCCACGCGCACTGCCATGAGCCTGCGCAAGCGCGCGATGGCGACCGCGCCGATTCCGTCGTATTCGACGCGCTCCACGATACCGATCAGCGCCGTGTCAGCCGCCTTGATCGTGTCGTCGGCCTGCTGCGCCATGGCGCGCGCAAGATTCGATGTAGCGTCGCCCATTTGCCGGAGTTGAACCGAGCGCGCACTCCAGCTGTTCCAGACGTCGATCGCGACGAGACTGATGCAGACGATGGCCACGAAAGCGATCGTCCGAACAATGATGGTGGGCCGCTTGATACGCGCTGACATGTTCGGTGGCTCCAAACGTTGACGTGCCCGATTCTGCCCTTCAACAGCGCCGAGTGGCGCCGCAGAATGGCCGGCAGAGTTCGACCCCGGTTGATCTGGCTCAATATCAGAGCGGCCATCGAGCGCGAAGATTCGGCAACCAGTGAACTCTCGCGATGCGCTCACCTCGAACCGCCCATGATCAGGATTGGCGTCGCGGATCAACTCGGCATCGTCCGTTCCGGCCTGCGCGACCTGTTTGCACGATTCGTCGACCTGTGGGTGGTCGGCGAGGCGGCTGGCCTGGAGGCGGCCGTCGAGCTCGTGGGCACCGTCGAGATCGACGTCCTCATACTGGACTTGCCGGGGCTCGGCCCGAACGGCGCAGACGCGATAAAGGCCATACACGCCCGAAGCCCCCGCACGCGCATCCTGGTGCTGAGCGCCAGCTACGACGACCATGGCGCTGCAAACCTGGTTCGCGAAGGCGCGCGGGGCTATCTCGACAAGCGATGTGAACCGATGGAGATCGTCAGAGCCGTACGGCTCGTTTCGCTGGGACAGCGGCCCCTGCCCGCGAGTGTCTCCAGGCTGCTCGCGCGCGCGCTCGATTCCGAGGAAACGCACGCCCCGCATGAGGAGTTGTCCAAACGCGAGGCCCAGGTGTTTCTGGCGCTGGCGACCGGCGACAGATCCGAACGGATCGCAGACCGGCTTTCGCTTTCGCAAAAGACGGTGAGCACCTACCGAAGGCGTCTGATGCTGAAGCTGGGTCTCGCGTCCAACAGCGATCTGACCCGCTATGCGTTGAAGCACAGGCTCATCCACTGAAACCGCGCATCGGCTCGCCGCTACTTGTGCACCATCCGCTGTTGCGGGTTGCACATGCCCTCGCACGACACTCCGATTGCGGATAGATTTGCCTGAATGCGCTGTTCACTGCTTGTGTGGATCAAGGACGTAGGTCGAAAGTTTTCGATCACGCCAGCAGCCTGCCGGCCTCGGCCCGAGGGTCGCCCCTAAAGCTCCCCATGCGTCTGACCTTGCCGACCAAGACAGCGATGCTGACGACCTCGCTCGTGCTTGCGATCGTGGGCGCAGCAGCGGCATGGCAGTACCGAAGCCTCTCCAGCAAGTATGTGAGCTTGATGCAGGAGCAGCAGCAAGCCATGACCCAACTGGCTGCCGATGGCGTTGACTACAGGATCGGGACGCACCTCAATCTGCTGACGCGCGAAGCCCGCGGCGCCAATTCGGAAACCTTCGGTACGGCAGAAGCGCAGCAACGCTTTCTCCGGGAGAGCAGGTTGCGAGCGACCTTCGACGGCGTTGCCCTGATCGCGCCCGACGGCAACATCGTCGCCAACGATCCGCCGAACGCGAAGGCGGTGAGCATCGCGGACCGGGACTATTTTCAGCGGGCTCGCAACGGCGGGATCACCGCCATATCCCCGCCCTTGCGGGCGCGCACCACCGACCAACCCGCGGTCGTGATCGTCGTGCCCGTGAAAGACCGCGACGCGCGCGTTGTGGGCTTTCTTGGCGCGGGCCTCGAGCTCACGCGGCCGAACGTCCTCGGCGACCTCGCACGGGCTCACGTGGGGGGCGGTGGCCACTATGTCATTGAAACGGCAGGGCCTGATCCGGTCTACATCGTTCATCCGGATCCGACGCAGGTACTGCAGCCCGCCTCGGTCGAGGCGGCGGATGGCTTCGGTGGCCTGGTCACCAGCGCCTCTCTCCCGACCACCGGCTGGACATTGCGCCTGGTGCTGCCCGCCCGGGTAGCGTACGCGCCGCTGACGGCAGCCCGCAGCACATTGCTGAGCCAGATGCTTCTGCTGGCACTGGTCTGCAGCGTGCTAGTGTGGGCCGGTACGGTGTGGCTCATGCACCCGATGGGCAAGCTGCACAAGGCCATCAAGGCGTTGCGCCAGTCGCCGGACGGCGATGTCGCACTCGATATCCGGGCGAGCGACGAGCGCGGAGATCTCGCGCGCGAGTTCGACGCCCTGATGCGCGATCTGCGCGACAAGCGCTCCGAGATGGCGGCCGTGATGGATGCGTCCCCGCTGGGCCTTTTCCGCGCCGACGCCGAGGGCACGATGGTGTACGTCAACGACGCCTACCTGCGAATCCACGGGCTGGATCGGAGCGAGGCGTCGAAGGGCTGGTTGAGCCTGATCCCGGAAGACATCCAGCCCCAGGTATGGAAAGACTGGCAGGATCTCGTCACGAAGAATCAGGCATACCGGCTCACGCAGCGGTTGCAGCGCCGCGACGGCGTCGCGGTGCTGATATCTCTGCAGATGCGGCCGATACTCGCTGACGGCCGTGTCGTCGGACAGGTGGGCACGTTGTCGGACATCACGGAGAGATCTCATGCGGAACAGGCGCTGCGCACACTCACTGCCATCTTCGAAGCCACGCCGGACTACGTCGTCCAGTTGGACACCGCCGGACATCTGACCTACATGAACCCCGCGGCGCGCCGTTGCACGGGCACGCCACTCGGCGCGTCGATCGCGCATCTTCAGATGGCCGATTTCAATCCGCCCGAAACGCTGGCGCGCCTTTACAGCGAGGTGGTTCCCACGGCAGTGAAGACCGGCGTGTGGGTCGGGGAATCGAACATCTGGAATGCCGACCATCAAGCGTTTCCGGTGAGCCACCTGGTCATTGCCCACCGTGACAAGAACGGGAAGCTCGAGCGCTTCTCCGGCATCATGCGCGACATTTCAGCGGCCAAGGCCACGGAGCGGGCGCTCTCGGAAAGCGAAGCCCGCCTGCGCACGATGGCAGACGCGCTGCCGATGCGGGTGGCCTACGTCGATGCATCCCAGCACTACCAGTTCGCCAATCGCGCCTACGAGGGGACGTTCGGCTTAAGCCGCGATGCCATACCGGGGCGCACCATCCAGGAACTCCTCGGTGAAACGGCCTATCGCGCGATCGAGCCGCACGTGAAGGCGGTCTTAGCCGGCGAATCCGTGACCTTCCAGAACGAGGTCGTCACAGCGACAGACCATGTCTGCTACGAGGCCAACTACATTCCCCAGAGAGGCGCCGATGGGAACACGATCATCGGCTTTCATGCGGTCATCACCGACATCACTCGCCAGAAGCGCGAAGAACGGCGACTGGTTCAACTGGCGAACCAGGATCCGCTCACGGGACTGGGCAACCGGAGCGCCTTCGAGAAACGCCTTGCCGAGTCGATGGCCGCTGGCGCGGCGGAAGTTGCGCCCATGGCACTCATGTACATCGACATCGACCATTTCAAGCAGATCAACGACCGCTGGGGGCACCTCTGCGGCGACGCGCTGCTTCGCGCCGTGGCCGTCCGCCTTTTGCGTGCGGCCCGCGCTGCGGATTTCGTTGCGCGCCTGGGCGGCGACGAGTTCACCGTGATCCTGCACGCCCTGCGCACGCCGGACGACGCGCGCGCCATCGCGGAGAAGATCCTGAAGGAGATGAGCGATCCCTTCGTTCTCGACGACCAGACGCTGAGCATCAGCGCAAGCGTAGGGGTCGCCTACTACGAGGGAGAAGGATCAACCCCGAAACAGCTCACGCAGAAGGCGGACGAGATGCTCTACCAAGCCAAGGCGGCTGGCCGCAACAGTTGCCGGATGACAACGTTTCCCGAGGCGGCCACGAGGTGACCACAGCAGAGCTACGTGCCGGGACTGCAATCACCGCCGTCACGCGTCAGACCCAGCGCACGCTATGAATCACCCAACCTTTGCAATCTACGTAGCGCACAGCATCGAAGAAGGAAAGTGGAACGCTGGTCGCGCACCAGCGAGGCGGATTGAGCAGGATCGGCTGAACAAGGCGGAATCGAGTCGACGGACGTAAAAGCGCAATATCCTGCCCGTACGATGTGCGGACTCATGTCGGCTTTGCGCCCGGTCCGGTCACTCGACCTTCTCGGAAGCGATCGCTCGCGTGACGCGGCGGCACGAGCCCGTCAGACCAACGACCTAGCGGCTGGCTTTCAGCTCTGTGACCATCGCCTTGCCCTTCAGCATCTCTGCCCGAAAGCGCACCTTGTCGCCGACATTCAGGCCATCGAGAATTTTCTTGTCGGCGACATCGAAGCCCATCGTCATGCCCGGCATGCCGAGGTTGGGGATGTCCTCATGCTTGAGCACGATGAGGCCGGTCACCGGGTCGAGTTTCCGGATTTCACCAGCAACGAGCGGCATCGAGGCGGCTGCCGGGGCAGGCGCCGCCTTCATCGGCATAGACGTGCTCTGAGCGTTGACTTGATGAACCGCTGTAAGCGTCAGGACTGCGGCGAGGATATGAGTTGCCTTCATGTCGAAGGCCTTTCTTGAAGTTGAAAATTGGTTTCAGCGCGCGGCCGTCGCCATCGCGGCCACGTCTGGGGAGGAAGGTGCGGTCACCCGCCCGACGCGGCGTCGGCGTGCCAAGTACCAGGCGGCAGGAATGACCAGCATGCTGAGAAACGGAGCCGTGACCATGCCGCCCACCATCGGTGCTGCAATCCGTGTCATGACTTCAGAGCCTGTGCCGCTGCCGAAGAGGATGGGAAGCAGGCCGGCCATGACGACGGCCACAGTCATGGCCTTAGGACGCACGCGCAACACGGCGCCCTCCCGGATGGCAGCGAGCAGCGTCTCTTCACTGTCGGGCTCGCCGGCCGTGAGACGCTTGGCGTGAGCGTTCTTGAGGTAGACCAGCATCACGACGCCGAACTCGGCGGCAACGCCAGCCAAGGCGATGAAACCCACCGCGGTGGCAACGGAGACGGCATGCCCAAGTGCCAACACCAGCCAGAACCCGCCGACCAACGAGAACGGCACAGCCGCCATCACGAGCGTCGCATCGATGAATGACCTGAAGAGCAGGTAGAGCAGCACAAAGATGACGGCGAGCGTCACCGGGACGACGACTTTCAGCCTTTCCGACGCTCGCTCGAGGTATTCAAACTGACCGGACCAGGACACCGCATACCCGGCGGGCATTGCGACTTGCTCCGCGACGGCCGATTGCATGTCCTTCACCACTGACCGCAGGTCGCGCCCACGCACGTCGACATAGACCCACCCGGACAGTCGAGCGTTTTCGCTGCGCACCATGGGAGGTCCTTCCTCGATGGAAATGCGAGCCACATCCTGAAGCAACACCGTTGCGCCCTTATCAGTCACAAACGGAAGTTGCCGCAGCCCCTCCAGGGAGTCCCGAATCTCGCGCGGGTAGCGCACGTTGATGGGAAAGCGTTCTCGTCCCTGGATGACTTCGCCGACGTTGTCGCCGCCGATGGCGGTCGAAACGACCGCTTGGACATCGGACACGGCAAGGCCATAGCGCGCAGCAGCGAGCCTGTCCACCTCGACATCGATGTAGCGCCCTCCTGTCAGGCGCTCCGCCAGCGCGGAGGAGACCCCCGGGACAGACTTCACCGCGGCTTCAATCCGCGTGGTCAGGCGGTCGATGGTGGCGAGGTCCGTGCCCGCCACCTTGATGCCCACCGGGCTCTTGATGCCGGTGGCTAGCATGTCGATGCGATTGCGAATGGGCGGTACCCAGACGTTGGACAACCCCGGCAACTTGACCACGCTGTCGAGTTCTTCGACCAATTTCTCCGGCGTCATGCCCGCACGCCACTGCTTGCGCGGCTTGAACTGGATGGTCGTCTCGAACATCTCCAGCGGAGCCGGATCCGTCGCCGTATCAGCTCGCCCCGCCTTTCCGAAGACCCGCTCCACCTCAGGCACCGTCTTGATGAGGCGGTCGGTCTGCTGGAGCAGTTCGGACGCCTTCGAGACCGAGAGCCCGGGCAAGGCCGAGGGCATGTAGAGAAGGTCTCCCTCGTCGAGCGGCGGCATGAACTCGCCGCCCAGACGCATCACCGGTATGGCAGTGACCGCCAGCACGAGGGCCGCGACCCAAAGGGTCGACTTCGGAAAGCGCAGCGCGACCTCCAATGCGGGTCGGTAGACGGCGATGAGAAAGCGATTCACCGGGTTGGCCGTCTCCTTCGGGATTCGCCCCCGGATGAGGTAGCCCATCAGCACCGGCACCAGGGTTATCGACAGGCCGGCAGCCGCAGCCATTGCGTAGGTCTTTGTGAACGCCAGTGGAGAAAACAGACGCCCCTCCTGCGCTTCGAGCGTGAAGACAGGAAGAAACGACAGCGTGATGACTAGCAGCGAGAAGAACAGCGCCGGCCCCACCTCCACCGCCGACTCCGCAACCAGTGACCACCGTTCGACCGCCGTCGGCTGGCGTCCATGCTGGTCCTGGAAGTGCTCCAGGTGCCTGTGCGCGGCCTCGACCATGACCACGCTCGCGTCGACCATGGCGCCGAGGGCGATGGCGACGCCGCCGAGGCTGAGGATGTTCGCACTGACCCCTTGCCAGTGCATCACGATGAAGGCTACCAGGACCCCTACTGGGAGCGTCACCACAGCCACCAATGCGGACCGAACGTGGAACAGAAACACCGCGCAGACCAGTGCGACGACGATGAATTCCTCCACCAGCTTCACCCGCAGGTTATCGACAGCGCGGTCGATAAGTTTGGAGCGGTCATAGGTCTCGACGACCTCGACGCCCGGTGGAAGGCTCGGCTTCAGCGCAGCCAGCTTCGCCTTGACCGCCTCGATGGTGGTTCTGGCGTTCTTGCCAGAGCGCATGACCACGACACCGCCCGCGACTTCGCCCTCGCCATCCAGCTCGGCGATGCCGCGCCGCATCTCGGGCCCAATCTGAATCGTGGCCACGTCTCTTAGCAATACCGGTGTCGCACCGGACACGGCGAGGGGAATGGACCGAAAGTCATCGAGCGACTTCAGGAACCCACGCGAGCGGACCATGTACTCTGCCTCGGCGAGCTCGACCACCGAGCCGCCGGAGGCCTGGTTGGCCTTCTGCAGCGCTTGCGTCACCATGCCCTGAGTGACGCCCAGGGTGCGCATCCGGTTCGGGTCCAGTACCACCTGGTACTGCCGCACCATGCCGCCGATGCTGGCGACCTCCGCAACATCCGGGACGGTCTTCAGCTCGAACTTGAGGAACCAGTCGTTGAGGGCTCGAAGCTGCCCGATGTCGGCGTTTCCCTTCCGGTCCACGAGGGCGTACTCATAGACCCAACCGACGCCCGTGGCATCGGGGCCGAGCGCGGCGGTTGCGCCCTGCGGCAACTTGCTCTGCACTTGGTTCAGGTACTCAACCACACGCGACCGGGCCCAGTATGGGTCGGTCTTGTCGTCGAACAGGACGTAGACGAAGGAGTCGCCAAAGAACGAGTAGCCGCGCACTGTCTTCGCCCCCGGGACACTCAGCATCGTGGTCGTCAGCGGATACGTGACCAGGTCCTCCACCACTTGTGGGGGCTTACCGGGATAGGTCGTACGCACGATGACCTGAACATCGCTCAGGTCTGGAAGCGCATCCACCGGAGTCCGAGCCGCCGACCAAGTGCCCGCCGCCACCAGGAACGCCGTGGCGATGAGCACCAGGAACCGGTTGGTCACCGACCAACGAATCATTGCGGCAATCACTTGGCGCCTCCGATTCGTTGAACTGACACAAGCTCATGGCCCATCGAGCCGCCTTGCTTGAACTCGAAGTGAACGGTGTCTCCTGGCTTCACATCGGCGAACGCACTCGGGCTCGGTTTGCCAAAGCCCATCGTCATCGCAGGCCACTTGAGTGACGCGACGGGACCGTGCGAGATGGTGATGCCGCTGGGCTCGACGCTTTCGACCTTGCCCTCGCCGACGTGGACTCCTGCGGGCATCGACGCAGCAGGTGGCGGCGCGGATGCGGGTATTGCCGCAGTCATTGCACCCAGCACCGACTTCAGTCGCGCTTCGGAGTCGATGAGAAACTGACCGCTCGCGACGACTTGGTCGCCTTCGCTAAGGCCTTGCAGCACTTCGACTGTATCGCCCTGGTCCACGCCGAGCTGCACCTCGCGCGGCTCGAACGAGCCGTTATCCTTGCGCACGATGGCCACGGCGCGGGTGCCGGTTCGGATGATCGCCTCCGAGGGAACGACCAAACGGGCGCTCGACGGCCCCGCCACTTGCAGACGCAGCAGCATGCCCGGCGTGAGCTTGCCCGCCCGGTTGTCGACCTCGAAGCGAGCCTGCAACGTGCGGGTATTGGCGCTGACCTGGGGAAGCAGCTCCTTGAGCTCGCCCCCGAAGGTCTGTGTGGTGTCGGCCTGCAGGACCGCCGTCACTTTCTGACCCCGCGCCAGGCGCACGGCCTGTGCCTCCGGCACCTCGGCGACCGCCCACACTTTCTCAAGCCCAGCGATGCGAAAGAGCGTCATCCCCGGGTTGACCGCGACGCCTTCGCGCACGCCGAGCTCGGCAACGACGCCGCCTGCCGGGGCGACAAGCTGAAAACGTGCCTGTGCGGTGCCCGTCTCCTCGCTCTGACGGACGAGGGTGTCAGGGATGGACATCGCGCGCATGCGTTCGCGAGCTGCGGCGACAAGGTCTTGCGATACGCCAGCTCGCTTCAATGCGAGCAACTCGTTCTGCGGGGCGAGCCAATCAGGCGCGAAGATGGTCGCCAGCACTTGACCCTTGCGCACTTGTTCCATCGGCGCACGAACTGCAAGTCGCTCGACGAACCCCGCGACGCGCGTCTGTACAGCTACGCTCAATCGTTCGTCAAATTGCACTGTACCGACGGCGTCGAAGGACGTTGAGACCTCCGAACGCTTCACGGCGGCGGTTCGGATGCCGAGGTTTTGCTGGACCGACGGGCTGATCTTCACACCCGTTTCGCTCGCCTCGTCGGCGTACATCGGCACGAGCTGCATGTCCATGAACGGCGACTTGCCTGGTTTGTCGAAACGCGGACCCGGAACCATGGGGTCATGCCAGTAGAGAGTCTTGCGTTCCGCCGAAGAAGATGTCGCAGGGACGCTGGACACGGCCGGTTCGCTCTGCAGCTGCGTATGCCGGCCTAGGTAGAACCCGCCGCCGGCCAGGGCGGCCGTGCCGACCAAGGACAGAACAACGACATGAACCCGCTTCATTCAGCACCTCCTGCCAGGAGTGGCTTGTAGGCAAGTTGGACCTGCGTCTTCGAGAAGTCGCGTTGCAGCGCGAGGAGCTTGCGCTGTACGCCTACCTCGGCGTGGCGCGCCTCGAACAACGTCATGAGGCTCACCTGGTTCGAGCGGTATCCCGCCAGCGCGGCCTGCATACGCTGCTGAGCAGGAACAACGACTGCTGCGTGGTAGCGCTCGATGCGCTCGGCAAGGCGCTGGGCGTCGCTGGAAAGGCCGCGGAACTCTGCTGTTGCCGCGCGGGTGGCTTCTCCAAGGCTCGCCTCGGTCTTATCCACGAGCGCCAGCTTTGACGCGGTTTCGCGGTCTTGGCGCTCTGCGGGCGAGACCGGCAGCGGAATGTTCACGCCGAACGACACCATGTTCGAGAAGCCGGTGCGCTGCTCATACGCGACCTGCCACGTCCAGTTCGGCTTGCGTCTAGAGGCCGCGACGGTAGCCTCCTGACGGGCTACCTCGATGTCACGCTGAGCAGCCAACACGGCAGGATGCGCTGCGACGTAGGCTTGCTCGGCCGACGGCGTCGGCAGGATAGGCGGCACGAGTTCTTCGATTTGCTGGCCCACCCAGCGCTGGAGCGTGACCGTTGCAGCGGCCTGGGTCTGCTGGAGCTCTGCCGACTCATCTTCCGCAATGCCTCTTGCGCTGGTCATGGCAAGGGCTTCCTGGCTGCTGCCGGCTGACGACGCCAGACGGCCCGTGGCCGCTTCGAGCTCTTCATGAAGGTGATGCTCGGTGAGCCTTGTGAGCTTCAGCATCTCGCCGGCGTAGTAGGCGTCGAGGTAGGCGAGCGCCGTTTGCAAGCGAGTCTCGGCGGCTGCCGACTGTTCATTGACCGCCGCTCGCTCGACAGCGGCCCGGGCGGCAGCTTCGCGAGCAGAGCGCTTCTCCGAAGACAGCCATTCCTGGCTGATGCCGACCCGCTTCATCGTCATAGAGTCGGCGGTGGTGCTGTACCGGTCCAGCCCCGTCACAGGTAGGTTGTCGATGCTTAGGCTGAGCGTCGGGTCGGGCAATTGGCCTGCCGCGCGCGCGGCTTCATAGGCGCTTGCGGTACCGGCACGCGCAGAGCGAGTGGCCTCCGAACGTTGAACCGCCAGCGCTAGGGCTTGGTCGAGCGTGAGTGGCGCCGCCAAGGACAGCGCCGGAAGGATTCCAGCGGCGACGGCGAGCGAGCGCAGAAGGTGGGTTGGCATGAAATCTCCGAAGACAAACGGGGCGGTTGTCGGCAAGCGGACGAGCCGCACCGACGCCGGTCAGTCGACGGAGAGGTCAGACTCGCAGTCTGAGCGTGGCGAGAAAGAGAGGGTCTGGAGGCGGGCGCGCTTCCAGCGTGTTCGACAGTGGGGCGGCAGCCGCCTCAGCGACGTCCAGCACCAGCACCAGCGGCAGCGGCAGCACCTGAACAACCATCGGAAGCGAAGGCGTCGGGACTTTGACGGCCTCGAAGGACTGCGCGGTTCCTGCGCAGTGCTCATGGCACAGCGCCGGCTGCGCCTGGTCCATGCTTTCGCATGGTTCGCCCGAAGCCATCATTTGCGCCATGGCGGCAGAGTCGCTCTGACCGGGGCAGACGTAGCTCGCCAACGCCAGCTGCGAGAACAGCAGCGACAACACCACGAAGAGCGCGGTGGTCAGGCGATGGAATCGGCGGCGGAGCATGGTCACGAGGAGTGTACTTCCACGGCCTTGTTCGTCGCCAGTACTTGAACGGGCTTACGCCGGGTGCCAGGTTCCCGTGGGCGCTCTCGGTGGAGCGGTCAGCAAGCCTGTTTGGAAATCTAGACTCAGTTGGTACCTCGTGGCAACCGACGGCAAGATGATTCCGCCAGCGGCTCATCGCCTCATGTCCAAGCGCGCGGGCGCAACCGTCGCCGAGAGGGGGACCGGCCATGCAGTCTGCGCGTCCAAGCCACAAGCAGTAGCAGCGCTATCGAGCAGGCTGCGACGAAAGTGAATGTCGCGGCCAAGTAGACAAATGGAGAGCGGTGCGCCACCTGCCGGCCAGCGGCCGCAGGTCAAAGTCCTACGGCCTAGGGGTGGTGGCGCGGTAGGCCGACTGTTTGTTGCACAGGGGCACGAAGGCCCGGGCTGCTTCTTCGAGCGGGCCCATGAGTGACCGGTCTTGGGCCGACGGCGGCCGGCCGCTATCATCGCACGCGCGCCCATTCCGGACATCGGGCCTCGGCCCATGTCAACCGGCCAGAAAAGCAGTACAAGCACGAAATGAATGCGCTTACCCATCGCGGCGTTCTGGCGGCCCTCGGGGCGGCTGCGCTGTTTGGCGCGGGAACACCCCTCGCAAAGCTTCTGCTCGCACATGCAAGTCCTTGGTTGCTTGCCGGTGTGCTCTACGTGGGCTCCGGTGCAGGGCTGTGGGCCTGGCGCCTGCTTTCGCGTGCGCCCGCAGTTCGGCTCCATCCGGCTGAACTCGGGTGGCTTGCGGGTGCGGTGCTGGCCGGTGGCATGCTGGGGCCCGTGCTGCTGATGACGGGACTCGCGGGAATGCCGGCGGCCAACGCTTCGCTCCTTCTGAACGCGGAAGGCGTATTCACCGCGCTCATTGCCTGGTTCGTCTTCAAGGAAAACTTCGACCGGCGCATTGCTCTGGGAATGGTCGCCATCGTGGTGGGTGCGGTCATCCTCAGTTGGCCCGGCAAGGCGGGAGTCGGTGCCCTGTGGCCATCGCTGGCGGTGCTCGGAGCCTGCTTGGCTTGGGCCATCGACAACAACCTCACGCGCAAGGTGTCGGTCGCCGACGCATCGTTCATTGCAATGACTAAGGGCCTCGTGGCCGGCGCGACGAATCTTGGTCTGGCGGTTGCCACGGGCGCGGCTTGGCCGCCGACCGCAGTGGTCGCCGGTGCCGGACTGCTGGGCTTCATGAGCTACGGGACCAGCCTCGTACTCTTCGTCGTCGCGCTGCGGCACCTCGGATCGGCGCGGACCGGCGCCTACTTTTCGGTTGCTCCGTTTTTCGGAGCGGTTTTGGCCATCGCCTTAATGGGCGAGCCGTTTACGTTTCAGCTCAGTCTCGCGAGCGTTTTGATGACTCTTGGCGTATGGCTGCACCTGACCGAGCAACACGGCCACCCGCACGTGCATGAGCCGCTCGAGCACAGCCATGAACACGAACACGACGAGCACCATCGGCATCTTCATCCGGATGGCACAGGAGCGGCGACGCACACCCACTGGCATCGCCATGAACAGTTGCCCCATAGCCACGAGCACTACCCAGACATCCACCACCAACATTCCCATCCGCATTGATTGAAGGGGACCGACGGGCGCCTGTTGTGAGGTCTTGTGGGCTGCCAAGAGCTGCCATAGGGCCGAACGAACGTTTC
>JBDUCH010000257.1:0-6237 GCA_040003555.1 Variovorax sp. | reverse complement strand
TGCTGATGTACCTGGTGCTCGGCTGCCTGATGGACGCGATGGCGATGATCATCCTCACCGTGCCGATCATCTTTCCGGTGATCGTGGCGCTGGGCTTCGATCCGATCTGGTTCGGCGTGATCATCGTGATGACGGTGGAGCTCGGCCTGATTCATCCACCAGTGGGCATGAACGTCTTCGTCATCAAGAGCGTGGTGAAGGACGTGAGCTTCACCACCATCTTCAAGGGCGTTCTGCCCTTCATCGTGACCGACATCCTGCGGCTCGTGATCCTGATCGCGTTCCCCATCATCGCGCTGTGGCTGCCCACGAAGATGGGGTGAGGCATGCTGCGGCTCATCTTGATGGCGGACGCCACGCCGAGTTGCGGGCTCACCGCGCGCGCATCTACCCGGTCTGGGGAACGGCGGCTTTGAAAAAGCGTGTACAGCCCGAGATGGGCCCGAATCAGTTCTATCGACCATTTCGCGCGCAGCAGTTGGGCACGACGACACGTTTGTCGACGATCTGCCCCCATACTGCCCCTCAACGGATGCATGCCTCAGCTTCGAGTCGGACCGCACGGAAGACGCAATGTACAGTCTGGTTCGTCGCTGCAAAGCATTGCTCACTACCCTCGGATGCCTGGCGTTCATCGCCGGTTGCGGCGGAGGCGGTGGTGGCGGTGGTGGCCAGTTTGCAATCGCTCAGCCTCCGCCGGCCGAACTGACCACTGTCGTCGTTACGCCAGTCGATGCCACGGTGCCGAGCGGCGCCCCGCAACAGTACGTCGCAACGGCCAGCTTCGCCGACGGTACTTCGCGCGACGTGACTGGCGTATCGACCTGGACATCGGCCACCCCCGCCGCGGCCAGCGTGGCCAGCGACACTGGCCTGGCGATCGGCGCTTCGCCAGGAACCACGGTCATTGGTGCATTGTTTGGCGGCAAAGCCGGCTCGGCCACGCTCACAGTCACCACAGCCACCCTGCAGTCAGTTGCCATCGCCCCGGTCAACCGGTCGATCGCTGGCGGCCTGACGCAGCAGTTCAGCGCCACCGGCGCCTATGGCGACGGCACCATGCGCGACATCACCGCAATATCGAGCTTCACCTCAAATGCGCCCTCGGTGGCAACGATAAGCTCCAGCAGCGGCCTGGCGACAGGCGTGACCGCAGGCAACTCGGTCATCACAGCCAGCGCCGGCGGCAAGAGCGCGTCGACCATTCTGACGGTGACCGCCGCCACTCTGGTGTCGATCGCGCTGAACCCGGTTCCCCCTGTCCTGCAGATTGGGGCCACTCAACAGCTCATCGTCACAGGAACCTATACCGACCACACCGTCGCGGACGTGTCGGCCGGGGCAGCGTACGCCTCAGCAACGCCCGCGGTCGCGACGGTCGGCGCGAGCACGGGCCTGGTGAGCGGCGTGTCGGCGGGTAGCTCTTTGATTACGGCTACATTCGGTGGCAGGACGGCCAGCACAGGGGTGACCGTGGCGGCCGCAACCCTGGTCTCGATCGGAGTGACGCCATCTACTCCATCCATCTTGAACGGGAGTACCCAACAGATGACTGCTACGGGGACCTACTCCGACGGAAGCACGGCTGGGCTCACCTCCGACGTGACCTGGAGTTCGAGCAGCACAACCGTCGCAACGATCTTGTCGGGCGGAATGGCCACGGGTCATAACGTCGGCTTGTCGACCATCTCGGCGAGCCTGGGTGCGGTGTCCGGCAACACCAGCTTGACCGTTACGGCCGCTCCACCCGCCAACACAATCAACCTCGGCACCGCGTCGACCTTCGGCGTGCTCGCCGGCACCTTGCTCACCAACAATTCGGGCGGTACGACACTCATTTCCGGCGACATTGGTGCGCCAGCGCAAGCGGTCGATCCTGTGCAGCCGATGGGCTACGCAAACTACAAGTCAGGTGCCATCCTCGCGAGTGCGCTTTCCGACCTGCAAGTGGCCGTCACTGACGCGAACAGCCGCCCGTGCGACATCTCATTCGGGGCCGCCATCGACTTGGGAGGCTCGACGCTTACACCTGGTGTGTACTGCTACGGCGGGGCGATCAGTCTCACTGGAATCCTCACACTGAGTGGCTCCGGCTTGTACATATTCCGTACGCTTGGAGCGCTGACGACTGCCGCCGGCTCTCAGGTTGCGTTGGCCGCCGGCGCTTCAGACGACAACGTGTTCTTTGTGCCGGCCGGTGCGACCGTGGTCGGCGCGAACAGTGTCTTCAGGGGGACTTTGCTGAGTGGCGCGGGCGCGATCACGTTGGGCGACAGCACAACGGTGCTGAGGGGACGTGCGCTTACCGGCGCAGCGGTGACCCTGCAGAACAATCTGATCACTGTGCCGTAGGGCATGCAGGCGCCCCGGAGCTTCGATGGCGAACCCCCACTTCCCCACGGTGGCCTTGCTCATGCTTCCAGGATGCTGCTATCTACTAGGCGGGAGCTGGGTTTTCTTCACATGGGGGACAGCGGGCCGCCGCCGCTAGATGATGCCGCCTGCCAGAACTTCCACCACGGCCGCTGAGGGGCAACGGGTTC
Organism: Variovorax sp.; assembly: GCA_040003555.1. Lineage (GTDB taxonomy): Bacteria > Pseudomonadota > Gammaproteobacteria > Burkholderiales > Burkholderiaceae_C > Variovorax. The sequence goes on along the minus strand of JBDUCH010000257.1, from coordinate 3,694 downwards.
CGGCGGCAACTGCGCCATCTGACTCGCGCGCAGCCGTCGGCGCTGCTCGGCCTCCAGCGCATGCGCGATTCCGTAGGCTTCCCGATCGCCGCGCAAGGCTTGGGCGCGCCAGGAAATAGCGAGACGCTCAAGCTCCTCGTCTTCAATGTGGCCGAGTTGCGGCAGCTTGCGGGCGGTGGTCATTTGTTCGAAGTTAGCCCGAGTAGACCGCGGACGGTAGAGGGATTCATCGGGATTCGGGACGGCTGTAGCCCTGACGCGACGCGGCTCTGGTTCTCGCACTTCCAGAAGCGACGAAGCGGCGTGGTTCTGCAGTCTGCGAGCAGTTGCCGCGCAAGCGGCGCCGCACGTCGCGCTGGCGCCCCGCACCGGATCGTGGCCGGGACGGCCGCGTGTCTAGCCCAATGCCGCTTTCGCCGCACGCACGATGCTCGCCGCATCCACGCCGAAGAAGTCGCGCAGCGCGGCGCGCGTGTCGCTGCGGCCGAAGCCGTCGGTACCCAGCGTGACGTAGCGCCGGCCTGCGGGCAGGAACGCGCGCACGCTCTCGGGCACGGCGCGCACATAGTCGGTGGCGGCCACGATCGGGCCCGCGCCGTCGGCCAGCTGCTGCGCGATGAAGGGCCGGGCGGCCGCCACTTCGCAAGCCACGCCGTCGCGTGCGAGTTCGCTCCAGCTCGTCACGCTGAACACCTCGGTCGCGATGCCTTCGGCCACCAGTTGCTGTGCCGCCTTGACCACCTCGGTGAGGATCGCGCCCGAACCCAGCAGCGTGACCCTGGCCTTCGACGCCGCAGCCGAATCGCCGCCGAGGCGGTAGCAGCCGCGCAGCACGTCGGCGTGCGCCTCGGGCGGCAGGCTGGGCTGCGCGTAGTTCTCGTTCATGAGCGTGACGTAATAGAAAACGTCTTTCTGCTCGACCAGCATCTCGCGGATGCCGGCGTCCACGATCACCGCCATCTCGCCCGCATAGGCAGGGTCGTACGCCTTGCAGTTCGGAATGGTCGCGGCGATCAGGTGGCTGGTGCCGTCCTGGTGCTGCAGCCCCTCGCCGCCGAGCGTGGTACGCCCCGAGGTCGCACCGAGCAGGAAGCCGCGTGCGCGCTGGTCGGCCGCAGCCCAGATCTGGTCGCCCACGCGCTGGAAGCCGAACATCGAGTAGTAGATGTAGAACGGCAGCATCGCCAGGCCGTGCACGCTGTAGCTGGTGGCCGCCGCCGTCCAGCTTGCGATGGCGCCGGCCTCGCTGATGCCTTCTTCCAGGATCTGGCCATCGGTGGCTTCGCGGTAGCTCAGGATCGAATCGATGTCTTCCGGCGCATAGCGCTGGCCCACGCTGGAGTAGATGCCGACCTGCTTGAACAGGTTGGCCATGCCGAAGGTGCGCGCCTCGTCAGCCACGATCGGCACCACGCGCGGGCCCAGCGCCGGGTCTTTCAGAAGCGCGCCGAGCATGCGCACGAAGGCCATCGTGGTGCTCATCTCCTTGCCGTCGGCCGCCACCGCGAACTGCGCATAGGCGGCGAGTTCGGGCTTGGGCACGATTTCGCAAGCCGTTTCGCGCCGCGGCATGGCGCCGCCGAGCGCCGCGCGGTGCGACTGCAGGTACTGCATCTCCGGGCTGTCGTCGGCCGGTTTGTAGAACGCGAGCGAGGTCGCCTGCTCGTCGCTCAGCGGCAGGTTGAAGCGGTTGCGAAAACCGATCAGGTCAGCGCTCTCGAACTTCTTCTGCGAGTGGGTGGTCATGCGGCCCTGCCCTGCACTGCCCATGCCATACCCCTTCTTGGTGTGGGCGAGGATCACTGTCGGCTGGCCGCTGTGCGCGGCGGCCGCCGCATAGGCCGCATGGATCTTCACCAGGTCGTGGCCGCCGCGCTTCAGGCGGTCGATCTGCTCGTCGGTCATGCCTTGCGCGAGCTGTTTCAACTCGTCGTTCTGTCCGAAGAAAGTATCACGGTTGAAGCGGCCGTCTTTCGCGGCAAAGGTCTGCATCTGCCCGTCGACCGTGTGGGCGAAGGCGCGGGCCAGCGCACCGGTGGTGTCGCGCGCGAAGAGGCCGTCCCAGTCACTGCCCCAGACCAGCTTGATGACGTTCCAGCCAGCGCCGGCAAAGAGCTTTTCGAGCTCGTCGATGATGCGGCCGTTGCCACGCACCGGACCGTCGAGCCGCTGCAGGTTGCAGTTGACCACCCACACCAGGTTGTCGAGCTTCTCGCGCGCGGCCAGCGTCAGCGCGCTCATCGATTCGGGCTCGTCCATCTCGCCGTCGCCGAACACGCCCCACACTTTTCGCGCGTTGCAGTCGAGCAGATTGCGGTGCGTGAGGTAGCGCATGAACCGCGCGTGGTAGATCGAGCTGATCGGCCCGATCCCCATCGAGCCGGTCGGGAACTGCCAAAAGTCCGGCATCAGGTACGGGTGCGGGTAGCTGCTGAGGCCGCGCGCGCCCTGCCCCCCGGTGAAGGCCGGCGCGGTGAGCTCCTGGCGGTAGTGCAGCAGGTCGCCTTCGCTCAGCCGCCCTTCGAGGTAGGCCCGTGCGTAGACACCCGGCGCACTGTGCGGCTGGAAGAACACCAGGTCGCCGCGGTGTGCTTCGTTGCGTGCATGGAAGAAGTGATTGAAGCCCGTTTCGAACAGGTCGGCCGCGCTCGCGTAGCTGGCGATGTGGCCGCCGAGCTCGCCGTACGAATGGTTGGCGCGCACCACCATCGCGAGCGCGTTCCAGCGCATCAGCGAGGCCAGCCGCTCCTCGATCGCGAGGTCGCCCGGAAATGCCGCCTGCGCATCCACCGCGATGGTGTTGACGTATGGGGTCGACAGTTCGGGCGCCCAGCCGATGCGCTGCTGGCGCGCGAGCTGCGCCAGCCCGTCGAGGATCTGGCGCGCGCGCTGCGGGCCGTGCGCAGCGACCAGTGCCGTGAAGGCCTCGCGCCACTCGGCGCTCTCCTGCGGATCGGGGTCGACAGCGCCGGTGGGGGCATCGGCAGGCAAGGTGGTCGGGACGTTCATCCGCAGCATTCTGAGGGGCGATGCGCGATTTGTGGTGCGGTAACGCGATTGCCCCTGTAGCGCTTTCGATGAACAGCGACACCGGCTATCTGGTACGGGTAACCGTGACGGAATCCTCCGTGTTGCAAAAGTAAAAGACCGCGATCACGCAGGGCTTGCGAACGTCCCTAGAATCCGCATCGACGCCGACTGCCTGTGACCTGTTGCCTGTGCACTTCGCCTAACCCCGGATCCCCATGATTGAGATTGATTTGCCCGCGCAGATTGACACGGTACGCAGCGTGCTTTCCACCCACGGGATTCGTCCTGCATTGGCGATGCTCAACGATCGGACGCCCTACCGGTATACGGCCATCTACAAGTTGAGCGGCGACGTGCTGCGCGCAGAGCATGTCTTCGACCGGTTGTCCGAGTACCGCACCTGGTTGAAGGCGGTTCCGCTCGAAAAGAGCTTCTGCCGGCACGCGATCGAACATGGCGAATTCGTGACCGGCCACGTCTCGGAAGACAAGATCCTGATCAACTATCGCCCCTATGTCGGCCTGGTCGAGTCGTACTACGGCCGGCTGCTGACGCGCGCTGGCGGAACGCCCTATGGGACGTTCATTCATTTCGATCTGGAACCCCGAACCATCGACGCGGCCGAAATGGTGTTTCTCCGCGAAGTGACGCCGCTGTTCCTCGA
>JBDUCH010000256.1:0-6270 GCA_040003555.1 Variovorax sp. | reverse complement strand
GCGCCCGCGAGTTCTACGAAAAGCCGACCGCCGAGCGCAAGCGCAAGAAGGCCGCTGCCGTCAAGCGCCATTACAAGCGCGTGCGCAGCATGCAGCTTCCCAAGAAGCTGTACTAAGCAGCGTTTGCCGGCACACGCCGGCAGATACGGGCCGCGCCGGGGAAACCTGCCGCGGCTTTTGTTTTTTTTGTCCGCCGAAAAGAAAGAAGAAGACCATGAGCCTCAAGGAACAGATCACCGAAGACATGAAGACCGCCATGCGCGCCAAGGATTCCGAGCGCCTGGGCACCATCCGCCTGCTGCTGGCCGCGCTGAAGCAGAAGGAAGTCGACGAGCGCATCGAGCTCGACGACGCAATGGTCGTGGCGATCGTCGACAAGCTGGTCAAGCAGCGCAAGGACTCGGTCACGGCCTTCACGCAGGGCGGCCGCCTCGACCTGGCCGACAAGGAAGCGGCCGAGATCAAGGTGCTCGAGGTCTACCTGCCGCAGCGCCTGGGCGCCGACGAGGTGGCGGCCGAAGTGAAAGCCATCGTGGCCGAGCTCGGCGCCAAGGGCCCGGGCGACATGGGCAAGGTGATGGGTACGGTCAAGGCCAGGCTTGCGGGCAAGGCCGACATGGGCCAGGTCAGTGCCGCGGTGAAGGCGGCGCTCTCCGGCGCTGCATGACGCGGCAAGGGCGCCCGCCGATCCTCAAGGCCTGCGCATGCCTTATCGATACGCGCGGCCGGTTGCTGGTGTTCGATCACCCGGCCGATGGCGGCATGCAGTTGCCCAAGGGCACCGTGGAGCTCGGCGAGACGCCCGAAGATGCGGTGCGGCGTGAGTTGTTGGAGGAGTCGGGCATCGACTTCCGCGGCGCCCTGTCGCCGCTGGGCACGCTCGATCGCGACTGCGAAGCCGGCGTTGAAGGCAACCTGCGGCGGCATGCACAGCGCTGGCACCTGTTCCTCATGCGTGCCTTCGCTCCGCTGCCCGAGACCTTCGACCATGTCGCCGTTGGCAGCCCCGAGGAAGAAGGCCTCGTCTTCGCATTCCGCTGGCTCGCGCCGGACGATCCGCTGGGTCGCTTCGCGCTGCCGTACCGCCAGGCAATTGAACGCGTGCGCGCGGCCCTCGCGGCTGCGGCCTGAACGCGGCGAGCGAACCGCAGTTCTCCTCCTCTTTCGGTGTAACCGTCCCGGCCCGCAGGACGAACTACATCGTGGTCAAGGAGGAACCGGTGCTGCACGCGCCGCGCCTTGGCTCTTTCCCACCCATCCCACCGGAAAACCAAACCCCATGACAAACAAGACCTCCTCCCTGCGCACCGGCCTGTTGCTGGGCCTCGGCACCATCGCCCTGACCGGCTGCGGCTTGCTGCAACCTTCCAAGGTCGGCCAGACCGCTGGCAAGGAATTCACCGTGACGGTGAAGAACACGCTGCCGAAGGAACGCTTCGCCCCGGTGCTCATCGTCGGCGACGCGAACGACCGGAAGATCTGGGTCGGCGACTACGTGTCGCCCGAAGCGCGCACCCAGTTCACCACCGGCAATCCGGGGCCGTTGGCCGCCGTGCTTGGCGGCGACCAGGGCCAGCCCGGCAAGGTCGGCGTGGGCGAAGAAATCACCTTCACCTTCAAAACCACCGCACGCAAGGCCCGCATCACGGCGATGGTGCATCCGGACATCACGCCCGACAACTACGTGACCGCACTGATCGATCTCAACAAGCCCGGCGTAACGCCGCTGGAGCGCTTCGACATTGGCGACGACGAGAAGCGCATGACGGTGCTGAAGGTTGGCCCGGCCGGCACGGTGACCCTCAAGTAAGCCGGGTTGCCCCCGACGTGGCGGCAGGCGCTTTCAGCTGCCTGCGACCTTCATGCGGTTGACCAGCAACGAACCGGTGGTCTTGGCGCCATAGTTGTAGGCGTCGGCACCGACCGCCTCGATGCCCATCAGCATGTCCTTGAGGTTGCCGGCGATCGTGATCTCCTGCACCGGGAACGCGATGCGCCCATTCTCGACCCAGAAGCCGCTGGCGCCGCGCGAGTAATCGCCCGTCACGTAGTTGACGCCCTGCCCCATCAGCTCGATCACGAACAGCCCGGTGCCGAGCTTGGCCAGCATCGCATCGAGATCGTCGCCGGCCTTCGTCAGGCGCGAGCGCAGCGTGAGATTGTGCGAACCGCCCGCATTGCCGGTGGTCTTCATGCCGAGCTTGCGTGCCGAGTAGGTGCTAAGGAAATAGCCTTCGAGCCGGCCGGCATCGACCACCTTGCGTGCCCGCGTGGTCACGCCTTCGTCGTCGAACGGCGCACTGCCCTTGCCGCGCAGTACGTGCGGGTCTTCCGCCACGTCGATGTGTTTGGGCAGCACCTGCTTGCCGAGCGAATCGAGCAGGAAGCTGCTCTTGCGGTACAGCGCACCACCGCTCACAGCCTGCACCAGCCCGCCGAGCAGGCCCGCAGCCAGCGGCGACTCGAACAACACCGGGCATTCGGTCGTCTTGATCTTGCGCGACTTGAGGCGGCTCAGCGCGCGCTCGGCGGCATACCGCCCCACTGCGGCCGGCGCGGCCAGTTCGTCGGCCGAACGCATCGAGCTGTACCAGGCGTCGCGCTGCATGTCGTCGCCCTTGCCCGCGATCGGCGCCACCGAGATCGAATGGCGCGAGCTTGCGTAGCCACCGCGGAAACCGTGCGTGTGCGCGCTGAAAAAATGACTTTGCTGGGCCGAGACCCCGGCACCTTCACTGTTGGTGATGCGCTTGTCAGTCGAGAGCGCCGCGGCCTCGCACTCGAGCGCGAGCCTAGCCGCCTGTTCGCTCGTCACGTCCCAGGGATGGAACAGGTCGAGTTCGGGCTGATTCCTGACGATGTCGGGCTCGTCGGGCAAGCCGCCGACCGGGTCTTCGGCCGTGAAGCGGGCGATGTCGTAGGCGGCCTGCACGGTCTGTGCGATCGCGGCTTCGGAAAAATCGGAGGTGCTCGCATTGCCGCGGCGGTGGCCCACGTAGACCGTGATGCCAAGCGACTTGTCGCGGTTGCGCTCGACGTTCTCCAGCTCGCCCTTGCGCACCGACACGCTCAGTCCGCAGCCCTCGGAGGCTTCGGCGCCGGCATCCGTGGCACCCAGCTTCTTGGCATGGGCCAGGGCCGTATCGACCAGGTTTTCAAAGAAGGAGCGGCTGTAGGCAAAGCCGGTTTCGGCACGCGCCGCAGATGTCTTCGGGGATGTCTTCATGTAGTGGCTATGATACTTGCGCCCCCTGTGTCGAATGGCGCGACCCCTCTTATCCCCACGTCTGCCCCATGTCCCGCAAACCCAAAAAAGGCTATTTCGTCCGCGGCGAGTTCGTGGCCGAAGGCAGTGAACTCGACCTTGAACTCAAGCGTGAGCTCAAAGGCACGGACGATGCCAGCCGAACCGATCTCAAGCGCGAAAGCACCGAGCTGCAAAAGCTCGGCGAAGACCTGCTCGCCTTGCGCGCCAGCCTGTTCGACAAGCTGCCGCTCGACGAAAAGCTGGTCGACGCCGTCGCCGAAGCCAAGCGCATCACCAACTTCGAAGGCAAGCGCCGCCAGATGCAATTCATCGGCAAGCTGATGCGCAAGCTCGATGCCGAGACGCTCGACACCGTGCGCGCCGCGCTGGCCGAGCAGCACCGCGCGCCCGCCGAAGAAACCGCCATGCTGCACGAGGCCGAGCGCTGGCGCGACCGCCTCATCGCCGACGACGACGCCTTGGGCGGCTGGATCGAAACGCACCCCGCCACCGACGCGCAGCAGTTGCGCGCGCTGGTGCGACAAGCGCGCAAGGACATCAAGGCCGGCAAGCCCGGCGAAGCACCGCGCCAGGCCAAGGCCTACCGCGACGTGTTCCAGCTCGTGCGCGAGCAGTTGGCGGTACACGGCGGTGCCGACCATGCCGCGGAGGCTGCGGAACAGGAGCGCGAGGACGACGCATGAGCGCCGATGCAGTGCGCATCGGCATCGTCTCGGTCAGCGACCGCGCATCGACTGGCGTCTACGAAGACAAGGGCCTGCCGGCGCTGAAAGAGTGGCTCACGCACGCACTGCAGAACCCGATCACCTTCGAGTCGCGCCTGATTCCCGACGAGCAGGCCGCCATCAGCGCTGCATTGATCGAACTGGTCGACGCTGGCTGCTCGCTGGTGCTGACCACCGGCGGCACCGGCCCCGCCTTGCGCGATGTGACGCCCGAGGCCACGCTGGCCGTGGCGCACAAGGAGATGCCCGGATTCGGCGAGCAGATGCGCCAGATCAGCCTGCGCTTCGTGCCGACTGCGGTCCTGTCGCGCCAGGTCGCAGTGATCCGTGACAAGAGCCTGATCCTCAACTTGCCGGGCCAGCCGAAATCCATCGCCGAGACGCTCGAAGGGCTGAAGGACGCCGAAGGCAAGCAGATCGTCCCCGGGATCTTCGCCGCTGTGCCCTACTGCATCGATCTGATCGGCGGGCCGTACCTCGAGACGCATGACGAGGTGTGCAAGGCGTTCAGGCCCAAGTCGGCGGTGCGTGCGAAGTAGTCGTTGACTGCGGTTTGGGGGGTCGGCGGGTGGTATGCGCTGTGCCGGCCGACGTGGACGAGAGGGGTTGCATCCGGAATGCGCCGACCTCGAACCACCTCGAAGCCCGGTGTGCGGTGCGGGCAGGCCGACCCTGCTGCGCCGCCGAGGAGCGCAGCGTTTCGCGGATCAGGGCTCGCAGCTGTTTAAGCGAAGCGAGTTCTGCGAGACCCCGCGAAACGCGAGGACCGCAGGGCAGCCGCGAAGCGGCCGGCGCAGCAGGGTCGGCCAGCCCGTACCGCTCATCGGGCGCTCCCACCAGAGCAGGGCCGCAGAACAAGCCGGCTACTTGCCGACAAGCTGCGTCAGCTTCTCCGCTTCAAAGCATTCGTCGCGCGCCGCATCGGATGGCACACAGTCGGCCTTTTGCCCGCGCCCCGCAGACAGCGTCTCGATCGCCTGCCACAGCAGCGCAATCTGGTGCTCCTGCGACGATGCGTTGTCGATCAGCCCGCGCATGGCCAGCGACAGCGGATCGTCGCTCTGCGTCACGCCATAGGCCAGGAACGTCTCGCGACCGCCAGCCGTTTCACGCTGCGCCGGCGTGCCGGGAATGATCCGCGCCGGAATGCCCACCGCCGTCGCACCGGCCGGCACCGGCTTGATGACGACCGCGTTGGCGCCGATGCGCGCGCCATCGCCCACCGTGAAACCGCCCAGCACCTTCGCGCCCGCGCTGACCACCACGTCGCGGCCCAAGGTGGGATGGCGCTTGGTACCCTTGTAGAGCGAAGTGCCGCCCAGTGTGACGCCCTGGTAGATCGTGCAGCCGTCGCCGATCTCGGCGGTTTCGCCCACCACCACGCCCATCGCGTGGTCGAAGAACACACGCTCGCCGATTTTTGCGCCCGGATGGATCTCGATGCCGGTGACCCAGCGTGCGAAATGCGCAATGAAAGCGCCAAACCAGCGCAGCCCGTGGTGCCAGCACCAGTGCGCGGGCCGGTGCAGCACCACCGCATGCAGGCCCGGGTACAGCGTGAGCACCTCCCAGGCCGAACGGGCAGCCGGGTCGCGCTCGAGGATGCACCGAATGTCGGAACGCAGGCGGGCAAACATCTTGGGTTGTTTCGGTGATATCTAAATGGGGAAACGAGTCTATAGCGCCCCGCCATCACCTGCTGGCGCCGCGGGTTCAGCCTGCGACGCCGGGCGGTGCGGCTCGACCATCGCCTTCGCGATGCCGCGCAGGATGTGGATTTCCTCGGGCGTCGGCTGGGCCCGGTTGAACAACTGCTGCAGCCGGGGCATCAGCTTCTTGGGCGCGGCCGGATCGAGAAAGCCGATCTGCACCAGCGAACGCTCCCAGTGCGCGAGCATGCCGGCCACGGCCTGCGCGTCGGCGGGCGGCTGGGCCGGCGTGGCGTCGCGAACTTCGAAACCGCCCAGTGCAAGCCGCCACTCGTAGGCAATCAACTGGATCGCCGCACCGAGATTGAGCGAGCCGAAACCCGGGTCGGCCGGGATGCTCAGCGCGACATTGCAGCGGTAAACGTCCTCGTTGCGCATGCCGAAGCGCTCGGAACCGAACAGGAACGCCACATGCTGCTCATCGCCCTTTGCCAGCGGCTCCAGGTGGGCGCGCGGCGTGCGCGTGGGCGGGCCGAAATCGCGCGAGATCATCGCGGTGGCGCACAGGTGGGTCATGCCGTCGAGCGCCTCGTCCAGCGTCTCGACGATGCGCGCATTGGCCAGCACG
>JBDUCH010000255.1:0-6286 GCA_040003555.1 Variovorax sp. | reverse complement strand
TGCGCACCATGCTCAAGCGCGCGCTGCCGCTCACGGTGCTGCAGTACCGGCGCGACCGCCTGCTGGGCCGGCGCGTGCGCGAACTGCTGCGTGCGCGGCCCGCCGAGGCCGCGAACGCCGACGCACTCGCGACGCTGCTGCACCTGTCGACCCGCACGCTGCATCGGCAGTTGCACGAGGAAGGCATGTCGCTGCAGGCGCTCAAGGACGAGGTTCGGCAGGCACAGGCGGTCGACCAGTTGCGCCGCACCGCGCGGCCGATCAAGCAGATCGCGCTGGCGGTGGGTTTTCGCAACGAGAAGAGCTTTTCGCGCGCGTTCCGCGGATGGACGGGCGCCACGCCGGGCGAGTTCCGGCGCAGCGCTCAGCCCATCTCCACCCTGTCGAAGGCCAGCGACAAGGTCTCGTAGAGCAGCCCCGGCACCTGCGCGTTGAGCGGCGAATAGGCCAGGCTCACCGGCGACGCCTTCAGGAAGCGCCAGCGCACCACGGTCGCCGCCATGTCGGCGGCGAGCAACTCGACCGTGACCGTGCGCCGCGGTGGCGGCTTGCGGGCATCGCGCGCCAGCGCCCACCACTGGTAGAGATCCAGCGCGCCGGTGGCGGCCCGGCGCAGAACCAGGTACGGATGGATCGGCGCCGCCGGCGCCGGGTTCGCCTCCGGGTGCTCGAGCGTGAATTCCGGAAACACCACCTCGCAGAATCCGGCTTCCGGCGCGCGTGTGTCACCCATGCCGAGATCGACCAGAAAGTTGCCGCCGGTCAGCGGCCGCTGCAGCGCGGCCCGGGTGTCCGGCCGCCGGGCCCTGGGGCTCATTCGAGTTCCAGGCGCTCGTACGCCAGCACCATCTCCTCCATCGCCACGTCGCTCGACTGCGCGTTGAAGGGGCCGCTGGTGTGTTTGATGATGCGCGCACGCAGCAACTTCCAGGTTTGCACCGGCTCGTGCGCTTCGTTCAGCAGACGGACGACGACGGTACGCATCGCGTTGGCGTCGCCGTTGCGGATCTGGTCGAGCCATTGGTAGAGCTGGAGCGAGCCCATCAGGCCGCGCCGGAAATGCACGTCGCTCACCTTGTTCAGCCCGGTCAGCTTGGTGACGCTGTTCTCCCTGGCATTGCCGTTGCGATATTCGATGACGGTCACTTCCATCCCGATGCCGCTCACCTCCTGGAAGCCGGCGGCCGGCCCGCCGGTCTCGCCATTGCCGAGGTCGACCAGGAAATTGAACCCTGCATACGGTGTGTCGCGCAGTGTGGCCATGCAATGCTCCTTCTTGCGCCTGCCGGGAGGCGGCGAAAGGCGAGCGTAGCGAGGCGCCGCCTCCGCGGCGACATGTCTTGCGCCCTAGGCCGGTCGTACCAGTCGCAGGCGCCGCGCGGCCTCTTCGGCCCGTGCATCGTCCACTTCGCGCAGCACGCCGCCCACATCCACCGGGCCGGCCGCACGCTCGAAGGCGCCCGTCAGCGCCGTTTCGGGCGACAAGACGCCGCGCTCGTACAGGTGCCAGATCTCCTCGCCGAAGCGCGTGCGCAGCAGCTCGGGTGCGAACTGGCCGAAGAAGCCCTTGAGGTTGTCCACGTCGCGCAGCAACATGCGCCTGGCGTGGTTGTTGCCCGCAGCGTCCACTGCCTGAGGCAGATCGATGATGACCGGGCCGTCGGCTGCCAGCAGCACGTTGAACTCCGACAGGTCGCCGTGCACGACGCCGGCACAGAGCATGCGCACCACTTCCCGGATGAGCGTGGCGTGGTGCCGGCGCGCATCGTCGGGCGAGAACACCACGTCGTTCAGGCGCGGTGCGGCATCGCCTTCGGCGTCGGTCACCAGTTCCATCAGCAGCACGCCGTCGCAAAAGTTGTAGGGCTCGGGCACACGCACGCCGGCAGCGGCCAGGCGGTAGAGCGCATCGACCTCGGCGCTTTGCCAGGCGGCCTCGGTGGCCTGGCGGCCGAACTTCGTGCCCTTGGCCATGGCGCGCTGAAGGCGCGAGTTCTTGACCTTGCGGTTCTCGGTGTAGTCGACGGCCTGGCGAAAGCTGCGCTGCGTCGCTTCCTTGTAGATCTTGGCGCAGCGCGTCTCGCTCGCGCCGCCGGTCGTGCAGCGCACCACGTAGACCATGGCTTCCTTGCCGCTCATGAGCTGGCGCACCACGCTGTCGATCAGGCCTTCGTCGATGAGAGACTGGAGTCGGGGGGGTGCTTTCATCGGCCCATTTTGCGCTGTGCCGGCTCGGGCACCGCTACGTTCCGAATAACTTGCCGCCCAGCGCGAACGCCCCGCCGACCAGAACCGCCATGGCGCCGAGCACGCTCCAGAGCTGGGTTGGCTTGAGTCCGGCGACCAGTTCGCCGACCGTCATCTCGGTAGGCGCCTTGGCTGCCGCGACCTTCTTCGACGGCTGCAGCATCTTCTGTTTCCAGCTGGCGAGCACGCCGTTGAACTCCGTGGTCGCCAACGCCGCCGCTTCGGGCTTGACCCATTGCACGTACCAGTCGTTGCCGCGCTCCAGCAGGCCTTCGCTCCTGAGGCCGGCCTCCACGACCACCAGCAGCGGATGGCCGCGGCTGTAGGCCATCGCAGCCTCGATCTGGTTCCACGGCGTGGGGAGCCGGATGTCGGCCAGTTCGGCCTGCCTCGGCCCTCCGCGCTTGTCGAGCCCGTTGGCGAAGTACGAACGCTCCAGTGCGATCACGACGGTGCCGGCGCACTTGTCCAGCAGGTCGGTCACGGTTTTCAGCGGTGCATCGGCGCTGAAGGCATTCCGGCCGACCGTGTGCGGTATCAGGCCCTCGCTTCGAAGCCGGTCTTCGACGGCACGCACGAAGGCCTCCTGCTGCTCATTGGCGGTTCCGCCGACACTGACGAAGACATTGATCTCGTTCATGAAGGGCACCCGTGGCTGCATGCGCGCCGGCGCATGCGTTGGCGCTCCCTTGTTCGGGGCTGACTTTGCCTTGGCTTCGGGCCTTCGGCAAGTGTGCAGAATGGTGGCTTCACCCTTTCTCCACCGCTGGAGGACTTGCGATGACCATCCGGATCGGCACGCTGTGCTACGTCGACAGCAGCTGCGAGGCGAGCCCCGCCACCCGCGATGCGGTCGGGCGCATCGTCGAGGTGGTGTCGGCACCCTACGAGGCGCCCGATGAAAGCTACCTGCCGGGCACCTACTACGACGTGGCGTTCGAAGGCTGGACTTACTTCTGCCGCAGCGACAAGCTGCACCCGATTTCCGATCCGGGTGCAGACGTCGGCGAGTGCCAGGAAGAAGCGCTGAAAGCCTGAGCCCGCGCGGCGCCGCCCTGGCGGCTCAGGCCTGCGGCTGGATCGGGATGTAAATCTCGCCGCCGCCGGCCTTGAACTCGGCCGACTTGCCGACCATGCCCTGGGCCAGGGCCTCGCTTTCGGCCAGGCCCTTGGCCGCCGCGTACTCGCGCACCTCCTGCGTGATCTTCATCGAGCAGAACTTGGGGCCGCACATCGAGCAGAAGTGCGCAGTTTTGCTCGCGTCCTTGGGCAAGGTTTCATCGTGGAAGTCGCGCGCGGTGTCCGGATCCAGGCCCAGGTTGAACTGATCCTGCCAGCGGAACTCGAAGCGCGCCTTGCTGAGCGCGTCGTCGCGCGAGCGCGCGCCGGGATGCCCCTTGGCGACGTCGGCCGCGTGCGCCGCGATCTTGTACGCGATGATGCCCTGCTTGACGTCGTCGCGATCCGGCAGGCCCAGGTGTTCCTTCGGCGTGACGTAGCAGAGCATCGCGGTGCCGGCCCAGCCGATCATCGCGGCGCCGATGGCGCTGGCGATGTGGTCGTAGCCCGGCGCGATGTCGATGGTCAGCGGGCCGAGCGTGTAGAACGGCGCCTCGTGGCAGGTCTTGAGCTGCTCGTCCATGTTGGCCTGGATCATGTGCATCGGCACATGGCCGGGGCCTTCGATCATGGTCTGCACGTCGTGCGTCCAGGCCACCTGCGTGAGTTCGCCAAGCGTGCGCAGCTCGGCGAACTGCGCCTCGTCGTTGGCGTCGGCGCCCGAGCCGGGGCGCAGGCCGTCGCCGAGCGAGAAGCTCACGTCGTAGGCCTTCATGATGTCGCAGATGTCCTCGAAGTGCGTGTAGAGAAAGCTCTCCTGGTGGTGCGCGATGCACCACTTGGCCATGATCGAGCCGCCGCGCGAAACGATACCGGTCATGCGGTTCGCGGTGAGGTGGATGAAGGGCAGGCGCAGCCCGGCATGGATGGTGAAATAGTCGACGCCCTGCTCGGCCTGCTCGATCAGCGTGTCGCGGTAGATCGGCCAGGTGAGGTCTTCAGCCACACCGCCCACCTTCTCCAGCGCCTGGTAGATCGGCACCGTGCCGATGGGCACCGGCGAGTTGCGCACGATCCAGTCGCGCGTGGTGTGGATGTTCTTGCCGGTGGAAAGGTCCATCACGTTGTCGGCGCCCCATCGGATCGCCCACACCAGTTTTTCCACTTCTTCCTCGATGCTCGAGGTGACGGCCGAGTTGCCGATGTTGGCGTTGATCTTCACCCTGAAGTTGCGCCCGATCGCCATCGGCTCGACCTCGGGATGGTTGATGTTGGCCGGAATGATGGCGCGGCCGCGTGCCACTTCGTCGCGCACGAACTCGGGCGTGATGATGCGCGGAATGCTTGCGCCCATCGGATTGCCGGCGACGCGCCTTGCGCGCTCCTCGTTGGCCAGGTATTCGGCCATCCACTCGCGCTTGCCGTTCTCGCGCAGCGCGACGTATTCCATCTCGGGCGTGATGATGCCGCGGCGCGCGTAGTGCATCTGCGTGACGTTCGCGCCGCTTCTGGCGCGGCGCGGCGTGCGTTGCAGCGCGGCGGCCTCGGCACGCAGTTGGGCGATGCGCTCGGCCTCGCGGTCTTCGTTCTTGGCGCCGTCGTCGAGCGCTGCGCGCAGGCGGCCTTCGTAGCTTTCGGTGTCGGCGCGTTCCGCGATCCAGGCGGCGCGCACGTCGGGCAGGCCGCGCCGCACGTCGATTTCCACCGCGGCGTCGGTGTACGGCCCCGAGGTGTCGTAGAGCGAGACGACTTCGCCGTTGGTCAGCGCCACGTCGCGCACCGGCACGCGCAGATCGGGCCGGCTGCCGGCAATGGCGGACTTGGTGGAAGCGGGAAAGGGCTCGCGCGTCAGCGTGAGCAGCGAGGCGAATTTGTCGATGGCATTCATGGGGCACTCCTGGTTTGAAAAGGGGTGCTCCGCAATCGCTCGACGGATCCCGGGCCTGAATGGACTCCCGGATCGGGGAACTGCAGCTCTTCTTCCGCCGGTACTAACCGGTTCAAGTTCGCGGGTTCGGCCTGGTGGATGGCCATCTCAGCACGCTTTCTTCGCGTGCACCCCGGAGCGAGGCGGATTCTAGTCCTGCCCCGGCGCGAATGCCGATCAGCAGGCCTGCGGCACCGCGCGCCAGGCCGCCAGCAGCGCCGGCAACTGCGCCATGTCGACGAACACCTCGCGCACGCCGATGGCGCGCAGCGCGTCGGCACTGCTGTGGCCGAGCCCGCCCGGGCTGTAGCCGAACACCGTGGCGCCGGCCGCAATGCCGGCGGTGGCGCCGGTGACCGTGTCTTCGATCACCGCGCAGCGCGCCGGGTCGACGCCGAGCGCCGCAGCGGCGGCCAGGTAAACGTCCGGGAACGGCTTGCTGCGCGGCGTTTCATGGCCGCTGAAGATGCGGCCCTCGAACGCATCGAGCAGGCCGATTTTTTCGAGCTGCAAGCGCACCTTGCCGCGGTCTGCGCCCGAGGCGCAGGCGATGCGCCCGTCCAGCACGGCATGCAGGGCGCGCACGGCGGCCGGCGCGCCGGGGATTTCGACCAGGTCGCGATCGAGCGCGGCATTGCGACGCGCCCAGAACCCCTGCAGCCAGTCTTGCGTGATCGCGACGCCGGTGCGTTGCGCGATCAGCCCGGCCTCGTCCTTGACCGCCTTGCCGACGAAGATGCGCATGCACTCGTCACGCGTGAGCACCCAGCCGAGCTCTTCCAGCATGTCGCGCAGCACGCCGTTGGTGATGGGTTCGGAGTCGACCAGCACGCCGTCGCAGTCGAACAGCACGGCCTCGAAAGGGAAATGATGGGGCATCCGCCGATCGTAGCAACCGATCAGGCCGCGACGGGGTCGGCGTCCGGCGAGAGGGCGGCCTCGGCGGCCATCCAGGCGTCGAGGCCGCCCGCGAGCACCCGCACGCGCGGCAGGCCCGCAGCCAGCAGCACGCGCGCGGCGGCGATCGCCGAGGCGTCGTCGGGGCAGTCGCAG
>JBDUCH010000254.1:0-6288 GCA_040003555.1 Variovorax sp. | reverse complement strand
TGCCCGCCACATAGCCCACGCCGCCGGTGAGCAACGTGCCGCCGATCACCACCGCAGCGATGGCGTCGAGCTCGAGGCCCACCGCGTGCAGTCCGTAGCCCGAGAGCATGTAGAAGGTGAAGATCACGCCGGCCAGCGCGGAGCAGAAACCCGAGAGCGTGTAGACGCCTATCAAGGTCGAGCGCACCGGCAGGCCCATGAGCATCGCCGAATGTTCGCTGCCGCCGATGGCGTACACCGCGCGGCCGAACGGCGTGCAATGCGCGATAAACACGGCCGCAAGCACCACCACGATGGCGATCACCGCGCTGATCGAGAGCGAGGCCTCGCCCCAGACCGGAATCCGGATCTGCGACACCTCTGCGTAGAACTCATTCGTGATGCTGACCGAGTCGATGCTGATGAGGTAGCAGAGCCCGCGCGCGAGGAACATTCCCGCGAGCGTCACGATGAAGGGCTGCAGCCGGAAGCGCTGGATCAACAGGCCCATGAATGCGCCGAACACCGTTCCCATGAGCAACACCAGCGGAATCACGATGGCCGGGCTCCAGCCATGCTTTTCGACCAGCGAGGCCGAAACCATGGTGGTGAGCGCGATGACGGAGCCGACCGACAGGTCGATGCCACCCGACAGGATGACGAAGGTCATGCCGACCGCCACGACGATCAGGAAGGCGTTGTCGATCAGCAGGTTCAGGAACACCTGCGCCGAGAAGAAGCCGTCGTAGAGCACCGAGCCCAACGTGCCCATCAGCACGAACAGCGAGATCGTGGCCGCAAGCGGAAGGTACTTGGGATTGAAGCGCGAGCGGCGCGGCGCTGCGGCCGGCACGGCCCCCGCCTGCTGGCCGCTTTGATGGGGCAGCACGGCGCTCACGAGCGCACCTCGCCCAGCGCCGGCCGATGCACCCAGCCACCCACCGTTGCGCGGAACTCGGGCGACTGCAGCAGCATCACCAGAAACACCACCACCGCCTTCACCACCAGATTGATCTCGGGCGGCACGCCGAGCGAATAGATCGCGTAGGTGAGGGTCTGGATGATCAGGGCTCCGATCACGCTGCCCACCAGGCTGAAGCGCCCGCCGGTGAGTGCGGTGCCGCCCAGCGTGACGGCGAGGATGGCGTCGAGCTCGAGCAACTGGCCCGCGTTGTTGCCGTCCGCACTCTTCACGTTGGAACTGATCAGCAGGCCCGCAATGCCGGCGCACATGCCGCAGAACGCGTAGGCGCCGACGACCAGGCGGCGGGCCTGCACGCCCGCGACGCGCGCCGCGGTCGGGTTGATGCCCACCGCCTGGATGAACAGGCCGAGCGCGGTGCGCGTGATCGCGAGATACAGCAGCGCGAACAGTGCAGCCACGATGAACAGCGAGAACGGCAAGCCGAACAGGTAGCCACTGCCCAGAAAGAAGAACGGCGCGTAGTAGATCGTGATGATCTGCCCGCCGGTGATGAGTTGCGCGATGCCGCGGCCGGCCACCATGAGGATCAGCGTGGCGATGATCGGCTGCATGCCGACCCTGGCAACCAGCAGGCCGTTCCACAGCCCGCACAGCAGCGCGATGCCGATCGCCGCCAGGACGGCCAGCGGCATCGGAAACCGGCTCGTGTTGGGTGTGACGGCGCCGCCGATCATCCAGGCCGCCAGCGCGGCCGCGATGGCCACCACCGCACCGACCGAGATGTCGATGCCGCGTGTCGCGATCACCAGCGTCATGCCGAGCGACACCAGCACCAGCGGCGCCGCGCGGTTGAGGATGTCGATCAGGCTGCCGTACAGATGGCCGTCGCGCCATTCGATGTGGAGGAAGCTCGCGTTGAACGCAGTGTTGAGCGCCAGCAGAAGCAGCAGCGTGATCAACGGCCAGGCGAGGCGATGCCGCATGGCCACCGCAAGGAAACTGGAAGACGCTTCAGGCATGGTCGGTCGCAATCATTTCGTACACGTCGTCTTCGCTGCTGCCGCCGGGCAGCTCGCCCACCTTGCGGCGGTCGCGCAGCACTACGATGCGGTGGGCGACCCGCACCACCTCGCTCATTTCGGAAGAGATGAAGAGCACCGCCATCCCGGCCTGCGCGAGGCGCAGGATCTGTTCCATGATTTCCTGCTTGGCGGCGACATCGATGCCGCGGGTGGGCTCGTCGAGGATCAGCAGGCGCGGCTCGGTCGCGAGCCAGCGCGCGATCATGGCCTTCTGCTGGTTGCCGCCCGACAGCAGGCCGATCGGCGTTTCCACGCTGGCGGTCTTGATCCCCAGCGACGCGACGTAGCGCTCGGCCAGCGCGGTCTGCTCCGCGCGCGACAGGAAGCGGCGCGTGCCCAGCCTCGCCTGCAATGCCAGCGCAATGTTTTCGCGCACCGACAGCTCGGCCACGATGCCATCGGTCTTGCGCTCTTCGGGACACAGCGCGAGACCTTCCCGGATCGCATCGGCGGGGTTCGAGAAACTGACCGCACGGCCGTCGATCCTGAGCACGCCGCGGTCGGGTGCCTCGAGCCCGAACAACAGCCGCGCAAGCTCGGTGCGGCCGGCACCGAGCAGCCCGGCCAGGCCCACGATCTCGCCCGCGCGCACACGCAGATCCGTGGCGTTCAGTTGGCCGGCCTGCCCCACGCCCTCGGCTTGCAGCAGCGCGGTGGCCGTCTCGTCGAAGGCCGGCAGCGCGGCAGGCCGGGCCGCCTGGGCCGCCAGCTCGCGCCCCAGCATCGCAGCAATCAAGGCCTGCGGCCCGAGTTCGCTCGCGCGCCATTCGCCCACCCAGTTGCCGTTGCGCAGCACCGTGATCCGATCCGACACCGCATACACCTGGTTCAGGAAATGGGTGACGAAGACGATCGCGAGGCCCTCGCCGCGCAGCCGGCGCAGCACCTCGAACAGCTTGTGGACTTCGTCGTCGTCGAGGCTCGAAGTCGGTTCGTCGAGGATCAGCACTTTGGACGACACGCCCAGCGCACGCGCAATGGCCACCATCTGCTGCACGGCGACCGAGTAGCTCGACAGCAGCCGCGTCACGTCGATGTCGAGCCCGATGCGCGCGAGCAGCTCGGTCGCGCGGCGGTTGACCGCCGACCAGTTGATCCGGAAACCCTGCGCCACGCCGCAGCGCGGGTAGCGGCCTGCGAACACGTTCTCGGCCACCGAAAGGTTCGGGCACAGGTTGACCTCCTGGTAAACCGTGCTGATGCCCACTTGCTGGGCTTCGAGCGGCGACGCCGGATGGATCGCCTTGCCGGCCAGCCGCATCTCGCCGCCGCTGGAGGCGAACACGCCCGTCAGCACCTTGATCAGGGTCGACTTGCCCGCGCCGTTCTGGCCCATGAGCGCATGGATCTCGCCTGGATACAGCCGCAACTGAACATCGTTCAGCACGCGGTTGCCGGAGAACGACTTGTGGATTCCAGTCAGCTCCAGAACGGGCGCAACGCTGGCGTTCGTCATGCTCACTTGTTCTTGTTGTAGACGTCTATGAACACCGCGGCCAGCAACACCAGGCCCTTGATGACCTGCTGGTAGTCGATGCCGATGCCGAGGATCGACATGCCGTTGTTCATGACGCCCATGACGAACGCGCCGATGACCGCGCCCATCACCTTGCCGACGCCGCCCGATGCCGAGGCCCCGCCGATGAAGCAGGCGGCAATCACGTCGAGCTCGAAGCCCAGCCCCGCCTTCGGCGTCGCGGTGTTCAGGCGCGCGGCAAACACCAGGCCGGCCAGCGCGGCCAGCACGCCCATGTTGACGAAGGTGAGAAACGCGAGCCGCTGCGTCTTGATGCCCGAAAGGCGGGCCGCCTTCTCGTTGCCGCCGAGCGCGTAGATGCGCCGGCCGACGGTGGTGCGGTTGGTGACGAAGTCGTAGGCCACGATGAGCACGCCCATGACGATCAGCACGTTCGGCAGCCCCTTGTACGAAGCCAAGAGGTAGCTCAGGAACAGGATGACGCCCGCGAAGAAGATGTTCTTGACCAAGAAGAACGCGTAGGGCTCCTGCGCCATGCCGTGCTTCGCGAGCTTGGCACGGCCGCGCAAGGCAAAGAACAGCATCGCGGCCGCGAGCACCGCGCCCAGCACCACCGAAGTTGTCCGCAGATCTTCACCGCCGAAGACATCCGGAATGAAGCCCGAGCTGAGGCGCTGGAACGCCTCCGGAAACGGGCCGACCGACTGCCCCGCCAGCAGCGCGAGCGTGAGGCCCTTGAACACCAGCATGCCGGCCAGCGTGACGATGAACGACGGAATGCGGAAGTACGCGACAAACCAGCCCTGCGACGCACCGATGACACCGCCGGCGACGAGGCACACGAGCGTCGTCGGAACGAAGTGCCAGTTGTATTCGACCATCAGCACCGCGGCCAAGGCACCGACGAAGCCGCAAACCGAGCCGACCGAAAGGTCGATATGGCCCGCCACGATCACCAGCAGCATGCCCAGCGCCATGATCACGATGTAGCTGTTCTGCAGCAGCAGGTTGGTGAGGTTCAGCGGCCGCATCAGCGTGCCGTCCGTCAACACCTGGAACAGC
Source organism: Variovorax sp. (assembly GCA_040003555.1). Classification (GTDB taxonomy): domain Bacteria; phylum Pseudomonadota; class Gammaproteobacteria; order Burkholderiales; family Burkholderiaceae_C; genus Variovorax. Next base: position 1,763 of record JBDUCH010000254.1, on the reverse strand, counting down.
ACCATGATCGCGACCAGCGAGATCAGCATGCCGTACTCGCGCAGATTGCTCTTCAGGAAACCGGCATGCGCCTCCTTCACTTCACTCGTCATGAACCGAACTCCCTGAATTGACGATCACGCGCATTATTTTTTCCTGCGAGGCCTCGGCGGCCGTGTACTCGGCGACGAATCGCCCTTCGTTCATGACATAGATGCGATCGCACATGCCGAGCAGTTCGGGCATTTCCGACGAGATCATCAGAATGCCCTTGCCCTCGCTCGCCAGTGCGTCGACGATGGTGTAGATCTCGTACTTGGCGCCCACATCGATGCCGCGCGTCGGCTCATCGAGGATCAACAGCTCAGGCTTCGCGAACAGCCATTTGCTGAGCACCACCTTCTGCTGGTTGCCACCCGACAGGTTCGCCACGTGCTGATAGATGTCGGAACACCGGATGTTGAGTGCGCGGCGGTAGTTGGACGCCACCTGGTACTCGAGGCCGTCGTCGATCACCATCGCCTTCGACACCGCTTCGAGATTGGCCAGGCTCACGTTTTTCTTGATGTCTTCGTCGAGCACCAGGCCGCAGCCCTTGCGGTCTTCGGTCACATAGGCGATGCCGTGGTCGATCGCCTTGCGGATCGTCCCCAGATCGACTTCCTTGCCATGCATCAGGGCGGTACCGCTGATGCGCTGGCCATACGACCGCCCGAACACGCTCATCGCGAACTCGGTGCGCCCTGCGCCCATGAGGCCGGCGATGCCGACGATCTCGCCCCGGCGCACATGCAGGTTCACACCCTTGATCTGTTCGCGGTCGGCATGCAGTTCATGGTGCACGCGCCAGTCGCGCACCTCGAAGATCGTCTCGCCGATCTGCGGGTTGCGCTGCGGGTAGCGATGCGCCATGTCGCGCCCGACCATCCCGCGGATGATCCGGTCTTCACTGATCGGCGTGGTGCGGCAGTCCATCGTCTCGACCGTCCCGCCGTCGCGCAGCACGGTGATGGAATCGGCCACCTTGGCGATCTCGTTGAGCTTGTGCGAGATCAGGATCGACGCAATGCCCTGCGCCTTGAGTTCGAGCAGCAACGCGAGCAGCGCATCGCTGTCGCTTTCGTTGAGACTCGCGGTCGGCTCGTCGAGGATCAGCAGCTTGACCTCTTTCGAGAGGGCCTTGGCAATTTCCACCAGTTGCTGCTTGCCGACGCCGAGGTTGGTGATGAGCGCGGTCGGCTGCTCCTTCAGGCCCACCTTCGCGAGCAGTTCGCGTGTCCTGGCATAGGCGTCGAACCAGTCGATCACGCCGCCCCGCGCCGTCTCGTTGCCGAGGAAGATGTTCTCGGCGATCGACAGCAGCGGCACCAGCGCGAGCTCCTGGTGAATGATGATGATGCCGAGCTTCTCGCTGTCGGCAATGCTCTTGAACCGGCGCGACTCGCCTTCGAAATGGATCTCGCCGGTGTAGGAGTCAGCCGGGTAGACGCCGCTGAGCACCTTCATCAGCGTCGACTTGCCGGCGCCGTTCTCCCCGACCACCGCATGGATCTCACCCGCACGCACTGCGAGGTTGACGTTGTCGAGCGCGTTCACGCCCGGAAACGTCTTGGTGATGCCCCGCATCTCCAGAATCGCGCCGTTCATTGCGTTCAACTACTTGACCTGGCTCTCGGTGTAGTAGCCGCTATCGATCAGCACCGGCTTCCAGTTCGAGATGTCCACGCTGACCGGCTTGAGCAGGTAGGACGGCACGACCTTGACACCGTTGTTGTAGGTCTTGG
>JBDUCH010000253.1:0-6350 GCA_040003555.1 Variovorax sp. | reverse complement strand
GTCCGACAGCGCGATGAACCAGGCCACCTCGACCTGCACGCGCCGGTGCATGTAGCCCTGCTCGCTCATCAGGGGGCGCAGCGCGCCGAGTTTGGCGGCGTAGCGGCCATCAAGTGGGGAAAGGGCGGAAACGGTGGAGAAGCTCATTCTTCAATTTTAGGTGCCGGCTGTGGCGTTTCCCCCTCGTTGGCGCGCCGGGGCGGCCGGGGCCGGGGCGGTTCCCCTAGAATCAAAGCGCTACAACGAAGCCCCCCGAGGGAAGAGCTCGAATGAAATTGATCGGATCCGCCGCCAGTCCCTACGTGCGCAAAGTGCGCGTGGTCATGGCCGAAAAGCGGCTGGACTACCAGTTCGTCAAGGAAGATGTCTGGTCGGACACCACGACGATCGGTCACTCGAACCCCCTGGGCAAGGTGCCCTGCCTGGTGATGGAAGGCAGCGAGGCGATGTTCGACTCGCGCGTGATCGTCGAATACCTCGACACCCTTTCACCGGTCGGCAAACTCATTCCGCAGCAAAGTCGCGAGCGCGCCGAGGTCAAGACCTGGGAGGCGCTGGCCGACGGCGTGATGGATGCGGGCATTCTCTGGCGCCTCGAAGCCACCTGGGCCGGGCGCGGCGAGGGCGAACGCAGCCAGGCCTGGATGGATCGCCAGCGCGGCAAGGTCGAGGCCGGCATCGCGGCCATGGCCAAGGGCCTGGGCGACAAGCCGTTCTGCAGTGGCATCCACCTGAGCCTGTCGGACATCGCGGTCGGCTGCGCGCTGGGCTGGCTCGCGTTCCGCTTCCCCGAGATCGACTGGCACGCCAAGCACAGCAATCTGGCGAAGCTGCACGACAAGCTGCTGACGCGCCCCAGCTTCGCCGACACGCAACCGGGCTGACCTGCGCCGTCAGAGCCCGGTGAAGCGCCGCACCGCCGGAAAGTAGAGCCGGTACGGCAGCACCCGCAGCAGCTTCATCCAGCCGGTGAAGCGCTTCGGAAAGTGAATCTCGAAGTCGCCGCGGGCCCAGCCCTTCAGTATCTCGTTGGCCGCCTGCGCGGGCGCGATCAGCGCCGGCATCTCGAAATCGTTCTGCGCCGTCAACGGCGTTTCCACGAAGCCCGGCTGGATTACGCTGATGCCGATGCCGCGATCGTGCAGATCGGCATACAGCACCTCCGCCAGATTGGTCAGCGCGGCCTTGGTCGGCCCGTAGGCCAGGCTTTGCGGCAGGCCGCGGAAGCCGGCCACGCTCGCCGTCAGCGCGATGTGGCCGCTGCCGCGCGCAATCGCATCGGGCAGCACCACCGCCAGCACGTTGAGTGCGCCCACGTAGTTGAGCTGCTGGTGCGCCAGCATCACGTCGAGATCGAACGCATCGGCGCGCAGCGACCGGTAGGTGCCGGCGCAATACAGCACCAGGTCGAGCGGGCCCCGTACCGCGAGTCGCGCATGCGCTGCATGCACCGCCGCGGCATCGCGCACATCGAGCGGCAGCACCTGCACGCGGGCGGGCTCGCCGGGTGCGGCGCGGTGCTCCGCGGCCAGCGCTTCGAGTGCCTCGACGTTGCGCGCTGACACCGCCACGCACGCGCCGCGGGCGAGCAGCGCCACCGCGGTCGCGCGGCCGATGCCCGAGGACGCGCCGACGATCCACACCGTCTTGCCGCGCCAGTCTTCCAGCGGCGGGTTGAAGGCGGCGAGCAGCCTCATCGCCGGGTGAACGAAAGCGTGACTGCACCGAGCGTGACGCCGAACTTGCTCATCTCGGCGCGGTTCAGCATCACGCGGTCGTCGACCAGAATCATCCAGTCGTCCATTTGCACTTCATAGACCTTGTCGCCCACGGGTTGCCGGAGGGTGTAGTTCCAGTGGAAGGCGTTGCCGCGCTGCGCGCCCTGCGCCACGCCGACCACGTCGTCGGCGGTGCCGGTGAAGCGGCCGTCCGGCAACGCCTTGAGCTTCCACACGCGGCGTCCGGTGGTGCCGTCGCTGTAGGTGAATGCTTCGTCGAGCACACCTTCGTCGCCATTCCAGCGGCAGTCCATCTGCACCACGAAGCGCTTCACCACCTTGCCGCTGCGATTCTGGAACATGCCGTGCGCTTCGAGCTTGCCGTTGAAATAGCGTTGCAGCGAGAGCACCGGGCGCTCGGCCGCGTAGTCCGAAGGTTGCGGCGCGGCGCAGCCGGCAAGCGCGGCGGCCAGCGCCACGGCCGCAGCAGCGAAGAAGCTTCTTGTCATGGAGAGACTTTCAGGGGAAGGGAACGCGGTGCGCCGCGGATCAGCAACTGCCACAGGGTGGCAGCGGCCAGCAGCTTCAGCAGGCAGGGCAGCAGGCAGTAGGCGACGGTGAGTGCCTGCAATGCGCCGGCATCGCGCGCGCCGGGTGCGTAGCCTGCCAGACCCAGCAGCGGCAGCGCCAGCCCGGCGGCCAGCGCCAGGTTGAGCTTGGTGGCGAAGTTCCACCAGCCGAAGTAGGCGCCGGCATGCTGGGGTTCGCCGGCATCGGCCAGCACCCCAGCCAGCAGTGCGCCGGGAAGCACGAGGTCGGCGCCGAGCGCGACGCCCGAAAGCGCGCACACCACGAGAAACGGCATCGCGTCGCCCGCACCCATGCCGCTGGCGACCGCGAACACCGCGATGGCCAGCGCCATGCCGGCCAGCCAGGTGCGCGCCAGTCCGAGCCGGGGCACGATGCGCAGCCAGAACGGAATCGACAAGGCTGCACAGACGAAGTAGCTGCCGAGGAACGCGGGCTGCAGCGATTCGGGCACCTGCAGGCGATCCTGCACGAAGAACAACACCAGCGTCGCCGGGATCGCACTCGCGATGCCGTTCAGCACGAACACCGCGAGCAGCCGGCGAAACGCAGGCCGCCGGAACGGCAGCCGCAGATCGGCCGCGGCGTGACGGGCCGGCGTGCGCGGCCGCGGCGCGCGCGTCCAAAGCGCCCAGCCGGCCGCAAGCAGCAGAACGAACAGGCCGACCATGGCCGCCAAGCCCGCAAGCGTGGGCACCACCGTTGCGATCACCACCCCGGCCAGCCCCAACCCCTCGCGCCAGCCGACGATGCGGCTGCGCTGCACGGCATCGCCGCCCAGCATCGCGCCCCAGGCCTGGTGCGTGATGCTGAGCGCGCTGTAGCCCGCATAACTCAGCACCAGCAGCACAGCGGCCGTGGCCAGCAGCAGGCCGGGCCGCGAAGTATCGACCAGCAATTGCGGAAAGAACAAAAGGCCGAAGCCGAGCGCGAGCAACACCGCGGCACCCGCGCCGACGGCGAGCACGGCCGAAGGGGCGCGTGCATGGAGCCAGTCGCTCAGGCGCCCGAGCAGCGGGTCGACCAGTGCGTCCACCAGGCGCGCGCCGAGCAGTACCAGGCCGAGCGCCGCCAGCGGCACGCCGAAGTTGCGCGCGTAGTGGTTCGGCAGCAGCACGTACAGCGGCAGCGCGACGAAAGCCAGCGGCAGCCCGAGCAGCCCGTAGCGCAGTCCGTCGAGGCGGCTGAACGGCGTGGTCATTTGCCGAGCAACGCCTCGCGCAGCGCCGGCTCCGAGCTTTGCGGCCCGAGCCAGATGCCGAAAAAGCGCCGCGCGAACTGCGGGTCGCGCACGTTGGCCGTGGTGCGCCCGTTGTGGAGAAAGCGCACACCGGCGCCTGGCTCGTAGATGCCGGTCAAGCGGTCGCCCTTCTTCACGTCGGGGAAGGCCTGCGCCATCGTGCGCAGCCACAGCGTGGCCTGCTCCGGTGCGATCGGTTCGGCGCGGCGCATCTCGTCGAGCGAGCGCCGTGCGATGTCGTCGCCCTCGAACCGGCGCAGGTACTGCAGCTCGAGCACGAGCGGCTTGGCGGCCCACTCGGCCGCGCTGAAGCCCGGGGACACCCACAGGGTCGCGTCGTAGATCTCGAAACCCCATACGGTGAGCCGACTCGCGCCCGCGCGCTTTGCGCCGGGCAGCGCCGCGCTGACCTCGGCACTCGGCTGGACGCTCGCCTGTGCCGCCGCATTCAAGCCGAAAAGGCCTGCAGCGCCCGCCAGCAGGGCGTGGGCGCCTATCGCTTTTGCAGCGTGAACTGCACCACGTCGATGCTGGCCCCGGCGAACGCCGCTTCGCAGTAAGCGAGATAGAACTCCCATATGCGCATGAACCTTTCATCGAACCCAAGCTGCAGGATCTGGCCGCGTTGCGCGAGGAAGCTTTCGCGCCAGCGCCGCAGTGTCTCGGCGTAGTCGGTGCCGAACGCGAATTCGTCCACCACCTCGAGCCCGGCCGCCGCCGCTTCGCGCCGGAACTCGCGCGGACAAGGCAGGCAGCCGCCGGGAAAGATGTACTGCTGGATGAAGTCGGTCGAGTCGATGTAGCGGTCGAACAGCTGGTCGTCGATCACGATGCTCTGCACGCAGGCGCGGCCGCCCGGCTTGAGCAGCCGGCCCACGCTCTGGAAGTAGGTCGGCCAGTACTCGCGACCGACCGCTTCCACCATCTCGATCGAGCAGATCGCGTCGAACGGCGCATCGGTGATGTCGCGGTAGTCCTGCAGCCGCAAGTCGGCGGGCAGGCCGGCGGTGCGTTGCTGCGCAAAGGCGAGCTGCTCGGTCGACAGCGTCACGCCGGTCACGCTGGCGCCGAAGCGACTGGCCGCCATCTCGGCCAGCGCGCCCCAGCCGCAGCCGATTTCGAGCACGCGGTCGCCGGGCTTGACCTGCGCCAGCTCGAGCGCGCGCTGCACCTTGGCATGCTGGGCGGCCGCCATCGGCTTGCCGAAGTCGCCTTCGAACCAGGCCGACGAGTAGTTCATCGTCTCGTCCAGCCAGAGCCGGTAGAACGCATTGCCGAGGTCGTAGTGCGCGTGGATGTTGCGCGAGCTGCCGGCCTTGCTGTTGCGGTGCATCAGGTGCCGCACGCGGTACAGCAGCCGGCCGAACCAGCTGCCGTAGACCACGTCCTCGATCGCGCGGCGGTTCGCGATGAAAACCTTGATCAACTCGGTGAGGTTCGGCGTTGTCCAGTCGCCGGCGATGTAGCTCTCGGCGAAGCCGATGTCGCCCGATTTGAGCGCGGCGCTGCAGACTTCCCAGTTGCGCAACGTGAGGGAAGCCATCGGGCCGCTGCCGGGCGCAGTACCGAAGTGCTGCACCGCGCCGTCGGGCAGGCGCACCGTCAGCGAGCCGTGCACCAGGCGCTGCAACAGGCCGAGCACCGTGCGGGCGGAAGATGGCGCGTCCTGCGGCAGCGAAAAGCAGGGCGCGGTGGTGGTCGGGTTCATGGCGTCGCCTTGTGCTCGCGCGAAACGGGTTGGTCGGGTCGGGCCGGTTTGCCGACGAAGGGCACGCGCTTGAGCCAGAGCCTGACCGCCTGCCAATGAATTCGTGCGACGACGCCGAAGGTCATCGCGGGATAGCGCCACAGCGCGCGCCGCACGCTGGCCGCGGTCAGCGGCTCGAGCGCGCCGCTGACGCTGGTCTGCAGCAGCGGGCCGCCCGCGTCGTCGTGGTCGATGCGCACCAGGGTGCGCTGCCGGGCCTCGTCAACGAAAAATCGGAACCGGTACTCGCCCTGCACACGGCAGAACGGCGAGACGTGGAAAACCTTGGCCGCACGCTGTTCCACGCCGTAGACCGGGTGCTCGAGCAGGTAGCAATGGCGTTCGCCGAAGGTGTTGTTCACTTCGACCACGATCGCGCGCAGCGCACCGGTCGCGCTATGGCAGTACCAGAAGCTCACCGGCTTGAAGGTGTAGCCGAACACGCGCGGGTAGCAGTGCAGCCAGACCTCGCCGGTCGCGTCGTGGATGTGCTCGGCGGCCAGCAGTGCGTCGAGCCAGGCCAATGCGCCGCCCTGTTCCGGGCCGCGGCCATCGCCATGGTCGCGATCGTGGAAGGAGATGGGGGCAAAGCGGTTGATGGCCAGCGCACTGCCGCCGTGCCGGCGCAGGGCGCGCATCGGCAGCATGAGGAAGTACGTCGGATAGACGAAAGCGTGGTGGGCCGGGCGCAGCCGGGTGTGGCGTACTTCACCAAAGCCCATCAGGGGCGCTGGCGAGGTGGCAGGCGGTTTTGCAGCCTGCGCGCGCAGACTGCCGCCGTGCTTCCTGGCTTCGATCGCGTTCATGCCGCCTGCTTTGCGTCGTCGCCGCCGACGAGTCGCCTGCGCAACCCGGCGGCCGCGGCCAGTCCGGCCTTGAGGCCGTCTTCGTGAAAGCCATAGCCCATCCAGGCGCCCGCAAACCAGGTGTTGCGCTGGCCCTGCAGGTGTTGCACATCGGCCTGCGCCCGCAGCGCAGCGAGATCGAACACCGGGTGGGAGTAGTCGTATTCGGCCATGACCTGACTACGCGGGATCGGCCGCAGCGGATTCAGCGA
>JBDUCH010000252.1:0-6372 GCA_040003555.1 Variovorax sp. | reverse complement strand
ACAGCGATCCGTTCACCACGTTCACGACCGTGAACGACAAGGGCCAGATCGTCACGGGCAAGGTCAAGACGGTTGACGCACGCGGTGCCGAGATCGATCTCGGCGAAGACATCATCGGCTACCTGCGCGCCAGCGAAATCTCGCGCGACCGCGTCGAAGATGCACGCAACGTGCTGAAGGAAGGCGACGAAGTCACGGCCGTGGTGGTCAATGTGGATCGCAAGACCCGCAACATCCAGCTGTCGATCAAGCAAAAGGACATGGTCGACGAGCAAGGCGCCATGGCCAATCTGAGCCAGCAGTCGGCACGTGAAAACGCCGGCACCACCAGCCTGGGCGCCCTGCTGCGCGCCAAGCTGGACAACAACGACAGCAAGTAAGCTGCCACCGAACGGGACAGACCGGCGTGCCTGGGGCACGGCGCTCTGTCCCTTTTTATTTGCCCTGTTCTCCTGGCCGCAACATGACCCGCTCCGACCTCGTCGAAGAACTCGCCGCCCGCTTTGCGCAACTGACGCACCGCGACGCCGAGTACGCCGTCAAGACCATCCTCGACGCAATGGGCGATGCCCTCGTGCGCGGACACCGGATCGAGATTCGCGGTTTCGGCAGCTTTTCGGTGAGCCGGCGTCCGCCGCGCGTCGGGCGCAATCCGCGTTCAGGCGAGAGCGTGCAGGTGCCGGAAAAGCGGGTGCCGCATTTCAAGCCGGGCAAGGCCCTGCGCGAAGCGGTCGATGCACGCAGTGCCGAACTCGATGCGGCCGCGGCAAACAAGACCTGATGGCAAAAGTAGAATCGTCCCGCCAACGGGGACGCCCATGAAATACCTCCTGTGGCTGCTCAAGGCAGCCATTTTTTTTACGCTCTTCGCTTTCGCGCTGAACAACCAGCACGACGCGACCGTCTACTTCTTCTTCGGTACCTATTGGCGCGCGCCACTGGTGCTGGTGGTGCTCGTCGCCTTCGCAGGCGGCCTGGTGGTCGGCGCGCTCGGCATGCTGCCGGGCTGGTGGAAACATCGCGCGGCAGCCGCCCAGGTGCCGGCCGAAGCCCCGCCGGCGAGCACCGCAGCACCTGCAGCCGCCGCCACCGACCTGCCCGCGGTGCGCCAACATGGACTTTGATCTCAGCTGGTTGCTGCTGGGCCTGCCGCTGGCCTTCGTGCTGGGCTGGCTGGCTTCGCGCTTCGACCTGCGCCAACTGAAGCTCGAGAACCGGCAGGCACCCAAGGCCTACTTTCGCGGCCTCAACTTCCTGCTCAACGAGCAGCAGGATCAGGCCATCGACGCCTTCATCGAGGCGGTGCAGAACGACCCCGACACACAGGAACTGCACTTCGCGCTCGGCAACCTGTTCCGTCGGCGCGGCGAGTACCAGCGCGCCGTGCGCGTGCACGAGCACCTGCTGGGTCGCGGCGACCTGAGTCGCGACGACCGCGACCGTGCCCAGCATGCGTTGGCACAGGACTTCCTTCGCGCCGGACTGCTCGATCGCGCCGAGGCCGCATTGCAGAAGCTCGAAGGCACACGCTACGAAAGCGAATCACGCCTCTCTTTGCTCGCCATCTACGAGCGTTCGCGCGAGTGGGCCCAGGCGGCCGACGTGGCGCAAAAGCTCGACGAATCGGATCAGGCCAGCTACAGCACGCGGCGCGCACATCACCTTTGCGAGCAGGCGGCCGAGCGCGCGGCGGCGGGCGATATCGAAGCTGCCGGCGCATTGCTTCGGCAAGCCGTTGTACTGGCGCCGCAAGCGCCGCGTCCCGCCATAGACACCGCCGCCCTGCAGCTGCGCAACGGCCAGGCAGCCGCAGCCTTCGACACGCTGGCCGCGCTGTGCGACACCGCGCCGCTGGCCTTGCCGCTGTATGCCGGCACGCTGCAGCAAGCGGCAGTCGCGTCGCACCGCACCGGCGAGGCGATGGTGCTGCTGCAGCGGCGCTATGCCGAGTCGCCCTCGATCGACGTGCTCGAAGCCATCATCGCGCTCGGTGGCCTGCCGCACGTGTCGAGCCAGGACGAACCCGCCGACACGCCGCCCGAGCCGCGCGACGGCTACATCGCGCATCTGGCTCACCAGCCCTCGCTGGTCGCAGCCTCGCGCTGGCTCGCGGGCGAGCACTTCACACGAGAGCAATTTCACCCGCAGGTGCAGCGCGCGCTCGACCAGGCCACGCGGCCGCTGATGCGCTATCGCTGCGCCGCTTGCGGCTTCGAGGCGCACCAGTACTTCTGGCACTGCCCCGGCTGCCAGGCCTGGGACAGCTATCCGCCGCGACGCGTCGAAGAGCTGTGAGGGGCGGGTCGGTAGATGCCACGTCAACGCCCTTGGCCCTGATCCGTTGAATCCGGACCGGCGCAGTCGCACCGGCGTTTTCCAACAATCAGGGAGTTTCAATCATGCTGAAGAAAATCGCGGCCGCGCTGGCCGCCATGGCGTTTGCCGTTGTCTCGTTCGCGGCGGTCGACGCCAACAAGGGCAGCGCCGCCGATCTCGATGGGCTCAAGGGTGTCGGGCCTGCGATGTCCGCGCGGATCATCGAGGTGCGCAAGCAAGGCCAGTTCAAGGACTGGGCCGACCTCATGCAGCGCGTCAAGGGCGTGAAGGGCAAGAAGGCCGCCAAACTGTCGGGTGAAGGCCTAACGGTCAATGGCGAAAGCTTCAAGGGCGATGTCGCCGCCGTCCCGGCGAAGACTGCCAAGGCCGACAAGGTCGTGAAGGACGATCCCAAGACCAAACCCGCTGCCAAGCCCTGAGGCAAGGCTGGCGCTGCAGCTGCGCAGCAAAGCAGAAGCCGCCTCCGGGCGGCTTTTTTGCGTCCGACCGCAGGGAAAAGCCTCAATGATGGCCCGGTATTTGCACGTAAGCTCGCCAACGCCTTTCATCCAATCCTCTGCTCTGGAGAGCCCATGAATCACAAGTTCAGCATCGCCCTCGCCGGCCTCACACTGGCCGCCACTTCGTTTGCGCAGACCAAGTGGGATCTGCCCACGGCGTACCCCGCCACCAACTACCACACCGAGAACATCACGCAGTTCGCGAAAGACGTGGACGCGGCCACTGGCGGCAAGGTCAAGATCACCGTGCACGCCAACGCATCGCTGTTCAAGGCACCCGAAATCAAGCGCGCGGTGCAGAGCGGGCAAGCCCAGGCCGGCGAGATCCTGCTGGCCAACTTCGCCAACGAGAACCCGATCTACGCGCTCGACGGCGTGCCGTTCCTTGCCACAACTTATCCGGAAGCGAAGAAGCTCTACGCAGCCTCCAAGCCAGCGATGGAAAAGCTGCTGGCCGCGCAGGGCATCAAGGTACTGTTCATGGTGCCCTGGGCACCGCAAGGCATCTATTCGAAGAAGGAAATCGGCTCGGTGGCCGACCTGCGCGGCATCAAGTGGCGCGCCTACAGCCCGGCAACAGCCAAGATCGCCGAACTCATCGGCGCGCAACCGGTGCAGATCCAGCAAGCCGAACTGAGCGCCGCGATGGCAACGGGTGTGATCGAAAGCTACATGAGCTCGGGCTCGACCGGCTACGACACCAAGACCTACGAGAGCATCAAGAATTTCTACGACACGCAGGCCTGGATTCCGAAGAACGCGATCCTCGTCAACGCCAAGAGCTTCGATGCGCTCGACGCGCCCACCAAGGCCGCCGTGCTCAAGGCCGCCGCCGATGCCGAGGTTCGCGGCTGGAAGACCGCCGAGGAGAAAAACACCGAGTACAAGCGCCTGCTGACCGAGCGTGGCATGAAGATCCACAAGCCTTCGGCCAAGCTCGACGCCGACATGCGCCAGGTCGGCGGCATCATGCAGACCGACTGGCTCAAGGTCGCGGGTGCCGACGGCGCCGCGATTGTCGACGCCTACAAGAAGTAAGCCGTGCGGCGATTCCTCGATCGTCTGTACGACGGTGCGGGCGCGCTCGCCGCGCTTTGCGTTTTCCTGATCTTCGTGCTGATGATCCTGGCCGGCGTCGGCCGCCAGGTGAACTGGCATGTGAGCGGGCTCAACGACGTGGTGGCCTGGCTCTGCGCCGCGGCGGCCTTCTTCGCGATGGCGCACGCCTTCCGCCACGGCGACTTCGTGCGGGTGACGCTGCTGCTCGAGGCGGTGAGCCCCAAGGCGCGTCGCGTGCTCGACGTCATGTGCCTGCTGATCGCCTCCGTCGCAGTGGCCTACCTCACCTACGCGGCCACCAGCTTCACCTGGGAAAGCTACGAGTTCGCCGAGATGGCGACGGGCCTGGTCGTGATTCCGATCTGGATTCCGCAGTCGACCTTCGTGATCGGCTGCTGGCTGCTGCTGATCGCCATGGTCGACGAACTCGTGGGCGTGGTGCGCGGCGAAAAGCCAAGCTACCAACGCGCCATCGAAGAGCGGCATGCCGCTGGCGATTTCTCTTCAGACATATGAACCACCCCCGATGCGCCTGCGGCGCCTGCCCCTCGAGGGGGCACACCCAGCGGCCCGGCGAAGCCGGTTCCACGGGTGCTTCCGAACAAGGCCTCTCCGGAAGCCATGCGTGCGGATCCGCGGGAACGCGTGATGGAAAACCGAAATGATCGAAACCCTTTTGATGGGCGCGCTGCTGCTGGGCATCATGCTGCTCCTGCTGGCCGGCGGCGTCTGGATCGCCATGACGCTGGCCATCGTAGGCTGGGTCGGCCAGGCCTTCTTCACCCAGACGCTTCCGGCCAAGAATCTGTTCTCGTCGTTCTGGGAGAGCAATGCGAGCTGGGAGCTGGCCGCGCTGCCGCTCTTCATCTGGATGGGCGAGATCCTGTTCCGCACCAAGCTCAGCGAAGAGATGTTCGAGGGCCTGCGCCCCTGGCTGAACCGCGTGCCAGGCCGGTTGATGCACACCACCATCATCGGCTGCGGCGTGTTCGGCTCGGTCTCGGGCTCATCGGCCGCCACCTGCGCCACCATCGCGAAGGTGGCGTTGCCGGAACTCAAGCGCCGCGGCTACGACGAGAAGCTCGCCATCGGCTCGCTGGCCACGGCAGGCACCCTCGGCATCCTGATTCCGCCGTCGATCACGATGGTGGTCTACGCGGTCGCGGCCGACGCATCCATCATCCGCATCTTCCTGGCCGGCTTCCTGCCGGGCTTCCTGCTGATGCTGCTGTTCTCGGGCTACATCGCCTGGTGGAGCCTGCGCAATCCGCACAAGGTACCCCCGGCCGATGCGCCCACCAGCTTCAAGGAGAAGATCCGGCTGTCGGGCAATCTCATTCCGTGCGCGTTGCTCATCGTGTTCATTGTCTGGGTGCTGGTCGCGGGCTGGGCCACGGCCACCGAGTGTGCGGCGTTCGGCGTGCTGGGCTCGCTGGCCATCGCAGCCTGGGGCAAAAGCCTGAGCTGGCAGAACTTCAAGGACGCGCTGATGGGCGCCACGCGCACCAGCTGCATGATCATGTTCATCCTGGCGGGTGCGGCGTTCCTGACCAAGACCATGGCCTTTACCGGCATCCCGCGCGAGCTGGCCGAGTGGGTCGACAGCATGCACCTGTCACCCTACGCGCTGATCGGCGCGCTGGTGGTGGTGTACCTGATCCTCGGCACCGCGCTCGACGGCATCAGCATGATCGTGCTGACCAGCGCCGTGGTGCTGCCGATGATCCAGAAGGCCGGCTTCGACCTGATCTGGTTCGGCATCTTCATCGTGCTGCTGGTCGAAATCGCGGAGGTCACGCCGCCGGTGGGCTTCAACCTGTTCGTGCTGCAGAACATGACAGGCAAGGACAGCAACCTGATCGCCAAGGCCGCGATTCCTTTCTTCTTCTGCCTGGTGGTTTGCATCGCGCTGATCACGGTCTTTCCGAGCATCGTGACGATCCTGCCCGACGTGGTGATGGGCGCGGAGAAGTGAATCCCTCCGGCGCGTTGCGGATAATTGCGGCATGCTGCTGAACGTCATCGCCATCTGTACGGCCGCCTGCGTGGGCGCCCTGCTCCGCTGGAGCTTTGCCATCTGGCTCAACCCCGGCAGCCTGTTGCCCTGGGGCACGCTGGCCGCCAACCTGATCGGCGGTTATCTCATAGGTATCGCCATCGGCGTGTTCAACGGACTGCCGGACATCGACCCCGCCTGGCGGCTGCTGGTCATCACCGGTTTTCTCGGCTCCTTCACGACCCTCTCGAGCTTTTCGGCCGAGACCGTCAGCATGCTGCTGAACGGCCGCACCGGCCTCGCGCTCGGCACCATCGCGCTGCATGTGTGCGGCTCGCTGTGCCTTACCTGGCTCGGCCTGCGCACTGTCCAGGCCTTTGCCGGTTAGGCCGTGCACGCTATGCGCGCCAATGTCCCGCGGCTCCTGCGTGCACAGGACACCGGGTACTCCCCTCCGCGAATGTCCCCCGCCTTCGGCTC
>JBDUCH010000025.1:0-21433 GCA_040003555.1 Variovorax sp. | reverse complement strand
CTAGGCCCGGGAGCGCAACCGCAACCTCAGGCCTACGGGCGACATCGTGAACGCCAGCCGCTCCTGCACGCTCGTGCCGTCGGCGGTCGAGACATCGGCAATCTCGAACGCGCCGAGCAGCATGGCGGCCACCATCTTCATCTCCGACAACGCGAGGTAGCGGCCGGGACAGGTGCGCGGCCCGGCACCGAAAGGCATGGCGACCCGCTTGGCCGAGCTCGCCGCCCGGCCCGGGCCATCCCCGGCGAGCCAGCGTTCCGGCCGGAACGCCAGGGGATCGGCGAAATGCGCGGCATTCACGGCCCCGGGGCGCATCAGGCACATCACCGGCGTACCGGCAGGCACGGCCACGCCGTCCACCACGGTGTCGCGCACCGCCTCCTGGATGAGGAGCGGGGCGACCGGCTTCAGCCGCATCGTCTCGTGCGCGCAGGCTTCCACAAAATCGAGCTCACTCAACTGCTCGTGGGTGGGATGTGATTGGTTGCCGAGCACGCGGCGAACTTCCTCGGCGGCCCGTTGCGCGGCCTCGGGATGGGTATGCAGCAGCCAGATCATCCACGCCAGCGTGTTGGCAGTCGTGTCCTCGCCGGCCAGCAGCATGGTCAGCATGTTGCCGGAAACGTCCTCGTCGGTCAGCTCGGAGCCGGGCCGGTCGCGCTCGGCAACCATGGCTTCGATGAGATTGCGGGGGTGCTCGCGCAATTCAGGGTCGTCGGCGAGCCGTTGCCTGGCGGCGGCGATGAAGCCGTTCACGGCGCCGTGAACGGCCGCCAGATCCTGTTCCACCGCCCGGTCGCGCCGCGTCAGCCAGCGCGGCAGCGGCGACAGCACGCGCTTGGCCAGCGCGGGCAGCAGCTTGTCCAGGTGCTGCTGGATCACTTCCTCGTCCGACTCCAGCGTGTTGATGTCGGTGCCGAAAGCCAGGCCCGCGGTCACGTCGACGGTGTAGCGCATCAGATCCGCCTGCAGGTCGATCGGCTGTCCGGCCTGCGCGGCACGGCGCCAGCGGCCCTCGAAGCGCTGCGTGACCTTCACCAGCGTGGGATGGAAGGCCTTGATGTGGGTCGGATCCAGGCCGCGCAGCACCATGGGCCGGTGCCGCCTCCATTCGTCGCCGTTGATGGTGAACAGGCCATTGAAGCCCAGCGAGCGAGCCGCTGCGTTGAGCTTTGCGCCGCGCTGGAATCCGTCGGGCCGGTCGCGCAGCACCGCAGCGACCGTCCCCGGGTTGGAGATGACGACGAACTCGCGGGAGGCGATGCGGAAGCGGTAGATCTCGCCGTACTTGCGCGCCCACTGCTCGACCTTCTGGTGCAGGCGTTCGCGCTCGATCTGGAGGGCATTGCCCAGCAAAGGCAGGCCACGCGGCCCCGGCAGCTCGCGAATGCGACGCACCGGTGCATCCGCACGCGGTTGATCGTTGGTGATCGCCATGTCGGCCCCTTTGTGCGCCGGTGCGCCAAAAGCGCGGCATCTTATCTCTCCATGGGAAGCCATTCAGAAGCCGAACAGGAAGAGCTGGTTGTTCAGCCAGCGCCGCAGCACATCCACGGGCCGCGCCACGGGCGCCTGTGGCATCCGCGAGGCCACGCCATGCTCCATGCGCAGCACCGGCCGATCGGCGCGCTGGGCGCACACGACGAAGCCCATGCACTGCATGAAGCGGATCATCCGGCGGTTGGAAATAGGCACCTCGCAGACGAGCCGGCGCAGGCCGGCATCGCGCGCCGCCCCGAGCAGGTGGTCGAGCAATTGGTCGGCCAGCCCCTGGCCCTGCCAGACGTCGGCCACGAACAGCGTCAGCCCCGCGAAATCGCCGTCCGCGCTGACGTCGTAGCGCGCCTCCCCGATCAGCTCCTCGTCATGGTTCAGGCTCAGCGTGGCGACGAAAGCGACTTGGCGAACGCGATCCACGCTGACCAGATCCACCAGCGTGGCCGGCGAGCGGGCACCCAGGCCGCGGCCGAAGCGCTTCGCATCGTCGGAACGCACGGCACGGATCTGGGCCTGCACGCCATTGCGCAGCCGCACATGCCGAGGCAATCCCACGGCACGCCGCGTCGCGGCGATGGCTGCGGCCGGTGTGGTGTTCGCATGGAGCATGGCGCTATTCCGTTGGCTTGTGAAAGAACCGCAAGCTTCTCGCGCCTCGCCTTTTCAGTCCTGAAGTAGTACTGAAGCGTGCTGAAACCCGCTTCAGGCGACCGCCCGCCTCTCGAATTCAGAACGCTTAAGGGCCGCATTCGTGACGCCGCGGCCGCCTTCGGCGACAGTCCGGGCACGGATCCAGCCGGGTTCGACTGATCCACCCACGAGCCATGGCCCTGAATGCACCGCGTTATGTCTGCCTGTCCGACCTTCACCTTGGCGCGGCCTACAGCACCCTGACCTATGCCGACGCGCTTGGACGGCCCGATCCCGGCCGCCCGAGCGATACCCAGATCGCCTTCGGCAGCGCCTTGCGCCAGCTGCTGTCTGCCATGGATGGCCCGCCCCCGACGCTGGTCCTGCTGGGCGACGTGCTGGACATGGGCCTGTCGCCGATGGGCGACGTGGCGGCGGCGTTCCGGTGCTTCGTGGAGACGGTGATGCAGGACGGCGGCCGTCCGGTGTTCGCCCCGCGCGTGCTGTACGTGCCCGGCAACCACGACCACCATCTGTGGCGCATCGCACAGGATCAGCAGTTCCAGGACGCGCTGCAGCAGGGCCGCGTCGAGGACGACCTGATCAAGCACACCGCGCTGTTCGAGCCTGCGGGCGACGAGGCCGAGGCCGCCCGGATCGGCTCGGCCATGCTGACGCGGCTCGCGGCCGGCTGCCCCGGCCTGGCCGAAGCGCGGGTGGACATCGCCTACCCGAATCTCGGCCTGCTCGATGCGTCGCGCCGCCGCTGCGTGGTGCTGCACCACGGGCACTACATCGACCCGATCTACCGGGTGATGACGATGCTGAATGCGCAGGCCCCGGGCCGCAGCGCCGGACGCAACCCCGGCGCCGTGACGGTCTCGGATCTGGAGGGCCAGAACGGCGCCTGGGTCGACTTCATGTGGTCCGACCTCGGCAGCTCGGGCATGACCGGGGCCGGCGCCGGCAAGCTCTACGAGGTGATGCGCGATGCCGCCGCATCGCACGACTTCTCGCAACGGTTGGCCGCCCTGCTGGTGACCAAGCTCGACCAGAACTTCGGCATGAGCGGGAGCATGGACGTGTTCCAGGGCATCACTGTCAGCCAGCTCGTGCTCGGCACGCTCGACGCCACGCTGGGCCGGGGCGCCGAGTCGCAGCGCGACGGCTATTCCGCAGTGATGAGCGCCGATGACGTGGCGGATCTGCGCTGGTACCTGTCGGGGCCGGTGAAGCTGCAGCTCGAGCAGGCCGGGCTCAAGCCGTCGGAGCTGGATTTCAGCTTCGTCTTCGGCCACAGCCACAAGCCTTTCGAGGACGAGCTGCCGGTGGCGGGCTTCGACCGGCCGGTCGGCATCTTCAACACCGGCGGCTGGGTGATGGACCAGCCCACCATGACCTCCACGCAGGGCGCCTCGGCCATGTTCATTGACGATGCGCTGAACATCGCATCGCTGCGGCTGTTCAACGATCCGGTGAACGGCCGCGTACTCCCGGTGCACGCACGCGGCGTCGGCGGCTTCCGCGACCGCGACAACCCGATGCTGGCGGCGCTGGCCGCCGGCATCGAACGCACCGCACCGGCCTGGGAGGTTTTTTCGCGCAACGCGCAGCAGGCCACGCAGAGCCGCGCCACGCTGCTGCTCGACGAATTCTTCACCGCCTCGGTCGCGGTGGTGGCGGCCGGAGCCAAGACGATGGCAGAGGCGAAGGCATGACGATGACGCCCATTTCCCGCCCGCTCGGCGAGATCGCCCCGCACTACGCGGTGGTCGTGGTCGGTTCCGGCTATGGCGCCGGCGTGGCGGCTTCGCGCCTCGCGCGTGCCGGCCAGACGGTCTGCGTGCTGGAGCGCGGCCGCGAGATCCTGCCCGGCCAGTTCCCGAACAACCTCGCCACCGCGCAGGCCGACATGCAGATCGACGGTGCGCGCGGCAAGCTCGGCGCAGCCGACGGCCTGTACAACCTGCACCTGAACGACGACATGCTGGCGATGGTGGGCTGCGGCCTGGGCGGCACCTCGCTGATCAATGCCAATGTCGCGCTGGAGATCGATCCGCGCCTGTTCGATGCGACGCCCTGGCCGGCCGAGTTCCGCCGCGACCCGAAGCTGCTGGATCCCTACATCGCACGGGCCCGGCTGATGCTCGACCCCTCGCCCTACCCCGAGGATTCGGAGGACTTTCCGCCGCTGAACAAGCTGCTGGCGCTGCAGAAATCGGCCGCGACGATGAAGAAGCCCTTCAAGCGCCCGCCGATCGCGGTGAACTTCGTCGACCAGGTGAACCCGTTCGGCGTGACGCAGCCACGCTGCAACCTGTGCGGCGATTGCACCAGCGGCTGCAACGTGGGTGCGAAGAACACAACGCGGATGAACTACCTGCCCGACGCCCACGGCCACGGCGCGCAGATCTTCACGGGCGCGCGGGTCAGCCACGTCGAGCGCGACGGCGCGCGCTGGCGCGTGTTCTTCGACGAGGTCGCCTTGCGGGGTTCCGATGGCCCGGCCGCGCAGGAGGCCGCTGGCCGGCGCAGCGTCACCGCCAATGTGGTGATGCTCGGTGCTGGCGCCCTGGGCTCGACCGAGATCCTGCTGCGCTCCAAGGCGCACGGCCTGCCCTTGTCGGATCGGCTCGGCCAGCGCTTCTCGGGCAACGGCGACGTGCTCGCCCTCGGCTACAACAGCTACTGGCAGGCCGACACCGATGCACAGGGCCAAGCGGTTCAGCGCAACATCAACGGTGTCGGCGCGGGGCGCAACGAGGTCGCGCCGGCGGATCTGCCGGGGCCGTGCATCACCGGCGTGATCGACATGCGCCAGACGGCCGAGGTGGGCAAAGGGCTGGTGATCGAAGAGGGCGTGCTCCCCGGCGCGCTGGCGCCGATGCTGACGCCCGCGCTGTTCTTCGCCGACGCGATGCTGGGCGGCGAGTTCGCGTACGGCGCCACGCAGGCCAAGCCGCGCCTGCTCGATGCCCAGGTTCTGGGCGAGGCGGTGCAGAACGACCCCGGCAGCCTGACCGGACTGGCCTACAGCGGCGCGGTGGCCCGCACGCAGACCTACCTGGTGATGAGCGTGGACGAGGCGGCCGGCCGCCTGCACCTCGAGGACGATCGCCTGCGCATCGACTGGCCGAACGCCGGCGCCAGTTCCACGATCGCCAGGGACGAGGCGTGGCTCCGGGCCGCCAACGACGCGATCCAGGGCCAGTTCATCCCCAATCCGCTGTCGAGCGAATCGCTCGGCCGCAAGCTGATCACCGTGCATCCGCTCGGCGGCTGCGGCATGGGCGACAGCGCGCGCGATGGCGTGGTCAATCACCAGAGCCAGGTGTTCTCGGGCAGCGAAGGCGATGCGGTGTACGAGGGCCTGTACGTCTGCGACGGCTCGGTGCTGCCGGGTGCGGCAGGCGTGAATCCGCTGCTGACCATCACCGCGCTGGCCGAGCGCGCCTGCCAGAACCTGTGCGACGCGCAGGGCTGGGCGACCGACCTCGGCCTGAAACCGCGCCAGGTCTTGCCGGCGCGCAACACATGCCCACCTCCTGCCGCACCGCCCGTGGCGCCTCCCATTGCGCCTCCTTCAGGCCTGCTGGAGCGGCTGGAGCGCGAGATCTCGTCGATCGCGCACGACGCCGAAGCGCTCCTCCAGGGCGTGACCAGCCATCTCGAAGCGGGCGCCATCGATCTGGCGAAGCACGCGATCAAGCTGCTCATCGAGAAAGATCCGGCGCTGCTCAGCCCGAGCTTCCAGTTCACCGAGACCATGCAAGGCTGGATCAGCACCGAGGCGGTGGCCGCGCGCCCCGACGCGGCACGCCGCATCGCCGACGACTACGAAGTCGCCAGCGCCTGGGGCCGCGTGCAGAACCAGACGATGCGCTTCGAGCTGACCATCCACACGCACGACCTGTACGCGATGGTCTCGGATCCAACCCACGCCGCGACCATCTCCGGCACCGTCACCTGCCCGGCGTTGTGGCACGAGCCGATGCCGGTGGCGAGCGGCGTGTTCCACCTCCTGCCGGCCGACGCGCAGCGCGCGGAGACCTGGACCATGACCTACGAGATGATGCTGCAGCGCGGCGACTCGCGGCTGCGCTTCAAGGGCCACAAACTGCTGCACCAGCGGCCCGGATCCTCACCCTGGACGGACACCACCACGCTGTTCGTGCGGGTGCACGACGCGGAAAGCGCCGCGAGCCCGATGGTCGCGCAGGGCATCCTGACACTGGATCTCCAAGACCTCCTGTGGCAGGCAACCTCCATCCGGCTCGAGCCACCCGCGAACCTGCTGGGCGAGATAGCGCAGCACGTGCCGGCCGCGCGCGACGCCATCAACGCCGTCTACTTGGCCAAGTTTTGCGGCTTCTTCGGCACCACACTGTTCCGCGCCTACGGCGGCCTGCTGGCGGATCTGAACAACTTCCCGGCGCTCGACCTGCCCCAGCTGCAGCGGCGCGCATTGCGCGCACCGGCGTCGGTGCCGCACAGCCTGGACGTCGGCGACGGCTTCCGCGTCAAGCTCACCCGCTATGCCGGCGGCGCGCGCGGGCCGGTGGTGCTGGCGCCGGGCTTCTCGGTGCGGGCGTCGTCCTTCGCCACCGACACGGTGGAGCAGAACCTGGTGGAAGCGCTCTGTGCGCGCGGCTACGACGTGTGGTTGTTCGACTACCGGGCCAGCCCCGATTCCGGCAGCCCGATCGCCCCTTTCACCATCGACGACATCGCCCGCATCGACTGGCCGGCTGCGGTGCGCTTCATCCTGGAGGCCACGGGCGCACGGGATCTGCAGGCGATAGCGCATTGCGTCGGTTCGATGAGCCTGCTGATGGCCTTGCTCGACGGCATGACCGGCGTGCGGTCGATCGTCTGCTCGCAGCTGACGTTGCATCCGGTGACCAACTGGCTCAACTACGCCAAGGCCGACCTCGGCCTGGCCCGGCTGTTGGGAGGCTATGCACCGCTGGAGGATCGCTTCGACTGCGTGCCCGGCACCACCGACCTGGATCGCGAAATCGACACGCTCTCCTGGAAGGTGCCCGTTCCCGCCGGCGAGGAATGCAAGAACCCGCTGTGCCGCCGCGTGTTCTCCATCTTCGGCCCTTCGTACGCGCATGCGCAGCTGAACCACGCCACCCACACGGCGCTGGCGGAGATGTTCGGCTGCGTGTCGCTCCGCCCCTTCGAGCAGCTGAGCCTGATGATGCAGCAGTCCAAGGCGGTGGACAGCGAGGGGCGGGACGTCTACGCCGTGCCGGAGAACGCGCCACGGCTGGCGCTGCCCATCAGCTTCGTGGCCGGCGCCGGCAACCAGCTCTTCTTCCCGGAAACCTGCATCCGCACGCAAAGCTGGCTGTCGGCCTTCAACGACCCGGCGCTCTACACGCGCCACGTCTTCGACGGCTACGCCCACATGGATCTGTTCATCGGGCGCGATGCGGCGCGGGACGTCTTCCCCTACCTGATCACGCAGCTCGAGCGTGCAGATCCGAGGCAGCGATGAGCGGCTCGGACACCAGCGCCACGGTGGCGTCCTCGTCGAGCCCGGCCCCTTCGAGACGCCAGGCTTCGACGCTGACCGCCGGATGCACTGCGCTGATGAGCGCCAGGGCGACCGCCATCGTGCGGTTGTCGCTGGGCGAGCGCCGCTCGCCGCGCCGCTGGCGCGCGGCGTCGTCGCAACCGATCAGCAGCGCGGCCTCGCGCAGCCGGCCCTGGCGCGCCGCCAGCAGCGCCAGCATGCCCGCGAAGTGGCGCAGCCCAAGCGAACGGCGGCAATGCGGCAGGCTCAGAAGCACCTGGGCCTGGGCCTCCTCGAGCGCACCCTGGCCGGTCAGCGCATGTGCGTACCAGTTCAGTGCGAAGGCCATCATCTGCGCATCGGTCAGTGGCGAGCGCTGCAAATGGTCGATGAGCCTGCGGAACTGGGCCACCGCCTCGTCGACATGCCCCAGTTCGTGATGCATGGCAGCCAGGTTGTTGAGCACATGGAACAGCGTGCGTGCGTTGCCCTCCGACCGTACCAGCGGCAGCGCCTGGGAGAAGGCGGTCAGCGCCTGGACGGGCTGATCCTGGTAGCGCCGCGCCAGACCCGTGCAGAACAGCCAGGTGCCCTTGAAGGCGCGCAGGCCGGGTTGCTCGACCAGCTCGCGGCATTGCACCAGCCTGCGCTCGGCGCTGTCGAAATCGCCGCTCACGGCTGCCACGTAGGCGTTCGAGCACAGGGTGAGGGCCAGCAGGCCGTGCGCCGGCTGTCGCTCGAAGATGTCGCAGGCCCGGTCGAGCAGCTGCATCCGCCGCTGCGCGCTGATGCCGCCGTGCAGCCCGACCAGCGCCAGGCCGAGGCTGAACTCGGCCACCACCTGCACCGGCGTGGCCTCGTCGATCAGGGGCTCGGCCATCAGCATCCAGCGGACGCACTCGGGGTAGCGGCCTGCCTGGTACATCAGCACCGAGGCGATGTTCACCAGGTCGAGCGCCAGCGCGGCATCGCCGCCAGGGCCGCAGGCCCATTCGATCGCGCTGCGCAGGTTGTCGATCTCGGGGCTGCAGGCCAGCACCCACTGATCCGTCGTCTCGTGGCCAAGGCGGTCGGCACGGGCGCGACGGTCAAGCGCCGAATGCATGCAGCGCGCATGCCATTGCCGCAGGCTGTCCCATTCGGAGGCTGCCTCGAGCTGCTCGCGGGCGTAGGCGCGGGCCGTCCCCAGCAGGCGGTAGCGCGGCACCGGCCCGGCATCGACCACGACGATCGACTTGTCGACCAGGTCGCCGAGATGATCCAGCACGGCCCATACATCAATGTGTTCGTCGAACGCCACCTGCTGCGCCAGTTCGAGGCCGAAGCCCCCGACGAACACACCAAGCCGGCGGAACACCTTCTGCTCATCCGGACTCAGCAGCGCATGGCTCCAGTCGAGCGTGGTGCGCAGGGTGCGATGGCGCGAGGGCGCATCGCGCACGCCGTTCTTCAGCACATGCAGGCGCTGGGCCAGATGCTGCCGCACGCCCTGCACGCCCAGGAGCGGCACGCGCGCGGCGGCGAGTTCCAGCGCCAGCGGCAGGCCGTCGAGCTCGCGGCAGATGTCCACCACCGCGTCCAGATTGCCTTCGTCGAGCCGGAAACCCGGCTGCATGGCGTCGACACGGGCCACGAACAGGGCCACGGCGCCATGCGTCGCCGCATCGGCCAGGACGGCATGGTCCGGCACTGCCAGGGCGCCGAGGCGAACCGGCCGCTCGGCAGCCAGTTTCAAAGGCTCCTGGCTCGTGACCAGGACATGCAGGTTGGGCACGGCTTCGAGCAGGTGGCCCACGAGCGCAGTCACGGGCTCGATCAGGTGCTCGCAGTTGTCGAGCACGAGCAGTTCGTGGCCGCGCAGGCGTTCGGCCAGCTCGACGCTCGCGTCGGCCCGGTCGGGCAGATTGATGCTCAACGACAACGCCACCGCGCCGGGCAGCGCGGCCGGATCCGAAATGGAGGCCAGTTCCACCATCCAGGCGCCGTCCCGGAAGTCGTGCGCCACCTGGCGGGCGACGGCGCGGGCGAGGCTGGTCTTGCCGATGCCGCCCGGCCCCAGCACGCTGAGCAGCCGATGCTGCTGCACCAGTTCGCCCAGCATCGCCAGTTCGGCATCCCGGCCCAGCAAGGGGGGCAGCAGGGCGGGCAGGTTGCCGGTGTCCGAGCGCAGAGCCCTGGCGGCGGATGCCATGGGGGCGCCCCTCGGGCTCCGTGCGGGCGCGGCGGCGGGGGCGGTGGCCGTGGTCGAAGCAGGCAGCGCGTCCAGCGCGGCAGCGAAGCGATAGCCGCGGCCCGGAATCGTGACGATGGCCTGAGGCCCCAGCAGCTTGCGCAGCGCGCTCACATGCACCTGCAGGTTGTTTTCCTCCACCACCAGGTTCGGCCACACCATCTCGAGCAGTTCGTTCTTGGTCAGCATCCGCTCGCGGTGGGCAATCAAGGCCGAAAGCACATCGAAGGCGCGGGCCCCCAGGTTGGCGGGTTGGCCCTCCACCAGCAGTTGCCGGGTGGAAGGGCGCAGTTCGATGTTGTCGAAGCGGTAGATCGAATCATTCGGAAGCACGAGCGACCCCAAGCGGTATTAATGCAGACAAAGGCAGGGTTGTAACCGCGTCAGTCGAAAGTAACAACACCAGTAACAATTATTGCCCGACCTTCCAAGACGGGCGCTCGTCCTGCACGAAGTTGCCCGCCGGCCGTCATGGTGAGAGCGCTCACGCGTGAGAACGTGGCACTTTTCCATGGAGAACACTCATCATGTCCGACGACTTCGCCAGCACCGGCGCGCAAGACCGCAGCCGCATCGACATCAACGAGCCTCACGAGATCCGGTATTGGACACAGTACCTCGACGTCAGCGAAGCGGATCTTCGCAAGGCTGTGGCCGAGGTCGGCGTTTCTGCCCAAACCATCGCAGAGCATCTCGGAAAACGCTGACGGCAATGCGTACGTGATCAGGCGCCCACAGTGAGCGCCGTGATGCGCAGACAGTCCATCAGCTGCTCCGTCGCAGGGGTGCGAGGACGTCCGCGCAAGGTAATCATTCCCACCGGCGGCAACTCGATCGGCACCTTGAGCTTCAGGATCTTGAGGAGGCCTTCCGTCTCGAAGTGATGCGCCACGCCGCGTGCAAGGAACCCGACCGCGGGGCGCTCGCGCACAAAGGTCAGCGTGGCAAGGAAAGACGCCGTCTCCACGATGTCGACCGGGGGCACGAGGCCATGCTTGTAGAACATCTGCTCGAGCTTGACGCGCGACGAGGCCCACGGCGGCGGAACCACCCAGGGAACGCCGGCCAGCTTTTTCCAGTCGATCCGGGTGTCGCGCGCAAGTGCGTGGTCGGGACGCACAACGATGCACATGGGCTCGGCATACAGCGCCTCGGTGTCCAGATCGGGCGAGGCATAGCCAGGCTCGAGCCGGCCGACGAAGAGATCCAGTTCGCCGACGCGCAGCCTCGGAAGGAGCCGCGTCAAATCGCCCTCTTCCACCAGCACTGTGGTGCGCGCCGAACGCTGCTTGAGCAGCGCGACGGCACGCACGAGCAGCAAGGGTGTCGCCACCACCATCGCTCCCACGCTGGTGCGGCCGGCTGCACCGCCGGCCACCGCGGCGATCTCGTCGCGGGTGCGGCCGAAATCGGCGAGCACCGAGCGCGCGAAGCGAACGACAGCGTGACCGTAGGCAGTGGGTTCAGTACCGCGCGTGGATCGCACGAACAGGTCGAGATCGAACATGCGCTCGATTTCGGCCAGCGTCTTGGACACCGCCGGCTGGCTCACCGACAGGAACTCGGCGGCGCGCCCGAGGTGGCGGAATTCATCCAGCGCCACCAGCAGCTGCAGGTGCCGCAGCTTCAGATTGGAGCGCAGCACGCGGTCGATATCGGCCATGTCGGCTCCATAACCCAAATGGAATAAAGAGAGTCTCTTATTTGATTGGATTGTAATGTCCCGTCAACGAACAATCGGAGCTCCACGACCGAACATCAGGAGACAAACCGATGCGATCCAATCGCCGCCAGCTTGTGCTGGGCAGCCTCGCCGCTGCCATTCTTCCCTTTTCCGCCACACGCGCGTTCGCTGCCGGCTACCCGGATCGTCCGGTGACTTTCGTCTGTCCGTGGCCGGCCGGCGGCACCGCGGATGTGACGATGCGCGCGCTGTGCACGGCCGCTTCCAGGGAACTCGGCCAGTCGGTCGTGGTGGACAACAAGGCCGGTGCCTCCGGCATGATCGGACTGAAGGCGCTGGCCTCGGCCAAGCCCGACGGCTACACCATCGGGCAGATCCCGATCTCGGTGACGCGCTTCTCGCAACTGGGCACGGTGCAGATCGATCCGATGAGGGATCTGACGTACATCGCGCGCGTCTCGGGCCAGACCTTCGGCATCGCGGTGCGTGCCGAGGCGCCCTGGAAGACGCTCAAGGATCTGGTGGCCGATGCGAAGGCCAACCCCGACAAGATCACCTACGGTACGGCCGGCCTCGGTGGGGCCACGCACGTCGGCATGGAGGAGTTCGCCCTCGCGGCGGGCGCCAAGTTCAATGCGATTCCCTACAAGGGCGGATCGGAAGCCCTGCAGGGCTTGATGGGCGGCCACGTCGACGTGCTGGCCGATTCGAGTTCATGGGCGCCGCACGTGAAAGCCGGCAAGCTGCGCCTGCTGGCCACCTGGGGCGAGCAACGCACCACCGAGTTCCAGGACGTGCCGACGCTGAAGGAGTCCGGCTACAACGTGGTGGTGGATGCGCCCAACGGCATCGGCGCTCCGAAGGGCCTGCCTGCCGACTTGCTGGCCAGGCTGCGCGCCGCATTCAAGGTCGCGGCAGCGAGCCCCGAGTTCGCTTCGGCCTGCGCCAGGATCGATGCGCCCTTGCTGTACCTCGATGCGCCGGAGTACGAGAAATACGTCGCTGCGAGCTACGAGAAGGAGAAGGCGCTGATCCAGCGGCTCAAGCTCAAGGAACTGATCAGCAAGAACTGAACGCCTTGCCCAACTGGAGACCCGCATGACTGCCGCCCTCGCCCCTGCGACACCGAACATCGCTTCTGCTTCGGCCCTGATCCGGCTGCATGCCAACGACAACGTGCTGATCGCGCGCTCGCCGATCGGCCTCGGGCAGGAACTGCCCGAATTCGGGCTGCGCATGCGCGCGCAGGTGCCGGCCGGCCACAAGATCTCTGCGTGCCGCATCGCGGCCGGCGAGCCGGTCAGGAAGTACGACACGGTGATCGGCGCGGCAATGCGCGACATCGAAGCGGGCGAACACGTGCACACGCACAACCTCGCGCTGATCGACTTCGACCGCGACCCCGGTTTCTGCGAGGACGTGCGGCCGATCGACTACGTGCCGGAGGCCGAGCGCGCGACCTTCATGGGCATCGTGCGGCCGGACGGGCGCGTCGCGACGCGAAACTTCATCGGCCTGATCTCGTCGGTGAACTGCTCGGCCACCGCCATTCACCACATCGCGGCGCACTTCACGCCCGAGCGCCTCGCGGCCTTTCCGAACATCGACGGCGTGGTGGCGTTCGCGCAGACCAGCGGCTGCGGCATGTCCTCCCCCAGCGAGCATTTCGACGTGCTGCGCCGCACGATCGCCGGCTACGCGCGCCATCCCAATCTGGCCGGCGTGCTGATCGTCGGGCTGGGCTGCGAGCGCAACCAGGTGGCCGACCTCGTCGCCTCGCAAGGGCTCACGCTGGGCAGCCACGTCAAGACCTTCGTGATGCAAGACACCGGCGGCACGCGCGCCACGATCGCAGCGGGCGTCGCAGCCATAGAAGCCATGCTGCCGGCGGCCAACGACATCGAGCGCCAGCCGGTCAGTGCCGCGCACCTGAAGATCGGACTGGAGTGCGGCGGCTCGGACGGCTTTTCCGGCATCAGCGCCAACCCGGCTCTCGGCGCGGCAATGGACATCCTGGTGCGCCACGGCGGCACCGCGATCCTGTCAGAGACGCCCGAGATCCACGGCGTCGAGTTCATGCTCACACGCCGCGCGGTCAGTCCGGAGGTCGGCCAGAAGCTGCTCGACCGGCTGGCCTGGTGGGAAGAGTACACGCGCGGCCACAACGGACAGTTCAATGGTGTCGTGGGGCCCGGCAACCAGGCGGGCGGCCTCGCCAACATCTTCGAGAAATCGCTCGGCTCGGCCATGAAGGGTGGCACCACGCCGCTGCAGGCGGTGTACGAGTACGCGGAGCCCATCGACAAGGCCGGTTTCGTGTTCATGGACTCTCCCGGCTACGACCCGGTCGCCTCGACCGGCCAGATCGCCAGCGGCGCCAACCTGATCTGCTTCACCACCGGGCGCGGATCGATGTTCGGCAGCAAGCCGGCGCCGACGATCAAGCTCGCGAGCAACACGCCGATGTTCACGCGGCTGGAAGAGGACATGGACATCAACTGCGGCGCGGTGCTCGACGGCGAGGTCGACGTGCAGCAGATGGGCCAGCGCATCTTCGAGCAGATTCTGCGCGCCGCCTCCGGCGCCAAGACCAAGAGCGAACTGCTGGGACTCGGCAACCATGAGTTCGTGCCCTGGCACATGGGCATCGTCAGCTAGCACCAGACAATGAACAACCCCTTCATACCGGGTTGCGTTCAAAAACAAGGAACCCTGGCGTTTCGGGAGTAGGCCGCTGGCGGTGGGCACGCTCTGCTTGTCCAGCGCGAACAATCTCGCCGCGTCCAGGCTCAGGGCGGTGGGGCACGCTGCGCAGCGAAATAAAGGAGGAGCCGGCAGCCGCAGGCTGCCGGCGGGGGACATTCGCGGAGCAGCGTGCCCCGCCGCCCTGAGCCCACCCCGGAACCGGAACCCAGCGCCCAGATCAACGCCAGATAGAGATCCTTGAATGCAAGACGGAAGTCAAGGCGTGACGTAGTCCGAGATCACCTTCCACTTGCCGTCCACGATCTGCGACAGTCGCGACTGGTCGTTGCCGAGGCGCTTGGTGGCAGTGTAGGTGCTCTTCGCCGCGCCGAACATGTCGGGCTCGAAGGTCATCGAGTCCATCACCTTGATGAAACTTTCGGTCGTGAGGTTGGGGCCCGCTTTCTGGGCCACCTTGATGAACGAGTCGATGATCGAGTAGCCGTAGACGCTGAACACGGTCGGGTCTTCGTTGAACTTGGTCTTGTACTTGTTGGCCCAGAACCGCAGCGGCTGCGACTGCTCGTCGGTGTAGGGGTTCTGCACCGTCATCGTGGCATACATGCCGTCCATCGGCTTGCCGCCGAGCTTGTGGATCAGGTCGGTGTAGGCCGCGCTGGTGCCCAGAAAGGTCGGGTTGAAGCCGGTCTTGCGCGCCTCGCCGATGGTGCCGATGGTCTCGCGGATGATCGTGCCGAGCACCACCAGGTCGCAGCCGCTGGCCTTCATCTTCGCGACCTGCGAGCTGAAGTCGGTGGCGCCGCGCTTGAACGATGTCTTTTCGGCGATCTCCATCCCGGCCGCCTTGACGCCGGCCTCGGCACCGCGTTGCACTTCAAGGCCGAAGTCGTCGTCCTGGTAGATGGTGCAGATCTTCTTGGCGCCCTTGTCCTTGATCATCTTCGGCAGCGCGTGCCGAACCTGGTCGTAGTAGGTGGCGGCGAACGAATACTTGAGCTTGTGGAAGGGCTCGTACATCTCGCGCGCCGCGGTGATCGGGAAGAAGTTGATCACGTTCTTTTCGAACTGCACCGGCATCGCCGCCATGTTCTGCGCGGTGCCGATGTGGCCGGCCATGATGAAGATCTTTTCCTGGTTGACCAGCTTCTGCGCGGCCAGCACCGCCTTCTTGGGGTCGTAGCCCGAATCCTCGACGAAGAGCGTGAGCTTGCGGCCGTTGACGCCGCCCTGCTCGTTGATCTCGTCCACGCGCAGCAGCATGCCGTTGCGCGCCTGCTTGCCGTAGCCCGCAAGCGGGCCCGACAGATCCTGGATCGAACCGACCCGGATCTCGTCCTTGCTCACACCTTGCTGCTGCGCTAGCGCCAGGCTGGCGCCGAACGCGAGGGGGGCCACGATGGCCAGAGCGACCAATGTCTTTTTCATGTCTGTCTCCTTCAGGTTGTCGAACAAACTAGCGGTACATGGCCTCGATGCGCTCCGCGTACTTGGTCTGCACCAGCTTGCGTTTGAGCTTCATCGTGGGGGTGAGTTCTTCGTCTTCGGCGCTGAGCTGGGTTTCGAGCAGAAAAAACTTCTTGATCTGCTCGACCCGCGCGAACTTGGCGTTGACCCGTTCCAGCTCGCTCTGGATCAGATCCAGAACCTCCTGCGCACGGGTCAGGCTCTGGTAGTTGCTGAAGGGCACGTCGTGATCCTGCGCGTACTTTTCGACGTTCTCCTGGTCGATCATGATGATCACCGTGAGGTAGGGCTTGGCGTCGCCGATCACCACCGCGTCGGTGATGTAGGGGCTGAACTTCAGTTCGTTCTCGAGCTCGCTCGGCGTCACGTTCTTGCCGCCGGCCGTGATGATGATGTCCTTCATGCGGTCGGTGATGCGGAAGTAGCCGTCCGCATCCATCACGCCCACGTCGCCGGTGTGCAGCCAGCCTTCGGCGTCGATGGTTTCGGCGGTTTTCTCGGGCAGGTTCAGGTAGCCCATGAACACGTTGGGGCCGCGCACCAGGATCTCGCCGGTGGCCGCGTCGATGCGCACTTCGTTGTAGGCCGTGGCCGGCCCGATCGAGCCCGGCTTGATGCGCTGAACCGGCACCGCGGTCGAGGCTCCGCACGATTCGGTCATGCCCCATACCTCGAGCATCGGCACGCCAAGCGCGAGGTACCACTTGACCAGTTCCGGGGAAATCGGCGCCGCGCCTGTGACCAGAAAGCGAGCACGGTGGATGCCGATGAGCTTGCGCGTGTTGTCGAGGGCGAGCAGGCGCGCCAGGCGGAACTTGAGCTTGAGCCCGCCGCCCACCGCCTCGCCCGCCATCACCTTCGCGGCGATGGTTTCGCCCACGCCGATGCTCCACTTGTAGGCGGCCTGCTGCAGCGGGCCGGCCTCCTTGAGCGCGATCATCACGCCTGAATAGAACTTTTCCCACACGCGTGGCACGGCGGTGAACACAGTCGGCGCAATCTCGCGCACGTTCTCAGGCACCGTTTCCGGGTTCTCGACGAAGTTGAGGATCGAGCCGGTGTACATCGCGAAGTACTCGCCGCCCATGCGCTCGGCGATGTGGCACAGCGGCAGAAAGCACATGCGCTCGTCGCGCTCGTCCTGTGCGACCAGCGTGTTGTAGCCGCGCGCGGTGTAGACCAGCCCCGCGTGGCTGTGCATCGCGCCCTTGGGCTTGCCGGTGGTGCCCGAGGTGTAGACCAGGATGGCGAGGTCTTCGGGCCGGCAGGCGGCCACGCCGTGCTCGACCGCGCCGGGGTGCGCCTGCAGGTATTCACGGCCCAGCGTGCGCAGCGCTTCGAGGCTCATCACTGCGGGGTCGTGGAGGTCGCGCAGGCCCTCCATGTCGGCCACGATGATCTTTCGCAGCAGCGGCAGGCCGGCGCGCACTTCGAGCGCCTTGTCGAGCTGCTCGTCGTCTTCGACGAACAGCACGGTGGTGCGCGAGTCTTCGCAGAGGTACTGGACCTGCGACGCGGCATCGGTCGGGTAGATGCCGTTCGACACGCCGCCGCAACTCAGCACGGCCAGATCGCACAGCACCCATTCGATGACGGTGTTGGAGAGGATCGACGCACACTGCCCCGGGCCAAAGCCGAGCGCCAGGAGGCCACCTGCAATTTCGCGCACGGCTTCGGCGGTCTGCTTCCAGCTCCAGGCACGCCAGATGCCGAGCTTCTTTTGCCGCATCCAGGTGGCGTCGCCGCGCATGGCCACCGCGTTCCAGAACATCGCGGGCAGCGTGTCGCCCGGCACCACGACGTCAGGGCCGGGCTGGATGGTGGAGATGTCCCAGAGTCCTTGCATGGCGGCCTATCTCCAGGTCTTTTTTTTCTTCCAGCGCCGCTCGCCGCGCACGCCGTCGTCCTTGAGGCCGAGGTAGAACTCCTTGATGTCGTCCTTCTCGCGCAGCCGTTCGCAGATGTCTTCCATCACGATGCGGCCGTTCTCCAGCACGTAGCCGTAGTCGGCGGCATTGAGCGCCATGTTGGCGTTCTGCTCGACCAGCAGGATGGTGGTGCCGCGCTCGCGGTTGATGCGCACCACGATCTCGAAGATTTCCTTGGTGAGCTTGGGGCTCAGGCCGAGGCTGGGCTCGTCGAGCAGGATCAACGCCGGCGCGGCCATGATGGCGCGCGAGATCGCCAGCATCTGCTGCTGGCCGCCCGAGAGCAGCCCCGCGTCCTGCGTGGCGCGCTCGTGCAGGATCGGGAAGTAGCGGAACACCGTTTCCATGTCGCGCGCGACGCCGTCGCGATCGCTGCGGGTGTAGGCGCCC
Organism: Variovorax sp.; assembly: GCA_040003555.1. GTDB lineage: Bacteria > Pseudomonadota > Gammaproteobacteria > Burkholderiales > Burkholderiaceae_C > Variovorax. The sequence goes on along the minus strand of JBDUCH010000025.1, from coordinate 3,380 downwards.
ATCAGCAGGTTGTCTTTCACCGACAGGAGCGAAAAGACTTCGCGCCCTTCGGGCACATGGCTGAGGCCCTGCCGCACGATGAAGGCCGGATCCTTGGCCGTGATGTTGTGGCCCTTGAACTCGATGCTGCCCTTGCGCGGATCGATGATGCCGGAGATGGTCTTGAGGATGGTGGTCTTGCCGGCGCCGTTGGAGCCCAGCACAGTGGCAATCTCGCCAGCGCGCACCTTCAGGCTCACGCCCCGGATGGCCTTGATGGGGCCGTAGGCGCTTTCGACGTTGAGGAGTTGAAGGACGACTTCGGTCATTGGAGAACCCTCCGCAAACTGCTCACGTCGTCCACGGTTCCCAGATACGCCTCGATAACCTTGCCATCCGACTGCACTTCGCGCGGCGTGCCCGTGGCAAGCACCTCGCCCATGTTCATCGCCAGCACCCGGTCGGACACCTTGGACACCAGCGACATGTCGTGCTCCACCATCAGCACCGACACGCCGAGCTCATGCTGGATGTCCTGGATCCAGAACGCCATGTCGGCCGTCTCTTCGACGTTCAGGCCGGACGACGGCTCGTCCAGCAGCAGGAGCTTGGGCTCGGTGCACAACGCGCGGGCCAGTTCCACCACCTTGCGCACACCGTAGGGCAGGCCCGCCACCATCGAATCGCGGTGGTGCTGCAGGTCCAGCAGGTCGATCACCTGCTCGGCCTTTTCGCGCGCAGCGATCTCGGCGTGGCGCGTGGCGGGGGTGAAGAACAGCTCGCTCCAGAAGCCGGTCTGGCGGTGCGTGTGCCGGCCGATCAGCAGGTTGTGCAGCACCGTCGCGTGCTCGAACAGTTCGATATTCTGGAAGGTGCGCGCAATGCCCAAAGCGGCGATCGCATGCGGCGCCTGATGGGTCAATGCGATCGGCCCGCCGGCCCCGCCATGCCAGGTGATCTCGCCCGTGGTCGGCGTGTAGATGCGACTGATGAGGTTGAACACCGTGGTCTTGCCGGCGCCGTTCGGCCCGATCAGCGTGAACACCTCCCCACGCCGCACGTCGAAGCTCACCTTGTTGACCGCGAGCACGCCGCCGAAGCGCACGCTCAGGTCTTTGGCCGAGAGAAGAACGTCGTCGTCGCTCATCTCGGTTGCTCCAGCTTGGGGTGCTGACTTTCGGGGTGGCGACGTTCGGGGTGCCGACGCTCGGGGTGCGTGCACAGGACACCGGGTACTCCCCTCCGCGAATGTCCCCCGCCTTCGGCTCCTCCTTTATTTCGCTGCGGGGAGTACCCGATGCCCTGTGCACGGGAGACGCAGCTGTCTTGCTGGCTGATCAACCACGGCTCTGGTGGATCACGCCGATGGCGTACTCTGCGCAGCGAAATAAAGGAGTAGGCCGCAGGCCGGGGGACATTCGCGGAGCTGAGTACGCCGTCGGCGTGATCCAGCCCCAAGCGCCGCCAACGCCTCAAACCACGCACCCCGCATGAAATCGACAAGCAAGTTCTCATCGCAGGCGATCCGACTTGGTGAACGACTTCTGCCGCTTGAACAGCCCCTTGCGGTAGAACGGAAACAGCTGCAGCCAAGTGCGCACCTTCAACCAGCGGCCATACAGGCCCAGCGGCTCGAGCAGCACGAAGGCGATCAGCACCGCGCCATAGACGAAACCCTGCAACCCCGGCGCCTGGCCGATGAACGCCGGCAGGTAGTCCTTGCCGAGCGAGATCAACTGCGGCATCGCGATCAAGAAGATCGCACCAAGAAACGCGCCGTGCACCGACCCGAGCCCACCGATCACCACCATCAGCAGCAAGTCGATCGACTGCAGGATGTTGAACTGCTCAGGCGAAATGAAGCTGAGCTTGTGCGCATAGAGCGCGCCGCCCACGCCCGCCAGCGCAGCCGAGATCGCGAACGACAGCGTCTTGTAGCGCGCCAGATGAATGCCCATGCTCTGGGCCGAAATCTCCGAATCACGGATCGCGACGAAGGCGCGGCCCGTGGCCGAGCGCAGCAGGTTGAGGATGCCGAGCGTGGCCAGCAGCGCGATCGCCAGGCACAGAAAGTAGAAGCCCTCACCCGACCCGAGCTGCCAGCCGAACAGTGACGGCGCCTTCACGTGCAGGCCCGAGTTGCCGCCCGTGACGCTCTCCCAGCGCGCGAACACCTCCTCCACGATGAAGCCGAACGACAGCGTCGCGATGCCGAGATAGATGCCCTTGACGCGCAGCGCCGGCAGCGCCACCACCACGCCGACGCCGGCTGACAGCGCCGCCGCCGCGAGCAGCGCGACCGGGAACGGCACGCCCATGTTGGTGAGCACGCCCTGCGTGTAGGCGCCGGTGCCGAGGAACGCGGCGTGCCCGATCGAGAACTGCCCGGTGAAGCCCGCCAACAGCATCAGCCCGAGGCCGACGATGCCGTAGATCAGCACGAAGGTGAGTTGCGCGAGCCAGTATTCCGGCACCAGCCAGGGCGCCGCCACCAGCGCCACGCACAACAGCCCGTACCAGAGCCGGTGGCCACCGTGCTTGGCAAGCGCGATGTCCTGCGCGTAGCTGGTCTTGAAGATGAAACGCATTCAGACTTTCTTGCGCAGCTTCTCGCCGAACAGCCCGTTGGGTTTGATCATCAGCATCAGCAGCACCACGATGTAGGGCGCCGTGTCCTTGAAACCGTCGGGCAGGTAGAAGCCCGCGAACGACTCGACCACCCCGATCACCAGGCCGCCGACGATCGCGCCCGGCAGGCTGCCGAAGCCGCCCACCACCGCGGCCGGAAAGGCCTTGAGCCCGATGAAGCCCATGTTGGCGTGAACGAAGGTGATGGGCGCGAGCAGCATGCCGGCGACGGCCGCGACCGCCGCCGCCAGCCCCCACACCAGCCCGTTGAGCCGCTTGACCGGAATGCCCATGTAGTAGGCCGCGAGCTGGTTCTGCGACGAGGCCTGCATCGCGATGCCGAGCTTGCTGTAGCGGAACATCGCGAACAGCAGCCCGCACAGCACGGCGGTGGCCGCGATGATCACCATCTGCTCGACGTTGAGCACCAGCGCCCCGAGGTTCCAGACCTGATCCTTGTAGGGCACCGGCAGCGTGTTGGTGTCGGTGCCGATGCCCGGGATCATCGTGATCAACCCGCGCGCCACGTAGGCGATGCCGATGGTGAGCATGACGATCGAGAACTGCGGCTGCCCGAGGATCGGCCGGATCACCACCAGCTCCAGCAGCACGCCCAGCGCCGCCATCGCCAGCACTGCGAGCACCGCGGCAAGCCAGAACGGCATGCCGAACAGCGCCATGCCGGCAAAGGCCGCGAAGGCGCCGAGCATCATCAGGTCGCCCTGCGCGAAGCTCACGGTTTCGGTGGCCTTGTAGATCAGCACGAAGCCCAG
>JBDUCH010000251.1:0-6417 GCA_040003555.1 Variovorax sp. | reverse complement strand
GGCACCACCGAATGCGAGGAGAGCCAGCCGGCATTGCCGTAACTGGTGGCCTGCGTTCCGCCCGGCTCGTCGGGCTCCACCACTGTCACGCGCAGGCCCGCGCGCAGCGCCTCGATGGCGGTAGCGCTGCCCACCGCGCCTGCGCCGATCACGACCACGTGGCGGCGCGTGTCAATGGCAGAGAACTGTTTTGGAACTGTCATGTTGTGGATCGTAGAGCGTGCGCTTGCCGCGCTGACTCCCAGGCGAGCCGAAGGCCGCCGGTGGCTGTGGGACGCTTCTGCGCTGTCGGCGAAAGCGAGGGAGCACACGCGGGCAAGGTCGGCCGCAGTCGGCGACTCAGTCTCGTGTGCACGGCCATTCCATCGACCTCCCGAAAGCAGACCTTGGCGGCCGGTTGCTTGTGGCCGACACGGACGGTCGGCGGCTGCTGCTTCGCCGCATGACGATGAAGGCCTGTGCGCCCGATCGCCGCTGAGGATCCGTTTCAGGAGTGCAGCAGACGCCCAACCTAGAAGACCGCCGAGGTCAACTTTCGGCGGCCGCTGACATTCGGCGGCCGCGCCTGATCGGCTGCAATCGGTGGCGGTCGAACGCAACCGCCCGACGGGGTGCCCGGACGTGAGCATTGATTCGCACTAGGCGGGCGAGGAGGGCAATGAACTCCGCCGTCCTCGTCTCTTCGTCTCTTCGATTGATCAGTCGCTTCACCTAGCGAATGAAAAACTAGAGAATTTTTTCGACCAGGCGACCTCGTTGGCCTGGGCATCGCCCTGCGATCCCAAGACCCTGACGCGCGCGGCGCGCGACCACTTGGTCAGTCACCCGGTGTTCGCCCTGCAGTCGGCCCTGGCGGCGTTGCACTGGTCCCGCGATCCGGCGCTGGCGGCTGTCGCGAAGCCGCCCATGCCCCCCCACGGCGGCTGCGCGTCGCGCGAGTACTTCAGGTCCGCTGCAGCCCGCCGGGCGGCGATGTCCCGATGCCGAGCGATTGCCGCATCCCTGATTGGCGCAGCACGCGGCCTCGGTCGCAAGACGGTAAGCTTCAATTGTCCGGGGTGCGCCGCCGCACCAGGGCATCGGCGCGTCGGACGAGAATTGCAGCACTTGTTGTCGCCTCTGTCCGAACCGAAGGTGCTCACTTATGACGGCTCCGAAGCGTCGCTCCAGGCAGAGACCACCGGCTCGCAACGACAGTGTCACCGTGTCCTCATATAGGCGGCATACAGCGATGGATGGGCGTCGCGCAGCGCCCTGCGGCGCGCGACCAGGTCATGGTGCCGGCCCTGCCGCTCCAGACCGAGCAGTTCCAGCAGAAGTCTCATCGCCTGTTCGGGCTCGGTGTGAAGCGCGCGCTGCGCTTCGCCCAACAGGCGTGACAAGCCGGGTTTTTCCGTGAGGATCCAGGCTGGAAACCAAGCCAGGTCACGCACGTCGCCATGCCCCTCGAACGTCGCGTCGAATCTCTTGCGAAGTTTCTCCAGCAACGGGTCGGCGAGCCTCTTCGTCAGGTGGTCAAATCGATCGGTTGACAGCCAGGCGAGTTCGGCGAGCAGGCCCCAAGCACCGTCAAGATCGTGCACGCGGTAGCGCGCCTCCGCCATCCATTCGAGCGGTGCCGGAATTCGGCGCCACGATTCGATACGTGCCACCGCGTGGTTCGCCGCGGCCCAGTCACCGGCCCGCAGCCACAGTGCGGCGGCGTGGTCATCGCTGCGCTCGGGGCGAAATGGAAGCTGCGAGGCCCGCTGCGCCATCTCGCGCCACAGGGTGACAAGCCACGCGTCACCTGCGCGCTCCCCCAAAATACGCAGCGCTGCGGGTTCGATCACTTCGCTCAATGCACGACACGCATCGTGCATGGACTCGTGATCCTGGAACGGCGAAACCGCGCGTTGCTCGATTGCGTCCACGAGCACGGAAAGCGGCGCCAAGGACTCGTGGCTTGGAAATTCTTCGGCGAATATGCCCCACGCCGATCTGGCGCTGATCGCGTCGCGACACTCGAGGGCGGCCACGACGTCATTGCACAGCACGGTGTCGCGACTGTGATCGAAGATGTCCAGTTGCTGCGGGTGCATGGTCTCATTCGAACAGGTTGTCCTTGCGTGTGACTGTAAATCAGCTCGTGCTGAGGGCAGGGTTCTAATCCCGCCGCGGCGGCGCTCGATAGGACTACGGCACCCCGAGAGGGATTGGAAGGCAGCTCCTCTGTGCCCATGGCTATGCCAGACGGCGTTCCGCAAGGAGGGAGTCGTACTTTTCGTGCAATTTGATACCGCTTCTCCGTCAATTGGGCTGGCGCTCTGCACCAGAATCTAATGCCAAGCGTTGAAGGACGATGCCATGGAATACGACGAGGCCAAGATCGAAGAGGTGCTTCTGGCTCTGTTCGGCGTCTTCGAATTCGAAAACGGACGGGTGTGGAAGCGCTACGACTTTGCCACGATGGATACCCTGCATGCCAAAGGTCTCGTCACCGAACCGCACGGCCGGCAGGAATCGATCTACCTGACCGACGCAGGGATGTGCCTCGCCAAGGAGCTTGCGGCCAAATACTTCGGACCGTAACAAGGTGGCGGGGAACGCTGACTGCCTTGGCAGATTCGGCAAGGACTCCAGTCGGCCAGCAGCAACCGCTCGTCGGCGGCGCCAGGCGATAGGTCTTGGTGAACGCCGGCGGACCTTCACGGATGCATTGGTGACGAGTTGCCCGCTCGGGGACGGGGACCGCCCGCCGTGCCCCGGACCTGAAGGCCTCGACGTGTGTGGACGCCTGGACTGCCACCGTTCGCACAAGACAAGTTGTAGCTACTGAGCGAAGGCTGTCGCCCAATGAGGAGCTACAACTTCTCTTGTGCGAACGAACCACCTCGACGGGCCAGGCTTGCTGCTGCGACAAGGGCCGCCCGTGTAGCCACCCGTTTCACTCCGCGATGATGGTCAAGGTGCGGGTGTACGTATACGCCAAGGGCGGTTCAGCTCGCGCAGGATCGTCCGCAAGCTGCACGAGGACGTGGCGTTCCGCATGCTGGGCGACGCAACTTCTCTGCGCACTGCACGATCCGCGACTTTTGCGCATTGCACATCAAGGAACTCGGCGAGTTGTTCGCGCAGGTCGTGCGCCCGGCGCACGAGATGGGACTGGTCAAGCTGGGCGCGATTGCAGTGGGCAGTATCGAGGTCGAGGCCAACACGAGCCGCCACAAGGCGATGAGCTACGTCGTGATACTCAAGCCCGACGCCGAATTGAAGGCCCAGATCCAAGCCTTGCTCAACGAATCATGGCGACATGAAGTCCAAAGTCTTCATGTCGCGCGGAGCCGGCAGTGCAGCCGAGTGCCTTGATCCGAAAAATCGAAGGCACCGTGCGTTTTAGTACACGCCCACATAGGCAGAAATGCACGTTTCCCTTGCATGACGGATCCCCCTGAATGCGCACACGTCGCCGTCCCACCTAAGCTGTTGACGGTGCACCAAGGAAGTAAGGAGCTTGACCTATGAGCAAACGCAGCGATGAAATCGAGACGGTGCCTCATTGCCTGGATGACGGGCCGCCAGCGCCTAAAGCCCCAGCAGCCACGCCGACGTTCGCAAGCACCGTGGCCAACTTCTTCCGTCTGAAGGGCGACGAGGACGCTCCAGAGGCGATGATGGCCCAAGTCCTGCCGATCAGGCACGCGTCGGAGGCGTCACGGCTCGCGCCGACACCTTTGAATTCGACGCTCTACAAGCACTGGGAATCAATCCAGGCCGAGGGCATCACGGCGTCTCAGTTCATCGCGTTCCTGCAGCCGCTCGCGGATCTGGGCGGCATCGCGGTCTCCTATATCTATAGCGACGACGATGGCATGGAGCAGGCCTACCACCACAGAGGCGGCGAGCTTGGGGCTGTGAATCCACTTTCCCGAGCTATTCAGGAAAGGAAGCTGTCCAAAGAGAAGGCACTGACCTTCGCGCTCAATGAAGAAGGCCGGGTCTGGATCGAGAGCAACTTCATAGACCTCAACGATCTGCAGTAGACATTCGAAATTCGGGCCGATCAGCTCCAAGAGCTTTTGCATGGGGGCCAATGTGAAAAGCCTTGTTTCCACAATGCTCCTGCTGTCCATGACCTTGCCTTGCGCAGCGGAATCCAGTGTGGGGGTGGGTGGTGCAGGAGCCCGGATCAGTTTCAGCATCAACGTACCGCCGGTTTTCAAGGTTCTGCAAACAACGCCCAAAGCCGGTGGCCACGAGTACCTGGTGTGGGTGAACATGAAGACCATTTCGATCAATGGCAAGGACCATCGATTCACCCGGGTCGGCGAGACGACCTTGTTTTTGCCTTCCTCGACGGACGCCTTCATTGTTCATGGGCTATAGATGCAGCATGGGCCCTTCATGTTCGCTGAAGCATCAAGCTGCTGATCCACGCCGGCTGAACCGACTGTGTTCGAGCCATGAAGAACCTCCACCGGGGGCGATGCTTCAGCCGGTTCCTCAATCGTTAATCGATACGGCCGCGCGTGGATCGATCACGGCTTCGCGAGCCCGAGTCTGCGGATCACTGCGCTCCATTGGTCGTAGGTGGTGCGCGTCAGTTCGGCCAGTTGCTGAGGGCTCGACGACTCGGCCTCGTAGGCGCCTTGACGGAAGAAGTCGCGTGTGGCGCCCATCGCCAGCACTTGCGTGAGCGCGCCATTGAGGGAGGCGACCACCGCGGCCGGCATGCGGGCCGGTCCGAAGAAGCCGAGCCAGCTGGGCATGTCGAGACCGCTCACGCCCTGTTCGGTCATCGTGGGCACGTTCGGGAGCATGGCGCTGCGTTGAGGCGCTGCCACCGCGAGCATCCGGACCTTGCCCGTGGCGGTGTTCTGGATGGCGTTGGGTGCGGCATCGAAGTAGAACTGCACGCGGCCTGCCAGGAAGTCCTTCGCGGCGTCAGCGCCGCCCTTGTAAGGCACATGCACCACGTCGAGACCCGCGTTCTGCACGAAGGCTTCTCCGTAGATATGCGACGAGGTCCCGGTGCCGAACGAGGCATAGCTCATCTTGCCCGGGTTGGCCCGGATGTACGCCACCAGCTCCTGCACCGTGCGTGCCGGGACGCTGGCATGCACCGTCAATACCAGCGGTCCCCGAGCCCCCAGCGAAATGGGCGTGAGGTCCTTGAACGGGTCGTAGCGCACCTGTGCCAGCGTCTGGGGGTTCTGCGCCACCACAGAAGACGGGGCATACATCAACGTGTAGCCGTCGGGCGCGGCCCGAATCACTTCCTCAGTGGCAAGGATGAAGCTCGCTCCCGGACGGTTCTCGACGATCACCTGCGTCTGAAGCACCTCGCCGAGCTTGTGGGCGACAAAGCGCGCCTGGGCGTCCGAAGCACCGCCTGCGGCCAGGCCGAGCACGATGCGGATGGTGCGGCTCTTGTCGGGAAAGGGGGCGGGCCCAGCCGCCAGCACGCGCAGCGGCGACGCGGCCGCGCCGAGTGCCAGCCAGGTGGCGATGCGACGACGGCCAATGGCGCAGGGCAGGGAGGTCATTGCTTGGCCATCCCCACCTGCTGCACCATGGCGCCCCAGCGTTCGTAGCTCGAACGCGTGATGCTGGCGAATTCTTCGGGCGTGCTCGAGCCGGCTTCGTAGCCGCCGGTGCGATAGAACTCTTGCACCTGTGGCATCGCCAGCACCTGCGACAGCGCTGCATTGAGCCTGGCCACCACTGGCGCTGGCATGCGGGCGGGGCCGTAGAAACCCAGCCAACTGGGCAAATCGAGCCCCGTCACGCCCTGTTCTGCGAAGGTCGGCACTTCGGGCAGTGCAGCAATCCGTGCGCTCGCCGCGACGGCAAGGATCTTCACCTTGCCCGTGCTCGCGGTGATGAGCGCCGAGGAGGCGGAATCGAACATGTATTGCACGCGCCCGCCGATCAGGTCCTTGGCCGCATCCGAGCCGCCCTTGTACGGAATGTGCACCGCGTCGATGCCGGCCTTCTTCACGAAGGCCTCACCATAGATGTGCGACGAAGTGCCCGCGCCGAAGGAGGCATAGCTCACCCTGCCCGGGTTCGCCTTCACGTAGGCCACCAGTTCCTTCACGTTGTGGGCCGGCACGGTAGTGCTCACTGACAGCACCAGCGGACCGCGGCCGCCCATCGAAATGGCGGTGAAGTCCTTGAACGGATCGTAGGGCACCTGCGAGAAGGTGTGGGGGTTCTGCGCCATGGTCGACGAAGGCGCGTAGAGCAGGGTGTAGCCGTCGGGCAGCGCGCGCGCCACCTCGCTGGCGGCGAGCATGGTGCTGGCACCGGGCTTGTTGTCGACGATCACGCCGGTGCCCAGCACCTCGCCGAGTTTCTGCGCCACGATGCGCGCCTGCGCATCAGTGCCGCCGCCGGCCGTGAAGCCCACGACGATGCGGATCGGCTTGTTGCGCG
>JBDUCH010000250.1:0-6449 GCA_040003555.1 Variovorax sp. | reverse complement strand
GCACCGGGATCGGCACGTTGATGCCGACCTGGCCGACGTCGATGTCTTCCTGGAAGCGACGAGCCGCGGCGCCCGACTGCGTGAAGATCGCGGTGCCGTTGCCATTCGGGTTGGCGTTGATCATCTCGATCGCCTCGTCGATGGTTTCGGCATTCGACAGGCACAGCACCGGGCCGAAGATTTCCTGGTCGTAGATGGTCATGCCGGGCTTCACGTCGGCGAACACGGTCGGGCCGATGAAGTTGCCCTTTTCGTAGCCGGGCACGGTCGGCTTGCGGCCGTCGAGCGCGAGCGTCGCACCATCGGCCACGCCGCGTTCGATCAGGCTGTTGACGCGGTCGTAGGCAGCGCACGACACCAGCGGCCCCACGTCCACACCCTTCTCGGTGCCGGCGCCGATCTTCAGCGTCTTCGCCTTGGCCACCAGCTCGGGCACCCACTTTTGCGCATCGCCCACCAGCACCGCGACCGACACCGCCATGCAGCGCTGGCCCGCGGCACCGAAGCTTGCACCGGCCAACGCATTGAGGGTCTGCTCCTTGTTGGCGTCGGGCATGACGATGGCGTGGTTCTTCGCGCCCATCATGCATTGCACGCGCTTGCCGGTCGGGATGGCGCGGTTGTAGACGTGCGTGCCGACCTTGGTCGAGCCCACGAAGCTGATCGCCTTGATGTCCTTGTGGTCGCAGATCGCATTGACCACGGCCTCACCGCCGTGGACGACATTGAGCACGCCGGGCGGAATGCCGGCTTCGAGCGCGAGTTCGCACAGGCGCATGGTGACCATCGGATCCTGCTCGGACGGCTTCAGCACGAAGGTGTTGCCGGTGACGATCGCCATCGGGAACATCCACAGCGGAATCATCGCGGGGAAGTTGAACGGCGTGATGCCGGCACACACGCCGAGCGGCTGCAGCAGCGTGTAGGTGTCGACCCCGTTGGCCACGTTGTTGGCCAGCTCGCCGAGCTGCAGGTTGCCGATGGCGGAGGCGTGCTCCACCACCTCGAGGCCGCGGAACACGTCGCCTTCGGCATCGGGCAGGGTCTTGCCCTGCTCGGCCGTGAGGATCGCGGCCAGCTCGGCCATGTTCTCGCGGATCAGTTGCTGGTACTTGAGGAAGATGCGTGCGCGCGCGCCGATCGGCGTCTTGCGCCAGGTCTTGAAGGCTTCCTTGCCCGAGGCCACGGCCGCATCGACTTCGGCCGGCGTCGCGAACGGCACCCTGGCCAGCACCTGCTGTGTGGCCGGGTTGATGACATCGCGCCATTCGGTGGTCCTGGATTCGACGAACTTGCCGTCAATCAGCAGCTTGACGGTGGCGACGGTTGTCGCGGGGGTGGTGGTGGCGTCCATGAATTTGTCTCCTGGGGGTATGTCGCAATGGCAAGGCAGGCGGGCATCCTAGCTTTGCAGATTTGCATTAGCAATAGACAAATACGCACCGGTAATCTGCATAATTGCAGACCATGGACTGGGACAACCTGCGCTTCTTTCTCGAGCTCGCGCGCTCCGGCACGCTGCAGAGCGCCGCGCGCCGGCTCGAGGTCGACCACACCACGGTTGCGCGGCGCATCCAGGCGCTCGAAAAGCAGGTCGGCACGCCGCTGTTCTCGCGCGAAGCGGACGGCCACCGGCTGACCGAGGCAGGCCGCCGCCTGCAACCACAGGTCGAGGCGATGGAGGCGGCGTTTCTCACGGTCGAAAGCACCACGCCTGCGTCGGAGCAAGGCCTGTCGGGCCTGGTGCGCATCGGCGCGACCGAGGGCTTCGGCACCATCGTGCTGGCGCCGCGGCTCGCGCTGTTCGCGGGCCAGCACCCCAAGCTCGTGATCGACCTGCTCGCGATGCCGCGGCTGGTGCACCTGTCGCGCCGCGAGGCCGACATCGTGATTTCGTTGGAGCGCCCGGCGCGCGGCCCGGTGGTGGTGACCAAGCTCACCGACTACACGCTGCGCCTCTACGCGTCGAAGCAATACCTGGCGCGGCACAGCGCCATCAAGACGCGCGAAGACCTGCGCGGCCACACCTTCATCAGCTACGTGGACGACCTGCTGTTCAGCAAGGAGTTGCAATACCTCGACGAGCTGTACCGCCCCGACGCCTTTGCGCTGCGCAGCACCAGCGTGCTGGCGCAGTACCAGGCGACGGCGGCCGGGGCCGGCATCGCGGTGCTGCCGGCCTTCATCGCCGACCGCGACAAGTCGCTGAAGCCGCTGTTGCCGACGCAAGCCAATTTCACGCGCACGTTCTGGATGTCGATGCCGGCCGAGACCAAGCACCTGGCGCGCATGCGGGCGGTGTGGGAGTTCTTGCGGGAAACGGCGGCGGCGCACCGAGATGTGCTGATCCAGGATCAGGTCTAGCCAGATACGTCACATCAGTGCAACGGGAGTTTCCTACGCTTCGGCCTTCAATTTTTCTTGAAGGTTCACATGTCCGTTTCCGATGGCGCTCCCACCGAGGCGCCCGCGCGTCGCCACATCCTCAAGATGGGAGCCTCTCTGCTGACGGTAAGCAGCACCGCCTTGTTGGCCGCCTGCGGCGGCGGCGGCAATGACGGCGTCACTCTGCCGCTCCTGCCCTCGCCCTCGCCCGCCTCCGGCAGCCCCTCGCCGGCGCCCGCACCCACCGCCAGCACGAAGATCTCCAGCTTCGCGCTGACCGTTCTGCCCGATACGCAGTTCTACGCGCGCTACGCGACCTCCGGCGAAAACAGCCAGTATGAACGTCGATTCGGCAGCGAACCCTTTGCCGCGCAGACGCAGTGGATTGCCGCCAATGCGAAGGCGCTGAACATTCCCTTCACCATCCACCTGGGCGACGTGGTCGACCAGGTCGGCAAGCCCGAGCAATGGAAGGTGGCCGACAGCGCCATGCAGGTTCTGGAAGTCGCCAAGCGCCCCTACAGCGTGCTGGCCGGGAACCACGACGTGCTCAGCGATGTTGACTACGCCGTCGACCCGAACAGCGGCACCGATGCCACCCGCACCCTCGCCAACGAGCCCTACCTGCAATGGTTCGGCAGCAGCCGTGCCAAGCGGCAGTCGACCTTCGGCGCACGCGATGCGAGCGGCTTCCACGAATACCACGTGTTTGAGGCGCAGGGCCAGAAGTTCCTCGTGCTGTCGCTGTCGTGGCGCATCTCCGATGCCGGTATCGCATGGGCGCGCCAGGTCATCGCGCAGAACCCGACGCTGCCCGTGATCCTGGTCAACCACCAGTTGCTCAACATCGCCTCCGACGGCGTGACGCCGCTGGAGACCGACTACGGCAAGATGCTGTGGGAGAAGTTGATCCGCGACAACGACCAGATCTTCATGACGCTCAACGGCCACCACCACGGTGCCGCGCACCTGACCAAGACCAACGACTTCGGCCACAAGGTCGAGGAGATGGTGGTCGACTACCAGATGGCCTACCAGGGCGGCAACGGGCTGATGCGCCTCTACGAGTTCGACCTCACGCACAAGCAGATCAAGGTGCTGTCCTTCTCGCCCTGGGTGCCGCAGAAGCCGGCCGACGCGCTCACCGCCTTCGACCAGGCCGTGCTCACCAGCGCGAACGAGTCGTTCACCATCGACATCGACTTCGCCCAACGCTTCGCGGGCTTCAACAAGGGCTTCGGCACCGGCACGGCCAACATCGACAGCTCGCTGGTGGCACAGGCCAAGGCGATGATCCTGGCCAACTACACCGAGCCGGCCGTGGTTGCCCCGCGCGCGCCGGCCAACGCCGACGACTATCCAAAGGTTGCCAACACGCTTGCGCATTGGCGCTTCATCGGTGGCACCGCCAACCAGCCGGTTGCCGCGGGCACCGTGATTGCCGACGTCACCGGCGCCAACCCGCTGCATCGCGACAACCTCAACCAGGGCGGCATCACGGGCGCCATGGAGGGCGACGTCGTATGGAGCGAAGACCGCCACTACCTGTCGGCCGCGCCGGGTTCGGTTCGCTTCCTCAACACCGACAAGAACGTGCCGCGCCTGAGCTACTTCCTCACCGACGCGAGCGCGCCGATCAACGCGCAGACGCTGGATAGTGGCTACACGGTCGAGGCCTTCATCAAGATCGACCCGACCTGGACCAGCAGCAAGCAGGCCTGGATGAACATCATGACCCGCGACGGCCGCCGCGGCGACCTGGCCGGCTACTCGGGCGGCGACCCGGAATCGCCGCCAATGCTCTTCGCCATTTCGAGCCTGCGCGAAGTCCAGTGGGAAGTGGTGCCGAACCCGGCCGGCGCGCGCACGCCAATGACCAACTGGTCCGGCGAGATCGTCGCCGGTGGCTGGGTGCACATCGCCATCGTCAACAACCCGGCTACGCACGACATGACGATGTACGTGGAAGGCGCTCCGGTACTGCGCAACGTCAGCAACGCACAGGGCCTCGCGGCGCTGTCGGCCACCTCGCCCTGGGTGGTGGGCGGCGGATCGTGGGACGGCGCACGCGCCGACGGCTTCTTCGGCAACATCGGCGAAGTGCGAGTGGTCGCGGCCGCGCTCGCACCGAGCCAGTGGCTGACAGCGCGCAAGTAAGCTGCCCTGCGCCTCAGGGCCAGACCGGCGCACTGCTGCCGGGTGGCATCGACGGCCTCGGCCAGCCGGCCGGCGTGCGCGCGAATTGCGCGCTGTGGCGCACGGCCAGCAGGCGCCCGAAGCCCGAGTCGGAGGGCTCCAGCCAGGGTTCCACCGGCGGGCGGGCCTGCGTCAACCCGTTGGTCACGCGTCCGAGCCCGCGCAGCCACTGGCCGGTTTGCGCCAGCGACACCTGCACATGCCAGCTGCCACCCTCGCGCTGCTGGCGGCAGAGCGCCGCCGCAGCGCCGAAGGCCATCAGGTAGCCGGTCGCTTCGTCGAGGATCTGCATCGGCATCGGGCGCGGCTTGGCCGCATCGCCGGCTGCCTCGCCTTCGGCATGGTTGAAACCCATCGCGGTCTGCACCAGCGAATCGAAGCCGCGGCGCGCGGCCCAGGGGCCCTGCGTGCCGTAGGCGGTGAGCGAGACGTACACGATGCCCGGCCGCGCCTGCGCCAGCGCTGCGGGCCCGAAGCCCAGCGCCGAAAGCCCGCCCGGCCGGTAGCCCTGGGTGAACACGTGCGCATCGCCGGCCAAGTGCCGGAGCGTCGCGCACCCGGCGTCGGTCTTCAGATCGACATGTGCCGACAGCTTGCCGCGGCTGGTGTCGGCGATCGCTTCGATGTTCGGCAACGCTGGTGAATTGACCAGCATCACATCGGCGCCATAGGCGGCGAGCGCCTTGCCGCCCACCGGGCCGGCCAGGATGCGCGTGAGATCGAGCACGCGCACGCCGGTCAGTGGACGCGCGTCCTCGCGCAACGGCGGCAGCGCCAGCGGCGGTGCGTCGCCGATGCGGTCGATGGTGAACAAGGGCTGCGCGGCAATGGCCTGCCCCTGCGGCGTCGCATCCCATTGGTCGAACCGGCGCAGCGCAGTGGCCACCAGCTTGCGTTGCGCCGCGGCTTCCTCGAAGTCGAGCGCCCGCCAGTTCAGCAACGCGGCTTCGGCGTCGCTGCGCTTCGCGGCGGCGGGGGCTAGCCCCAGCAGCCGCAGCGCGCCCTCGCGGTGGTGCGCAAAATTGGCATGGATACGCACATGGCCGTCGGCACAGCGATACAGGCCCGAGAACGCATCCCACGGATCGGGCACACGGCCATCGAGGCTGAACCAGCCGGTGCATTCGACGGCGGCATGCAGCACGTCGACCGCCACTTGCTGGCGCGGCGTGCCGCGCACATGGCCCAGTTCGCAGGCCGCCAGCGCGGCGGCGGCGATGGTGCTTTGCGCCGCGGTGCCAACCGCGAAGGACGAAGGAAAAACAGGGTCGGCGCCGGCGAGTTGTGCAAAGGCCAGCGCCTCGGCGGGCATGTCGGCCCGTTGCCACAACCCGGCCAGCGCGTTCATCACTGGATCAGCTGCGCACCCGTCTTGGCCTGCAGCGCGTCGAAGCTCACGCCCGGGGCGAGCTCGACCACCTTGAGCCCTTCGGGCGTCACGTCCATCACGGCCAGGTCGGTGATGATGCGGTCGACCACGCCCACGCCCGTCAGCGGCAGGGAGCAGGCCTCGAGGATCTTCATGTCTTCGGTGCCGTCTTTCTTCTTCGCGACGTGCTCCATCAGGATGATCACGCGCTTGACGCCCGCGACGAGATCCATCGCGCCGCCCATGCCCTTGACCATCTTGCCGGGGATCATCCAGTTGGCGAGGTCGCCCTTGCTGCTGACCTGCATCGCACCGAGGATCGACAGGTTGATCTTGCCGCCGCGGATCATGGCGAAGCTGTCATGGCTGCCGAAGATCGCGCTGCCGGGCAGCGTGGTCACGGTTTGCTTGCCGGCGTTGATCAGGTCGGCGTCTACCATGTCTTCGGTCGGAAACGGGCCGATGCCGAGCATGCCGTTCTCGCTCTGCAGCCAGACCT
>JBDUCH010000249.1:0-6451 GCA_040003555.1 Variovorax sp. | reverse complement strand
GCACCGACGAGGCCGACAAGATCGCCGCGCTCGATGCCGGCGCCGACGACTACCTCACCAAGCCCTTCGGCACCGGTGAGCTGCTCGCACGCGTGCGGGCCAACCTGCGGCGCCCGCGCGCTGCCGGCGGCAACGGCGACGAACCCGAGGCGGTGTTCCGTTTCGGCGAGATCGAACTCGACCGCGCCGCGCGCATCGTGCGCCGCGTCGGTGCCGAGGTGCACCTGACGCCGACCGAATACCGCCTGCTCACCGTGCTGGTGGCGAACGCCGGCCGCGTGCTCACGCAGCGCCAGCTGCTGCGCGAGGTGTGGGGCCCGTCGCATTCGGAGCAGAGCCACTACCTGCGCATCTACATGGGCCATCTGCGGCAAAAGCTCGAAGCCGATCCGGCGCAGCCGAAGCATCTGCTGACCGAAACGGCGGTGGGCTACCGGCTCGTCGTCTGAGCGCCGGGCAAGAAGCGCCGGCCGCGCTGGCGATAATTCCGGCCACACCATGACCCAACTCCTGATCCTCAGCGTGAGCGCCGGCAACGGCCATGTGCGCGCTGCCCAAGCCCTGGCCGCTACGGCCGAAACATTGAACCCGCCCTGCAGCGCCGTGCACGTCGACGCCATGGCCCATGTGGCCGGCGGCTTCCGCAAGGTCTACACGGACTGGTATATCCAGCTCGTGAACCGCGCCCCTGAACTCTGGTCGTACCTGCACCAGAAGGCCGACAGCACGCCGCACAGCGCCACCTCGCAGCGGCTGCGGCGCGGCATCGAGCGCGTGAGCGCCGGCGCGCTGCTGCGCGAGATCCATCGCACCAAGCCGAAGGCGATTGTCTGCACTCACTTTCTTCCGGCCGAGTTGCTGATGCGCGAACGCAATCGCGGCCGGCTCGACTGCCCGGTGTGGCTGCAGGTGACCGACTACGACCTGCACAACATGTGGATCGTGCCCGGCATGGCCGGCTACCTCGCTGCCACCGAAGAAGTGGCTTTCCGCATGCGCGCGCGCGGGCTCCCGGCCGACCGCATCCACGTGACCGGGATCCCGGTGATGCCGGTGTTCTCCCAGCCCGATGCGCCCGAACTGGCGCGCGACGCCTGCGTTTCGCGGCTCGGCCTCGACCCGGCGCGCAAGGTGATCCTGATGGCTTCCGGCGGCGCCGGTGTCGGCGACCTGCCGAGCATGGTCGAGCGCGTGCTGGCACTCGGCGGGCCGGGCAGCGACTTCCAGGTGATCGCAGTGGCCGGCCGCAATGCGGCGGCGCATGAAGCGCTGAAGGCGCTGGCGCAGCGCATGCCCGGCCGGCTGGTTGCGATGGGCTTCACCAACGAGATGGAAAAGCTCATGGCCGCGGCCGACCTCGTGGTGACCAAGCCGGGCGGCTTGACGATTTCGGAGTGTCTCGCGCTCGGCAAGCCGATGCTGCTGGTGTCGCCGATCCCGGGGCAGGAAGAACACAACGCAGGCTTCCTCATGGAAGAGGGCGCGGCCTGGCTGGCCTACGACAGCATCGGCCTCGAGTACAAGGTCGCACGCCTCATGGCCGCGCCCGAGCAGCTTGCGCGCATGGCGCAAAAGAGCCGGAGTCTCGGCAAGCCCGACGCGGCGCGCCGCGTGCTCGACTGCGTGCTCGGCGCATGAGCGGCGAACAGCACGAGCGGCGCATCGGCCGCACCATCGGCTATCTCGCGTGGGTCGCCGTCATGGCGTATTTCTTTGCCAACGCCGAGGTCCAGATCGAAGGCGGCGCCGGTTGGGCCACCAGCCTGCCGACCTGGCGCATCGAGAAGCACTGGCTGCTCGACATCTTCTGGGGCGGCCGCGCGATGACCGGCTACCACGCATGGGTGTTCACCTTCATGGCGCTGGTGTTCTTTGCGCCGCTGGCTTTCAACGGCCGCTGGACGTGGCGCGAAGCGGGGTTTGCGCTGGTCGGCCTCATCGTGTTCTGGATCGTCGAAGACTTCCTGTGGTTCATCATCAACCCCGCATGGGGCTGGGCCCAGTTCAGGCCGGATCTGGTGACCTGGCACAAGCACTGGTTGTTCGGCGCGCCGGTCGATTACTGGATCGGTCTCGGCGCGGCTGCGCTCATCCTGTGGGTGCGGCACCGCCCGCGTCGAAAGGCGCCCGACGCATGAGGCGCCAATGCAGAAAGAAAAGGCACGCGCCGCTCGATCGGCCGGGCGATGCGCGCCCGGACGAATGGGCCGACCCGCTGGCCGGCCATGACCACCGCGTCGAGAACCTGCACCGCATCACGCCCACGCTGTACCGCAGCGCGCAGCCGCGGCATGACGACGTGGCCGCGCTCAAGACGCTCGGCATCGGGACGGTGCTGAGCTTCCGCTCGTATAACAGCGACGAGCGCGCGTTCCGCGGTCACTCGGAGATCGCGCTCGAGCGCGTGCGCATCGACACCTGGTCGATCAACGACGACGAGGTGCTACGCGCGCTGATCGCGATCCGCAAGGCCGAGCGCAACGGCCCGGTGCTGATCCACTGCTGGCACGGCGCCGACCGCACCGGCGTGGTGGCCGCGGTCTACCGCATGGCGCTGCAAGGCTGGCGCAAGGAAGATGCGCTGCACGAGATGTTTCGCGGCGGCTACGGCTACCACACGCTGTGGCGCAACATTCCGCGCTATCTGGAGCGGCTGGACGTGGAGAAGATGCGCGCGGCGCTCGTACAGGCGGGCGTTGCCTAGCCCTTGATTTCCTGGCGCTTGCGCCGCGCGGCCCGTGCCGCCGCAGCGTCCCGCACCGCGTGCTCCGTGAAGCTGTTGGCCGGGTGCATCACTTCGAGCGCGATCTCTTCCAGCGTCACATCGACCGGGCTGCCGAACACGGTGATGGCCGTGATGAACGACAGGCGGCCGATGCGCGTGTCGATGTCGAGCGTCATCGCCGGCCCGCCTGTCGACTCGTCGATCGGGCCGATGCCGCCCGGCCAGGCCAGCGTTTCGCGCAGCAGCGCGCCGAGTTGGGGGTCTGCTGTGAGCTCGAACTGGCGGCGCATCTGCACGATGAAATGCGAGCGCCACGACGGCAGGTTGTGCACGCGCGGCGCCATGCCCTGGGGGTGAAGCATGAGCCGCACGACGTTGGTGGGCGGCGTCAGCAGGACTGCATCGACGCCTTCGTACAGCTCCGGCACGCCGTCGTTGCGGCACACGACGTCCCAGTGCCGGTCGATCACATAGGCCGGAAACGGCGCGTGCCGTGCCAGCGTGATGTCGATGATCGAGCGCACCGGGTCGAATGTCGGGTCGTCGAAGCGCCGCTGCTCGAACACCGGCGCGAAGCCCGCTGCCCTGAGCAGCATGTTGCGCTCGCGCAATGGAATCTCGAGTTCGTCGGCAAGCCGCAGGATCAGTTCGCGCCCGGGTTGTGCGCGCCCGGTTTCGACAAAGCTCAGGTGCCGCGTCGACACCTCGGCCTGCAGCGCCAGCGCCATCTGGCTCAGGTGCCGGCGCTCGCGCCAGCTGCGCAGGCGGTCGCCCGGCGACTGGGGTTGCGGCGCGACGCGGGTATCCATCGCGTCAGCATAGTGCAGTCGGCGGGCTGTTTCGTTACCTGCGGGTAATCGACGCGGCCGGGCGCAGCGCGCACAGTCGCTGTCCATGCCCACATCCGAAACCCTTGAGCTTTTCATTGCCCGCGTCGAAGCCAATGCGCACGACGAAGCCGTCGAGGCGTTCTATGCCCCGAACGTCTCGATGCAGGAAAACCAGTCCGAGCCGCGCATCGGGCGCGATGGCGCGGTGGCGCGCGAGCGTGCGATCCTGGCCCGGGCCGTGTCGATCCGGTCGCAGTGCGTGCGGCCGGTGCTGGTAGATGGCGACCATGTCGCGATCCACTGGATCTTCGAGTTCGAATGGCCCGACGGTACCGTCACGCACATGGAAGAGATTGCCTGGCAGCGCTGGGAAGGCGAGCGCCTTGCGCAAGAAACCTTCTTCTACGACCCGGCGCAGCGCGTGCCGAAGCAGAAGACGGGCGCGTAGCGGGCTGCACGCGTCTTCTCCTCAGTGGCCGTGCGCGGTTTCGGCCGCCACGATCTGGTGCAGCACCGAGCCGGGGTCTGTGCGCTCCGTGAGCGCACGCACCTCGCGCTGCCCCTCGTCCTCGATGCCCATCTGGCTGGCCATGCGCGTCACGAGCCGCAGCATCGCGGTCATCTCTCGTTCCGTGAGCAGGTTGATCTGCAAGTCCAGATGGTGGCGGCGCTCGTCCTGTTCCAGCGACATGTTCTGGCTGATGAGGATCAGGATCGACAGAAAAATCGCTTCGAGCGACACCAGGAACAGCAGGAAGGTGAACGGGTAGGGGTCGAGCTTCCAGACCAACTGGTTCACCAGGATCCAGCCCGCGAACACCACGGCGTTGCCCGCGAGGAAGCTCAGCGTGCCGTAGAAGGCCGCGATGCGCGACACAGCGCGGTACAGCGCCGGCTTCGCGTTCTGCTGATCGTCTTCGAGGCAGAGAATTGTCTCGATGTTGTGGCGCGTCAGCGCCTCGATCGTCGGGGCGGAGGCGGGGTGAACGTCGTGCTTCTTCATCGTGGGGCTCCTTGGGCGGTTGCGTTCCTGCTCGCACGCAGCGCCCCACATGCTGCGGCGCGAGGCCGGCACACGCTGTCGGACGGCGATGCGAAGCCGCATAGGCGGCCACCTGCGGCATCGCCCTACACGGGCCGTCACGGCGGGCCGACGCGACGCGCGGGTCGCCGGCCGATCATGAAGCTTCATCCCTCCCCCAACTTTCAACCTCCAGGAGATCATGCATGTCCAATGACAACTACAACCCCATCGAGTCCGATCGCGCGGTGAAGCTCGGCGACGAGGAAACCCTCGGCGTGCTGAACGACCTGCTCGAAAATGCACGCGATGGCGAGTACGGGTTCCGCGCCTGCGCCCAGCAGGTGGAAAACGCGCAACTGCAGCAGGTGTTCAACGACCGCGCGATCGAATGCCGCCGCGCCGCCGAAGAGCTGGTGCAATGGATCACGCGCCGCGGCGGGGCGCCGGCCGACGGCGGCAGCGCCACCGGGGCGCTGCATCGCGGCTGGGTCAACCTGAAAGGCGCCGTGGGCGCCAACAGCGAGGTGTCGATACTCGAGGAATGCGAACGCGGTGAAGACGCCGCGCTGGCCCGCTATCGCAAGGCGCTGAAGAGCGACGCGCTGCCCGCCGACTTGCGCAGCCTGATTGAGCACCAGATGCTGGGCGCGCAGCGCAACCACGACCAGATCAAGGCCCTGCGGGATCAGGCCAAGGCCGTTTCCTGAGTTCGGGTCAGCCGCCAGCCGCTGCGTGACGCTTGCGCGTGGCGGCGCCTTTCTTCGCGGAGGCCGACCGTTCGGCGGCGGTGCGCGATGCTGCCGCGGCGCCACCGAGCCGGCCGCCCGTGCGCGACGGCCCGTGATTCTCGGGTTGCCCTCGTCCGGCGCCGCTCTTTTTGCCGCCGCCGGTTTCCTTGTTCACGGTGGCCCAGGCGCGCCGTTCAGCTTCGCCCTCGCTCAGGCCTCGCTTTTCATAGCCGCGCTCGATGTGCGCGGCCTGCTGCTTTTGCTTGTCTGTGTACGACGACTTGTCGCCTCTTGGCATGGCGTGCTCCTTTTTCCAGAGTCCGGAGAGCCCCAGCTTGGGTCATCCGCAGCATGCCGGTGTAGGAATGGGGTGAAAGCGTCGGTCGGTATTCGTGCGGTTCGAGATAGCATGACGCCCCGAACATGACCGATCCTGCTTCCTCCCCCTCCGTTTCCGGCGCGGTGCGCCTCAACAAGCGCATGGCCGAGCTCGGCCTGTGCTCGCGCCGCGAGGCCGACGTCTGGATCGAGCAGGGCTGGGTCAAGGTCAACGGGCAGGTCGCGCCGATGGGCGTCAAGGTGACGCCGGCGGATCGTGTGGAGGTCGACAAGAAAGCGCACGGCCACCAGGCCACGCAGGTCACGATCATCCTGCACAAGCCGATGGGCTACGTGAGCGGCCAGGCCGAAGACGGGCATGAACCCGCGGTGGTGCTGATCAACCCGCGCACGCATTGGCGCGAGGACACCAGCACGCACCGTTTCTCGCCACCACAACTGCGCGGGCTTGCGCCGGCCGGGCGGCTCGACATCGACTCGGTCGGCCTGCTCGTGCTGACGCAGGATGGCCGGGTCGCGCGCCAGCTGATCGGCGAAGACTCGGGCATGGAAAAGGAATACCTGGTGCGCGTGACCTGGTCGCCGCCTGGCAGCGGGCCCGGCGACATGGGCGACATCAGCACCGACGTGCAGCGCGTTTTTCCGCCGGCGCAGCTGGCGCGGCTGCGCCACGGCCTCAGCCTCGACGGCCAGCCGCTCAAGCCGGCCCGGGTCGACTGGCAGAACCCCGAGCAGCTGCGCTTCGTGCTGACCGAAGGCAAGAAGCGCCAGATCCGCCGCATGTGCGAGCAGGTCGGGCTCAAGG
>JBDUCH010000248.1:0-6455 GCA_040003555.1 Variovorax sp. | reverse complement strand
GGGGGACATTCGCGGAAGGGGCCACCCGCCGCCATCGGCCTACCCCGGTTCAAGCCCCCTTCCTTGACGTGGATCAAGACACCAGGGGCGGGCAATTTCATACTGGGGATCCCTGTTCTTACGACAAAGGAGCGCGCCATGTACCAGAAAATTCTTGTTCCGGTCGACGGCAGTCCGACCTCGAACCTCGGCCTGGGCGAAGCCATCCGCCTGGCCCAACTCACCAAGGGGCGGCTGCGCCTGATCCACGTGATCGACGAGCTGTCTTTCGCGCTCGCCATGGACGCCTATTCGGGCCACGCCGGCGACTGGCTCGACTTGCTGCGCAAGGAAGGTGCGCGGGTTCTCGAGGAAGCCCGCATCGTGGCGACGACTGCGGGCGTCGACGTTGAAACGGCGCTGCGCGACAACTTCTCCAACTCGGTTCAGGAGCTGGTCACGGCCGAAGCAGCGCAATGGCCGGCCGATCTCATCGTGCTCGGCACCCACGGGCGCCGCGGCGTCGGCCGGCTGGTGTTGGGCAGCAGTGCCGAGCACATCCTGCGCTATGCGACGGTACCGGTGCTGCTGGTGCGCGCGCCCGCAGCGAAGTCGAAGGCCAAGCTCGTCGCGAAGTCGGTTCGCGTGAGCTTGCCGTCGGCGGCGCTGGCACTCGAGTAGGCGGCCGGCATCCGGTGCTCAGCGGCACCAGATTTCGATCTGGTGCCGCAGGTCGATCCAGAGTGCCTGCGACGCAACGCCCGCCAGCAGCACGCCCGCCACGCGGGTGCCCCAGACCTGCCGCACCGAACCGAGGCCCCGGCGTAGGCGTTGCCAGAGCCAGGGGGCCAGCATCAACCAGAGCCCGCTGCCGACACCGAACAGGGCCATGACGAGTGCGCCCTGCGCCGGCCCGTTGCCCAGGCTCGCCAGCATCAATGCCGAATACAGCAACCCGCAGGGCATCGCGATCCACAGCGCGCCGGTGGCCATCAGTCCCGGGGCCGAACCGTTCAGGGGCCGCAAGCGTGTTGCGAGCCAGCCTCCGGCGCGGTGCGACCAGCGCGGCTGCCGCCCCGCCACGGCCAGCACCACGCCCCATGCCAGCACGGCCACATGCAGCATCGTCCAGAGCGGGCGCAGCAACGCAACGTGCTCGCTGGCCACGGCGAGACTGCCCACCGCCGCCGCGGCCACCGCGCCGCCGGCTGCATAGCCGGCAATGCGCCCGGTGTGCAGCAGCAGCATGCGGCCCGCGCCGCCGTCCGCGGAAAGTGCGGCCACGCCGCCATTCGGCGCCGCGCGCACGATGCGAACCACGCCGGCGCAAGCTGCGCCGCACATGGCGACGCAGTGCGGGCCTCCGGCCAGACCCATCAGGAAAGCCGAGGCGGCCAGCGCGGTTTGCATGGTGGCGGCCGATCGCGCTAGATGTTGCGGGAAGCCGCCAGGGGCGGGGACAAGACGGCGGTGGAAATCGAGCGCATGACCCGTCTACTCTGCGCCCGGCCCTCCGAAGCTCCATTGACCTGAATCAACTCACCTGCAAACGTCGGGGCGGAAAATCGCACAAAGAGAGCCGCCATTGCCATGACCCCTCAAACCATCAAGGTTGCCTGCTCGAACTGCAATCTGCGCGAACTCTGCATGCCCGTGGGCCTGTTGCCGTCCGAGCTCGATCGCATCGACGACATCGTGGCGACGCGCCGCAAGGTGAAGCGGCGCGAGACGCTGTTTCACAGCGGCGAGCGCTTCACCTCGCTCTATGCGATTCGCACCGGGGTGTTCAAGACCCGCGTGGCCACCGAAGACGGCCGCGACCAGGTCACCGGCTTCCAGATGGCCGGAGAGGTCATCGGCCTGGACGGCATCGTGAACGACCACCACACCTGCGACGCAGTGGCGCTGGAAGACTCCGAAGTCTGCGTGATGCCGTTCGACCGCATCGAGGAACTCTCGCGGGAAATCACCTCGCTGCAGCGCCATGTGCACCAGATCATGAGCCGCGAGATCGTGCGCGAGCATGGCGTGATGCTGCTGCTGGGCGGCATGCGGGCCGAAGAGCGGCTGGCCGCCTTTCTGCTCAACCTGGTGCAGCGCCTTCATGCGCGCGGTTTCTCGCGGTCGGAACTGGTGCTGCGCATGACGCGCGAAGAAATCGGCAGCTACCTCGGCCTGAAGCTCGAGACCGTGAGCCGTACGCTGTCGAAGTTCGTCACCGATGGCTTCATCGAAGTCGACAACCGCCATGTGCGCATTGTCGAGCCCGACGCGCTGCATCGCATCGTCACCCCGGCGGCTTGTTGATATCCCGCGCGGGCATCGACACCAGCACCATGGTCAGCGCGCTTGACGCCGCGGCCAGCACCCAGAACACAAAGAAGCCGATCGTGTAGACCGCCTGGCGCGACAGGCCGAGCGACTCGCTGCCCCAGCGCAAATCGGCCGGATCGACCAGCGCGAACACCAGCAGTTCGAAACTGCAGGCCAGCAGGAAGCCGGGCCAAAGGATCCACAGCGCCGTGCGTGCGGTCACGGCGCAGCGCGCTTCGGCGCGGGGATGTCGTTGCCTGGCGTCGCCGCGTGGTTGCGCCCGACCAGTGCCGGCACCAGCTTCTTGTCTGCCAGCGTGCGGTTGATCTCGATGCCCTGCCGGTAGTAGTCCTCGGCGACCACGGGATCGGGGATCGCCAGGGCGATCCACAGCGTGGCGAAGCCAGCGACGACAACGCACGCCGGCCCCGCGATCACCATCCACACCAGCGGGAATTTCCACCAGGGTGCGGGCTCTTGCTCGTTCATTTTTTTCATCTTGTCTCCTCCGGGTCAACGGGGCACCAGGAAAGCGGCCTTCTCGGACACTTGCGCACTGCCATCGGCCGAGCGCACGCCGAAATGCACGGTGTGCGAGCCGGGTGCTGCGCTGCCATACGGGATCTGCAGGCGCACGGCCACCCAGCGCGACTGGGCGCTTTCGATTTCCACCGGCTCCGCCGGGAGCACGGACAGCCCTTCGAGGCCGGTCGCCTCGATGCTGTAGCGCTGCGGCTGCTCGGTCGCGTTCATGATCTGCAGGCGGTAGACGTTCTCGAGCCGTCCACCCTCGGCGATGCGGGCCAGCGATGCGCGATCCCGCACCACGTCGACCTTGAGCGGCATGCGCACCACCAGGCTGGCCAGCAACCCGAGGCACAGCGCCGCCAACACGCCGGTATAGATCAGCACGCGCGGCCGCAGCACGCGCCGCCGGATCTCTCCGCTGGTCCAGTGCCCGGCCATGCTGTTCTGCGTGGCGTAGCGGATCAGCCCGCGTGGCCGGTGCTGCTTTTCCATGACGGTGTTGCAGGCATCGACGCAGAGGCCGCAGCCGATGCATTCGTACTGCTGGCCCTGGCGGATGTCGATGCCGGCGGGGCATACCTGCACGCACAGGTCGCAATCGATGCAGTCGCCGGCCCGGGCTTCCTGCGGGCTCTTGGCAGGCAAGCCGCGCGGCTCGCCCCGCTCCACGTCGTAGCTCACGATCAGCGTGTCGCGGTCGAACATGGCACCCTGAAAGCGCGCATAGGGGCACATGTACTGGCACACCTGTTCACGCATGAAGCCCGCGTTGCCATAGGTGGCAAAGCCGTAGAAGAACACCCAGAACACCTCCCACGAGCCCATGCGGGTCTGCAGGAATTCCATGCCGAGCTCGCGCACGGGTGTGAAGTAGCCGACGAAGGTGAAGCCCGTCCACAGCGCAATGCCCAGCCAGACGATGTGCTTGAACCACTTCTTGACCAGCTTTTCGAGCGAGAACGGCTCGCCGTCCAGACGCATGCGCGCGACGCGGTTGCCTTCGATCTTGTGCTCCACCCACAAGAAGATCTCGGTATAGACGGTTTGCGGGCAGGCGTAGCCGCACCAGAGCCGGCCCGCCACCGCCGTGAACAGGAACAGCGAAAGCGCCGAGATCACCAGCAGCCCGGTCAGGTAGATCAGATCCTGCGGGTACAGCACCAGGCCGCCCAGGTAGAAGCGCCGGGCGCCGAGGTCGAATAGCACCGCCTGGCGGCCGCCCCACTCGACCCAGGGCAGGCCGTAGAACACGAGCTGCGTCGCGAACACCATGGCCCAGCGCCAGCGCGCGAACAGCCCGCTGACGCTGCGGGGGTAGATCTTCCGATGCGCCGCGTAGAGTCCGCTGCCCTGCTCCGCCGCGACGATCGGAATGACCTTGCGCGGGCGCAAGGGCGAAGCGGCAGGCAGCGGTTCGGCCATGGCTTTCAGGGCGCCGCTGCGGCCTTGTTGGACTTGCCCCAGACATAGGACGCGAGCACCTGGATCTGCGCTTCGGTCAACCGGCCCTGCTGCGGCGGCATCTGGTTGGTCTTGCCGGTGTTGATGATCGAGATGATGGCTTCCTGGCCGTAGCCGTGCAGCCAGACACTGTCGCTCAGATTGGGGGCGCCCATCGCCTGGTTGCCGACGCCGCCGATGCCGTGGCAGGCTGCGCATGCGGTGAACTTGCTCTTGCCAAGCCCGGCGCGCAGCGAGTCGTGCGGACTGCCCGACAGGCTCAGCACATAGTTGGCCACGTTCTTCACGTCGTCCGGCGTGCCGACTGCGGCCGCCATCGGTGGCATGACGCCGGTGCGGCCCAGCGTGATGGTCTCCCTGATCTTGTCGGGCGTTCCGCCGTGCAGCCAGTCGTTGTCGGTCAGGTTCGGAAAGCCCTTGCTGCCGCGCGCGTCGGAGCCGTGGCATTGCGCACAGTTGTTCAGGAAGAGGCGCTCGCCGATGGCCATGGCGCCAGGTTCACCGGCGAGAAGCTCGGGTGCCATCGCGGTGTATTTGGCGTAGACCGGCTCCAGCGCAAGGTCGGCGGCTGCGACGTCGCCCGCGTACTCGCCGCGCGTGCTCCAGCCGAGCTCGCCGCCATAACTTCCGAGGCCTGGGTAGGCCACCAGATAACCCAGTCCGAACACGATCGTGAGCACGAACATGCCCACCCACCAGCGCGGAAGCGGGTTGTTCATCTCGCGCAGATCTTCGTCCCAGACATGGCCAGTGGTGTTGTCGCCGCCGGTCGGGGCGCGCGCGCGGGCCGTGACCCACAGCAGCAGCGCGCAGGCCAGGATGCTGACCAGCACGACCACCGTGACGTAGTGCGACCAGAAGTCGTTGATGAAATCGCTCATGGTGCGGCCTCAGTCCTGCTCGAACGGCAACCGGCCGGCTTCGTCGAAGGCGCTGGCGTTGCGACGCCAGTAAGTCCAGACGACGATGCCGATGAAAGTTGCGAACGAGACCAGCGTGGCCGCGATGCGCAGGGTGGTGACGTCCATCGTGCTTCCTTTACTTGAGTGCGAGGCCGAGCGACTGCAGGTAGGCCACCAGCGCGTCGAGCTCGGTTCTGCCGTCGACGTCGGCCGGCGCCGCCGCGATCTGCGCGTCGGTGTAGGGCACGCCGACGCGGCGCAGCGCGGTCATGTGGGTGGCGGTCGTGGCGCCGTCCACCAGCGTCTTGTCGAGCCAGGCGTAGCCGGGCATGTTCGACTCGGGCACCACGTCGCGCGGGTTGTTCAGGTGGATGCGGTGCCACTCGTCGCTGTACTTGCCGCCCACGCGGTGCAGATCGGGGCCGGTGCGCTTGCTGCCCCACTGGAACGGATGGTCGTAGACGAACTCGCCGGCCACCGAATAGTGCCCGTAGCGCAGCGTCTCGGCCCGGAACGGCCGGATCATCTGCGAGTGGCAGTTGTAGCAACCCTCGCGCACGTAGATGTCGCGCCCGACCAGTTGCATGGACTTGAGGGGCTCGACGCCCTTGATCGCTTCGGTGGTCGATTTCTGGAAGAACAGCGGCACGATCTCGACCAGCCCGCCGACGGCGATGACCAGCAGGATGAGCACGATCATCAGGAAGTTGTTGGTCTCGATCTTCTCGTGCGAGAAGCCGGTCTTGGGAGTTGTGGTCTTGTCGGACATGTGGCTTCCTCAGGCGGGCGCGGCCACGGGCTGCGGGATGACGGCGTTGACCGAGCGGCCGAAGCCCACTGTCATCCAGACGTTCCAGGCCATCACCAGCATGCCGGCGAGGTAGAGCAGCCCGCCGATCAGGCGCACCACGTAGTACGGGAAGGTCGCCTTCACGCTTTCGACGAAGGTGTAGGTGAGCGTGCCGTCAGGATTGACCGCGCGCCACATCAGGCCCTGCATCACGCCGGCGATCCACATGGCGGCGATGTAGAGCACGATGCCGACGGTCGCCATCCAGAAATGCAGTTCGATGGCCGGCACGCTGTGCATCTCGGTGCGGCCGTACATGCGCGGAATCAGGTAGTAGAGCGAGCCCATCGAGATCAGCCCGACCCAGCCCAGCGCACCTGCGTGCACGTGGCCGATCGTCCAGTCGGTGTAGTGACTCAAGGCGTTGACCGTCTTGATCGACATCATCGGCCCCTCGAAGGTCGCCATGCCGTAGAACGACA
>JBDUCH010000247.1:0-6473 GCA_040003555.1 Variovorax sp. | reverse complement strand
CGCTGGCCCGCAAGGGCCTGGTCGAAGCCGACAAGCCGGTGCTGAAGGACATCGCGGGCATGGGCGTCACCGTGACGCAACTGTCGCCCGCGGAGCGCGAGGCGTTTGTGAAGGCGACCCGGCCGGTCTATGCGAAGTGGAAAACCACCGTGGGCGCCGACATGGTGGACAAGGCCGAGAAGGCGGTGGCGGGACGCAAGCAGTAGGCTGATCCCGCCTTGAAAAAAGCCCCGCACAGCGGGGCTTTTTTCTTGTCTTGGTTATTTGCCTTCGACGACCTCGGGCATGCCCGAAGAGTGGTGGTGCGCGATCAGCCATTGGCCGTTCACCCACTCGTAGACATAGGTGTAGCGGGCATTGACCTTCTTGCCGTCCTTGAACTTGAAGGTGTAGGTGCCGACGTCCTGTGCCACGTTGCAGCCGATCTTGATGATGCGCTGATTGATCGTGCCCTGCGGCGCGCCCTTCAGGAACTTGACGAAGTAAGCGCGGATCTCCGCCGGATTCGTGCGCGGCTTGTTCGAAACGGTCGGCAGCAGCACGCCATCGACAGCGTAGTTGGCGACCACCTTGTCGGCATCCAGCGTGCGCAGCGAGTCGTTCCAGCGGTCGAACAACGCCGCGATCTGTGGCTCGGTTGCCGGCACGCAGGCCCCCGCGGCCGGCGCCTGCGCGAAGGCAGCGGTTGAAATGGCGAGAACCGCCGCCGTCGTTGCCGAGAGAGAGAGCGTACGAAGCACATTCATGGAGTTTTCCTTTGCCGGTGTTGCATCGCGCTTGCGATACAGGACTTCATTTTTCATTCTCTCCATGAATGCCACCTGCTGTCCACCATGAATCCGGGGTGACGCGCACATGAATATCGAATGAACTGTGTCAGCCCGGCGCGGCATCCAGCCGATAGCCCACGCCGCACACCGTCTTCAGCAATGGAACGAGATGGCCGTCATCGATCTTGGCACGCAGGCGACGGACATAGACGTCGACGATGTTGGTCACACGGCGCGCAGCGTCTGGCACAACTCCAGGCCGCTCAGGCCGGGCAGCATCAGATCCAGCAGCAGCAGAGACAGATCGCTGTTGCGGGCGAGTTCGAGGCCATCGGGCCCGGTGCGCGCGAGCGGCACGCGGTAACCCTCGGCACGCAGCCCCCCCCGCAACAGAAAGTCGGCGACACGCATGTCGTCTTCGACCACCAGTATGTTCATGATTCTCGCGTCACGGTGAGAGGGAGAGCCTGTACAGGCAGAGCAACTCGATGCGCACCGTGGTGCCCTGCATGGGGACGCTCTCGATGTCGATATGGCCATGGTGGGCGTGCACGATGGCTTGCGCGATCGACAGCCCGATACCGATTCCGTCGGCCCGGTGCACGCGGGCGCGACGGCCACGAACAAAGTGCTCGAACACCGTCGGCAACTCGTCCGCATCGATCCCGATCCCCTCGTCGGCCACAAGCACTTGCACGCGGCTGTCAGTCAACTGCCAGCTCACCCGCACCGTCCCGTCCGTGCACGAATAGCGCACCGCGTTGTCGAGCACGATGACGAGGGCCTGCCGCAGACGATCGGCATCGGCCTGGAGCGTGACCACGGGCAGGTCGGCACCCAGAGCTTCCCGCTGAACGCGCACGTTTTTCGGCGCCACGCAGGGCGATCTCCGCTGCTCCGCGGATCGCCATGGCCGGCGTGCGAAGCTCGTGGCTGAGATCGGTGAGAAGCTGGCGACGCCGCTGGTCAATCTGTTGCAGTGTCTCGTGCGCGGCGCTCAGCTCACTGATGCGCTGCAGATCGCGTTGCGCTGTCGTTCGATGGTGCCGTTGATCAGCTCGCGCAGGTCGCGGCCGCGCGCCACATCGAACACCCCGTTCAGTTCTTGCCAGACGCTGGCGAACTCGGCGACGAGCTGGCCGACTTCTGGCGGTATTGGAACCTCTTCGAGTGCCGCGATCCCGCCCCACAAGAAAAGACCGCGGCGCGCGAGGTTCCTGAGCGTCTCCGTGCTGGGCGCAGTCGTTGACCCGCTGCGACCCCCAGTAGACGAATGCGACCTGGATGCAAACCAGCGCGACAAGCGCAGCGAACGCGAGAGACAGTCGTAGGCGATACACGCGGCACTTTAGAAGGATGCCTCGCCCCAGCGCCCACAGATTTACCGCGCAGCAGCGACGACGGATTTCCCCGCCGCCTCACCCACCACCGCCGGCGCTTCCCAGCCCCCGCCCAGCGCACGGATCAGCCCCACCGTCGCCTGGTACTGGGCCGACTTCACCTGCAGTGCCTGGCGCCGGTTGCGCAGTTCGCTGCGGCGCGCGTCGAGCAGGTCGAGCTGGCTCACGAAGCCGTTGCGGTAGCGCGCGTCGCTCAGCACGGTGGCACGCTTGGCCGACGCCACGGCGCGGGCCTGAACGGCCGACTGTTCTTCGAGCAGGCGCAACGCCGAGAGCTGGTCTTCCACCTCCCTGAACGCGACCAGCACCTGCTCGCGGTAGCTCGCCAATGCGCCGTCGAGCTGCGCCGAGGCGCCCTGCACGCCGGCCTCGCGGCGGCCGCCATCGAGCAGCGGCAGCGACATCAGCGCGCCGACACCCCATGAGCGAGCCGACCACTTGAACAGGTCGCCCAGGTCGGTCGATGCATAGCCGCCGGCACCGGTGAGCGCGATGCTCGGGAACCAGGCGGCCTTGGCGACGCCGACGCGCGACTGCGCGGCCTGCATCGTTCTTTGCGCAGCCGCCACATCGGGCCGGCGCTCCAGCACGGTCGAGGGCAGACCAGCCGGGACCGACGGCAAGGTCGTCGTCCAGTCGGCACCGCGCAGTTCGAACTGCGAGGCGACATCGCCAGTCAGCACGGCCAGTGCGTGCTCGAGCTGGGCACGTTGGCGATCCAGCGTGAGCGCGTCGGATTCGGTCGAGGCCATTTCGGTCTGGACACGGGCGACGTCGAGCTCGGCCAGATCGCCGGCACGGAAACGGCGCTCGGTCAGGCTCAAGGTGCCGCGATAGGCTTCGACCGTTTCGCGCACGATCGCGCGCTCGTCATCGAGCGCGCGCAGCGCCAGGTAGCTCTGCGCCACTTCGGCCTGCACCGCGAGCCTGGCACTGCGCAGCAGCGCCTCGCGCGAGCCGGCGTCGAGCGCCGCCGCGTTGCTGGCGCCCGAGAGCCGGCCGAACAGATCGAGCTCCCACGAGACATTGGCGCCGGCCGTGATCAGCGTGCCCGGCGTCTTGCTGCCATTGCCGCGATCCAGCCCCGCGCCGCGGTTGGCGCCTGCCCCCAGGCCCACCTGCACCGAGCGGTCGGCATCGACGGAGCGGGCGATGGCGCGGGCTTCGGCCAGCCGAGCGGCCGCCTGTTGCACGCTGGTGTTGTTGACGGCGGCACGTTCGACCAGCGCGTCGAGCGTGCTGTCGTTGAAGGCGCGCCACCAGGCGCCGTCGGCCTGCGCCGGCGCTGCTGCTGCTGCTGCTGCGGCCGTGGCCGTGGCCGTGGCGTTTTCCTTGAACTGCACCGGCGTGGCGACGCCGGACGACAGCTCTGCCGTGGACGCGCAGCCGGCCAGCACCAGTGCGGCGACCAGCGGCAGCAAGGCGCCGCGCAAAGTGGAAGAAATGCGATTCGTTGTCATGGTCTGGACTCCTTGTGTCGCTCGTTCATTCATTCGTGCGACTGATGCGGCGCAGCCGGCTGCGCGTGCAGCGGGCCGCCACCGCCGGCAGGCGGCGCGAAGGCTTCGATCGCGTGCGGCACCGCGCCGTGCAGCTTCAACGGCCGGTTGCCCGTGAGGCGGCGCAGCACCACGTAGAACACCGGTGTGAGGAACAGGCCGAAGGCCGTCACGCCGATCATCCCGGCGAACACTGCAACGCCCATGGCGCTGCGCATCTCGGCGCCGGCTCCGGTCGACAGCACCAGCGGAAGCACACCCATCACGAAGGCCAGCGAGGTCATCAGGATCGGGCGCAACCGCAGCCGGCTGGCTTCGATCGCGGCCTGCACCGGGGTGCGGCCCGCAAACTCCAGCTCGCGTGCAAACTCCACGATCAGGATCGCGTTCTTCGCACTCAGCCCCACCAGCACGATCAGCCCGATCTGCGTGAAGACGTTGTTGTCACCCCCCGAGATCCAGACGCCGGTCATCGCAGCCAGCAGGCCCATCGGCACGATCAGGATGATCGCGATCGGCAGCGTCAGGCTTTCGTACTGCGCGGCCAGCACCAGGAACACCAGCAGGATCGCCAGCGGGAACACGAGGAACGCGGAGTTGCCGGCCAGGATTTCCTGGTAGGTGAGCTCAGTCCACTCGAAGCTGATGCCCTGGGGCAACGTCTCCTTGGCAATGCGCTCGATCGCGTCCTGCGCCTGGCCCGACGAATAGCCGGGGGCCGGGCCGCCGTTGATGTCGGCAGCGAGATAGCCGTTGTAGCGCATGGCGCGCTCCGGCCCGAAGCTGGAGCTGACCTTCATCAACGCCGACAGGGGCACCATTTCGCCGCTGTTGGAGCGCACCTTCAGCAGGCCCACGTCTTCGGCCCGCGCACGGTACGGCGCATCGGCCTGCACCCGCACGCTGTAGGTGCGGCCGAACTTGTTGAAGTCGTTCGCGTACAGGCTGCCGAGGTAGATCTGCATGGTGTCGAAGATGTCGGTCACCGGCACGCCGAGCTGGCGCGCCTTGGTGCGGTCGATGTCGGCATAGAGCTGCGGCACGTTGACCTGCCAGCTGGTGAACATGCCGGCCAGTTCGGGCGCCTTGGAAGCCTTGGCCATGAAGGCCTTCACGGAGGCATCCATCTGGCCGTAGCCGAGCGAGGCGCGGTCTTCGATCTGCAGCTTAAAGCCGCCCGTGGTGCCCAGGCCCGCCACCGGTGGCGGCGGGAACATCACGATGAACGCGTCCTGGATGCCGGCGAACGCCTGGTTCAGCTGCCCCGCCACCGCGCCGCCGCTCTGGTCGGCGCGTTTGCGCTCGTCGAAGGGCTTGAGCGTCGCGAACACGATGCCGGAGTTCGAACTGTTGGTGAAGCCGTTGATCGACAGGCCCGGGAACGCAATGGCGTCCTGCACGTTCGGGTTCTTCTTCATGAGCTCGCCCATGCGGTGGATCACGTCTTCGGTGCGATCGAGCGTGGCACCGTCGGGCAACTGCGCGAAGCCGATCAGGTACTGCTTGTCCTGCGCCGGCACAAAACCGCTCGGCACCGCCTTGAACAGGCCGAAGGTGACGCCGATCAACGCCAGGTAGATCACCAGCATCAGCGTCTTGCGCGAGATCACGCCCTTGACGCCGCCGCTGTAGGCCTCGGAGCCGCGATGGAAGAAGCGGTTGAAGCCGCGGAACAGCCAGCCGAACGCCTTGTCCATGCCGCGCGTCAGCGCGTCCTTGGGCTGGTCGTGGCCGCGCAGCAGCAAGGCGGCGAGCGCGGGCGACAGGGTGAGCGAATTGATCGCCGAGATCACCGTCGAGATCGCGATCGTCACCGCGAACTGGCGGTAGAACTGGCCTGTGAGGCCGCTGATGAAGGCCAGCGGCACGAACACGGCCACCAGCACCAGCGCGATCGCGATGATCGGCCCGGACACTTCGCGCATGGCCTTGTAGGTCGCTTCACGCGGCGTAAGGCCGGCCTCGATGTTGCGCTCCACGTTCTCGACCACCACGATCGCGTCGTCCACCACGATGCCGATCGCCAGCACCAGCCCGAACAGGCTCAGCGCGTTGATCGAGAAGCCCAGCAGGTGCAGCACGGCGAAGGTGCCGACCACCGAGACGGGCACCGCCAGCAGCGGGATGATCGAGGCGCGCCAGGTCTGCAGGAACAGGATCACCACCAGCACCACGAGCGCGATGGCTTCGAGCAAGGTGTGCAGCACCGATTCGATCGAGGCGCGCACGAACTGCGTCGGGTCGTAGGCGATGCGGTACTCCACGCCTTCGGGCATGCTCTTCGCGATCTCGTCCATGGTCTTGCGCACGTTGGCAGAGATGTCGAGCGCATTCGAGCCCGGCGCCTGGAACACGCCCATGCCGACCGCGGCGTCGTTGTTGAGCAGCGAGCGCAGCGAATAGTCAGCCGCGCCGAGCTCGAGCCGGCCGATGTCGCGCAGCCGGGTCACGGCACCGTCGGTGCCGGTCTTGACGATGATGTCGCCGAACTCTTCTTCATTCTGAAGGCGGCCCTGCGCATTGATCGACAACTGCATGTCGACCCCCGAGAGGCCCGGCGACGCACCGACCACGCCGGCCGCGGCCTGGATGTTCTGGCTGCGGATCGCAGCGACCACGTCGCTGGCCGAGAGGCCGCGCTGCGCGACCTTCTGCGGATCCAGCCAGACGCGCATCGAGTACTCGCCGCCGCCGAAGATCTGCACCTGACCGACGCCCTGGATGCGGGCGAGCCGATCCTTGACGTTCAGCACCGCGTAGTTGCGCAGGTAGTTGATGTCGTAGCGATCGTTGGGCGACACCAG
>JBDUCH010000246.1:0-6477 GCA_040003555.1 Variovorax sp. | reverse complement strand
CGGGCTGAGCGGTTGCGCGCGGGTGGCTGCGACTGCCGGAACCTGTCGTTCAAGGTCCAGTGCTGTGCCGTCGGACTTGCCGGTATGTCGGCGATCAAGCTGGTGACATTAGCAGGACCTTCCGCTGCCCTGCGGATAGGGTCAGAATTGCGGCTAACGCTCGCTTCCAGGCGATGCGGTTCGGATCCGAAGCCATGAGACGCTGGTTGACCGCCCTCTTCGTGCTGCTGCTCGCCGGCTGCACAACGCTGCCGCCGCGCATCGCGCAGCCTGCCAGCAGCGCCATCGCCGTTACCGTTACCGGCGTCACGCCCCTCGGGCGCATCGCTGAGGCGAGTCTGGCCGATGCACCCGGAGGCGACACTGGCTTCAGGCTTTTACCCAGCGGCGAGATGGCCTTCGATGCACGCCTTGCGCTGGCCGAGGCGGCCACACGCTCCATCGATGCGCAGTACTACCACATCCATGCCGATACCGCCGGCGCCGCGTTCCTCGCGGCGCTGCGGGATGCCGCGCTGCGCGGCGTGCGCGTACGGCTGTTGGTGGACGACTATTACGCCGGCGAACTGTATCTCCTGCTGCGCGGGCTGGCGGCGTTTCCGAACGTCGAGGTGCGCCTGTTCAATCCGCTGCCGGCGCGCTACGGCACGCCGATCGGTCGCATGCTGATGTCGCTGAACGAATACGCGCGTGTCAACCACCGCATGCACAACAAGCTCTTCGTCGCAGACAACCAGTTTGCCGTCTACGGCGGGCGCAACATCGCCGACGAATACTTCACGCGCCACGGCCAAGCCAACTTCATCGACCTCGACGTGCTCTCCGCCGGCGCGGTCGTGCGCGAGCTGTCGGCGAGCTTCGACCGTTACTGGAACAGCGAACAGGTGTGGGCGCTGGAGCAGCGGCTGCATGTGTTGGAACGCGTCATGGAACCCGCTGAGCGGCGCGCCGACTTCGACATGCGGCTGAACGAGATCGCCGGCCCTCCGCCGAACGTGCCGCCGCGCGACCACCTGGGCCAGAGTACGGTGCGCGCGCAGATCGCGCAGGGCCGCTTGCAGTTGCTGCCCGGCACGGCCCGCGTGCACGACGACCCGCCCGACAAGGTGGTCGGCCCGGTGGACACGAACAAGGCCACCCGGGCGATGCGCGCCAAGCTCGACGTGATCGCCGGCGCGCGCGAGGAGGTGGTCGTCGTCAATCCATATTTCCTGCCCGGCCCGGTCGGCCTGCGCATGATGCGGGAGGCCCAGCAGCGCGGCACGCGGGTGCTCATCGTCACCAACTCACTGGGCTCCACCGACGAGCCGCTTGTGTACCGCGCCTACTCGCGCTACCGCCCCGAGATGCTGAAACTGGGCGTACAGCTGTACGAGTTCGGTCCCGAACTGGTGCGGCGGTCGGACAGATTCGGCGCCTTCGGCAAGTCCACGCCGCGCCTGCACGCCAAGGTGGTGGGCGTGGACCGGCGCTGGATGGTAGTGGGCTCGGTCAACCTCGATCTTCGCTCGGCGGTGCTGAACACCGAGTTGGGCGTCACCATCGACTGCGCGGCGCTCACGCGTCAGGCGCTCGGCCTGCTGCGCGCCGATGCCTTCGCCAGCATGTACCGGCTCCAGCTTGGTGAAGACGGCCAGACGGTCGAATGGCATCTGCGCGATGACAGCGGCAAGACGCAGGTGCAGCACGACGAGCCGCACGCGAGCCTTTTGCAAGGCATTTCGCTGTGGCTGCAATCGTTGTTCGTGTCCGAGAACGACTTGTAGCCGGCCCCGGCCAGGGTCCCTTGAATCCGAGGTTCATCAACGCGCGATGCGCACGATGCGCGCCGCGCCAATGGCCGTCACTGCCATCGCCTGCTTCGTATCGAAGAAGGCGGGCGCGCGCACGACGGTCGATGTGCCAACCTGCTCGACCTGCACGGTGCCCAGCAGCACGAGCAAGAGCTCGCCGGCGCTCACCTCAGCGCGCTCGCCGGCGGCCAGCGGCCGGTGCTGCCCCGCGTCGACGACCGCCAGCCGCGCCGCGCGCTCCATCGTCTTCCACGTCGGCAGGCCACGCACGCAGTCGTCGAAGCGCCGCGCCGCGAAGTTCTTCCAGAGGATCTCGCTCAGTTTCGGGTTCGCCTCGAGGATGGAGAACAACGCCGCGCGCGAAATCTGGATGAGCAGCGTGGCGGTGGCGGTGCGCAGCGAGGCACTGCGCCGTTCGCCGCTGAGCATGGCGATCTCGCCGAACATGTCGCCGCTGGCCAGCTCGTCGATGATGGCGTCTTCGCCTTCGCCTGCGCCCTCGCGATCGGCCAGCACATAGACGGCGCCGCGCGCAATCACGTAGAGCTCGTCGCCGGGGTCGCCGGCACGAAAGACGGTCCTTCCCGCGGGAAGCGCAACGATTTGCGCGCTGCGTGCCAGCGTGGCCAGGCTGGGTGCGTCGAATGAGCCGAACAGTGCGGTCGCCTCGAGGCGCCGGACGACCTCGGCCGGGCGCAGCAACTGGCCGCCGAT
Organism: Variovorax sp.; assembly: GCA_040003555.1. Lineage (GTDB taxonomy): Bacteria > Pseudomonadota > Gammaproteobacteria > Burkholderiales > Burkholderiaceae_C > Variovorax. The sequence continues at coordinate 3,970 of JBDUCH010000246.1, read as the reverse complement.
GGGCAGGCGGTACAGCATCGCCATCAATCCCTCCCTGCGCCGCGCGTAGCGCCCGGCGAAGAAGGTCGAGATCATGTGCCAGAGGTTGTGCGGGTCAATCCTGGCGAGGGTGACGAGTCCGTCGCCTTTGCCGTAGCCGGGGTTGGCCTCGATGAAGAAGCGCGCCGCGGGCTTGTCGCATTGGCGCCAGTAGTAGCGCTCGACCTCGGAGTCGCGCGTGATCCAGTGCACCTGGCGAGTAAGCGGGTTGTCGGAGGTCACGCGCTCGAGGCCGAACGAGTTCGCCAGCTCGTCCATGACGTCGACCACGGCCGGCGGCGGCGGATGCCGGGTGCTCGGCCAGATCACGTCGAAGTGCTTGGCAAACAGGCAATAGCTCGAAGGGTGCACCAGCGAGCCGAGGTAGTAGACGTGCCGCCTGGGGTAGCGCAGCAGGTAAGGCACGCCGAGCTTGAGGCCGAAGCGTGTGTTGGTATTGCCACCCCGGTAAGCACGCAGCGTACCGGCCTCGGCACGAAAGATGGCGCTCGCCTTGCCGGCCAGTTCACGCTCGAAGATGTGCAGCGCGAAGTAGCCGACGATCTCGCCTGCGTGGTTGCGGTGCACGTTGATCCAGGTGTGCTCGGCCAGGGACTCGACCACGTACTTCGCGAACGAGTCGCGGCTGACACCGTCAAACACCTCGCAGTGGACCTTGTAGAGCGCATCGATGAACTCTTGCCGCGCGGCGGGGTCGAGCTTGCTCGGGACGACGATGGCGGATTTTGCGATCTTCGGCATGGGTGTCGGGGCCCCCGCTGCGGACCACCCGTCGAACCGCCGGAAATCCGAAGGCCGGCGGGTTGCACGCGTGGCGGATGAGATGAACGATTTTGCCTCACGGCACGCCCGACCCGATCACCGAGGCGCCCTCGCGCCGCGGCATACTGGCGGCCATGCTCGCCGAACCGCCGCCCCTTTGCAGCCGCCGGGGCGCCCTGGTGCCCGGCCTGGCGCGATGACGCCTGCGCTCGCCCTGCACCCGCTGTTCGCCGGCATTTCGTCCGAGGCGCTCGCCTCCCTTGAACGCTACCTGCAAACGCGTCGCTTCGAAGCGGGCGACATCATCCTGCGCGCCGGCGTGCCGTCGGCCGAGCTGTTCGGGCTGATCGACGGCGCTGTGCGCGTCGAGCTGGCCGGGGGTGGCCGGCGGCTGCTGCTGTTGCCGCCCCAGTGCTTCGGCGAGCTGTCGGCGCTGACCGGCGATCCGGTCTCGGCCAACGTCGTCGCCCAGCGCGATGTGCGAACCTGGGTCCTCTCGGCCCCCGTTCTCTTGGAGGCGATGGCGCAGGAGGTCGCGTTCTTCCGCAACGTCGCGACCTTGCTGGGGCTGCGCCTTCGCGAGCGGACGCGCCGTGCGCCGGCGGCGCGGCCGCGCGTCGTGCTGGTGCCGACGGGGGAGGAAGGCGACCCGATCCTGCTGGCGGCGCTTGCCCGCGGTTTGCAGCACTACGCGCCCGGCTCCGAGCACGACGAGTCGCGCGCCGACGCGGCAAGCGGCGCGCAACGCATTCGCCGCTGGCGGGACGTTGGGCCGAGCGACGCAGTGCTGCTGCTCGGTACCGGCCAGGCCGGCAGCGCGGCGTTGCTGGCGGAGCTCGATGCCGATGACGCGTTGCTGGTCACCGCAGACGATCTGCGCCGCCTCCCGGATACGCACGCCGCCCCCGTCGTCTGGCGCCCGGGCGCGCTCTCCGGGGCGGCGGCACTGCAGCGCTGGTGCCACGCGGTGCCGCGCGACGAGATCGACGCTGCGGCATCGGGCGGTGACTGGTCGCGGGCACGCCAGCCGGCGCTCGATCACCTCGTGCGGCGGCTTTGCGGCCGGGAGGTGGGCGTGGCCATGAGCGTGGGCGCGGCTGCCGGGCTGGCGCACCTGGGGGTGCTCGAGGTCCTGGAAAGCGACGGGCTGCCGATCGACTTCCTTTGCGGCTCGAGCATGGGGGGTGCCGTGGCACTGGCCTTTGCCCGATTCGGCAGCGCGCGCGCGGCGACCGAGAACGTCCTGCGCGTGGTCGCGGACTTCGCGCGCGCCAGGGGCATGCAATGGCTGCCACGCGCCTCGCTCATCTCCGCATCGCGCATGACGACGCTCACCCGCGAGCTGTATGGCGATGCCACGTTTGCGCAGTTGCGGTTGCCGGTCGCGGTCGTCGCGGCCGACCTGACGATGGGCAAGCGTGCCGTGCTCGACAGCGGCGCCGTGGCGCCGGCGGCACAGGCCACGGCGGCGATCCCGGGGGTGTTCGCCGCGGTCCGGCTCGGCGACTCGGTACTCGTCGACGGTGCGGTCGTGTCGCGCCTGCCGGTCGACCTGCTCGCCGCGCGCGGCTGCGGCTTCAGGCTCGCCGCGCTGGTCCGACCCACCTATCCCGAGACGCTCCCCGATGCTGCGCGCGCCGCCGATCGCTTCGAACAGCGACTGCGTCGCCCGTTCGGCCTGCGCGCCGCGATGGGCGGTGCCTGGCGCTTGCAGGGCTGGTGGGACGCCGCCGCCCAGGCCGATCGCGCCGACCTGTCGCTGACCGTTCCGATCCCGGTCGGCGAAGGCTTCAACTTTGCGGCGGCCGAGGCCATGGTCGACTGTGGCCGGCGCACGGCGCTGGAGCGGCTGCCGCAGATCCGCCTGGCGATGCAGCAGGTGCTGGCGCCAGGGGTGCCTTGACAATACGCACCCGGGCGCGGGTCACCGGCACCCAGTAGCCGACGGCAGTGAGCGTCCATAGGTCGTCTGTTCGAAGCCCCGCATCAATCCCCCTCACGGCGCCAGCCGAATATTGGCGTCCTTGATGATCCTCGCGTAGATCGCCGCATCAGTACGCACGACCTTCTGGAACTCCTCCGGCTTGCCGCCTCCCACCTGCAGGCCCAGCGCTTCGATCTTGGCCGTGACTTCCGGCAGGCGCAGGATGCGATCGATCTCGTCCGAGCGCTTGTGCACCACCGGCGCGGGCGTCGCGGCGGGCAGGAACACGCCGAACCAGCCGTAGGAGTCGAAGGATTGGTAGCCCAGCTCGGCGAAGGTGGGCACGTCGGGCAGCCCGGGCATGCGCTGCGTGCCGGTCACCGCCAGCGGGCGCATCGACTTGAGATGCGGCCGGGCACTGGCGCTGTCGATGAAGGCCGAGGCGAGCTGGCCACCGACCAGGTTGGTCACCAGCGGCGCGGCGCCCTGGAAAGGCACGTGCACCAGGTCGATCCCGGCCTGCATGTTCAACAGCGCGCCCTGGATGTGCGACGAGGTGCCGGCGCCGTAGCTGCCGAAGTTGTATTTGCCGGGGCTGGCCTTCACCATTGCGATGAAGCTCTTCAGGTCTTTCGCGGGCGAGTCCAGCGGCACGGCCAGCATGCTCGGGCTGCGCGCGATCATGACGACGGGCGCGAGATCCTTCAGCGGGTCGTAGGGGAGCTTTTCCATGAGCGACGGCTGCTGGATCAGCGCGGTGATGGCGATGAGCATGGTGCGCCCGTCGCCTTGGCGACAAAGCTGTTGCCGATGGTGCCGCCGGCGCCGGGCCGGTTGTCGACCAGCGCCGGCTGACCCCAGGCTTCCTGCAGCTTCTGCCCGATGGTGCGCGCCGAAGCCGGTCATCTTGATGGCACAGCCGAGTTGCGGCAGTGCGGCATCGTCGGCCGCGATGCGCATGCCGCCCGCGCGGAAGTGCGGATGCGCAAGGGCCTCGTCAATGCGCAGCACCGGCGTCACGCAGCCGACGCCGTCGTGGAACAGGCTGCGCCAGTGCGCGAGCGGCTGCGCGCCGAAGATGGCGGCCAGTTCCGCGCGCAGGCGCTCCTCGGTCGCGGGGTCGCCGCTGCGGTGCAGTGGTGCGAGGTCGGGGCGCTCCAGAGCGCGGCACAGGTCGTCCCAGAACTTCACTTCCAGCGCGCCGACCGCGACATGCCGGTCGTCCGCAGTGCGATAGAAACCGTA
>JBDUCH010000245.1:0-6478 GCA_040003555.1 Variovorax sp. | reverse complement strand
GCCTGGGCCTGTGCCTGGGCGCTGACGCCGAAGGCCAATGCGGAGAAGACGGTGGCAAGAAGGAACTGGCGGCGGATCTGCATGGTGGCTTTCGTTGGAGAGGAGGGAGGGTTACTTGACCATCGGCAGTTGAAGCCCCTGCTTCTTCGCCGTCGCGATCGCGATGTCGTAGCCCGCATCGGCATGGCGCATCACGCCCGAGGCCGGATCGTTCCAGAGCACGCGGGAGATCCGTTGCGCAGCAGCATCCGTGCCATCGGCCACGATCACCAAGCCCGCGTGCTGCGAGTAGCCCATGCCGACGCCGCCGCCGTGGTGCAGGCTGACCCAGGTCGCGCCGCCCGCGGTGTTGAGCAGCGCGTTGAGCAGCGGCCAGTCGGACACGGCATCGGTGCCGTCCTTCATCGATTCGGTCTCGCGGTTCGGGCTCGCGACCGAGCCGGTGTCCAGGTGGTCGCGGCCGATCACGATCGGCGCCTTCAGCTCGCCGCTCTTCACCATCTCGTTGAAGGCGAGGCCGGCCTTGTGGCGCTCGCCGAGGCCGAGCCAGCAGATGCGCGCCGGCAGGCCCTGGAACGCGATGCGCTCGCGCGCCATGTCGAGCCAGCGGTGGGTGTGCTTGTTGTCGGGGAACAGTTCCTTGATCTTGGCGTCGGTCTTGTAGATGTCTTCGGGGTCGCCCGAGAGCGCGACCCAGCGGAACGGCCCCTTGCCCTCGCAGAACAGCGGGCGGATGTAGGCGGGCACGAAACCGGGGAAGTCGAACGCGTTCTTCACGCCCTCGTCGAACGCGACCTGGCGGATGTTGTTGCCATAGTCGACCGTGGGCACGCCCATGACATGGAAGTCGAGCATGGCCTGCACGTGCACCGCGCAGGACTTGGCCGCCGCCGCCTTCAGCCCCGCATGCCGCGACGGATCCTTCATGGCGTCCTGCCACTGCGCCACGCTCCAGCCCGAGGGCAGATAGCCGTTGATGAGATCGTGCGCCGAGGTCTGGTCGGTGACGAGGTCGGGCTTGATGGCGCCGGCGCGGGCACGCCGCACGAGTTCCGGCACGATGTCCGCCGCATTGCCGAGCAAGGCGATCGACACTGCCTCCTTCTTGTCGCAATGGTGCTGGATGAGCGCCAGCGCGTCGTCGATGTCCTTGGCCTGCTTGTCGACATAGCGCGTGCGCAGGCGGAAGTCGATGCTCGACTGCTGGCACTCGATGTTGAGCGACACCGCGCCCGCGAGCGTGGCGGCCAGCGGTTGCGCCCCGCCCATGCCGCCCAGGCCGGCCGTGAGGATCCACTTGCCGGCGAGGCTGTTGTTGTAGTGCTGACGGCCGGCTTCCACGAAGGTTTCGAAGGTGCCCTGCACGATGCCCTGGCTGCCGATGTAGATCCAGCTACCGGCAGTCATCTGGCCATACATGAACAGGCCTTGCTGGTCGAGCTCGTTGAAGTGCTCCCAGGTGGCCCACTTCGGCACCAGGTTCGAGTTGGCGATGAGCACGCGGGGCGCGTTCTCGTGCGTCTTGAACACGCCCACCGGCTTGCCCGACTGGATCAGCAGCGACTCGTCGTTCTCGAGCTTGCGCAGCGATTCCAGGATCTGGTCATAGCAGGCCCAGTTGCGCGCGGCACGGCCGATGCCGCCGTACACCACCAGATCCTGCGGCCGCTCGGCCACCTCGGCGTCGAGGTTGTTCTGCAGCATGCGGTAGGCCGCTTCGGTGAGCCAGCTCTTGCAACTGAGCTGGCTGCCGCGTGGGGCACGGATCACGCGGGTCGGGTCGTGGCGCGGGTCGGCTGCCGCGGGGATGAATTTGTCGGGTGCGTTCATGGTCAGAGCTCCTTGGCGTGACTGGGGAGGATGTTCAGCAGGACGTCGGGCAGCGCGGCTTTCAGGGCCCACAGCCGCATGGCTTCGATGTCGGGGGCGAGGTAGCGGTCGCGTTCGAGAAACGCCACCTTGGCGCGAATGGCCGTGAATTCGGCTTCGACCAGCGGCGATGACTTCAGGCCGCGCTTGAGCTCGATGCCTTGCGCCGCGCACATCGCCTCGACGCCGACGACTACCGCCGTGTTGTTCACCATGTCGCCGAGCCGGCGCGCCGCGAAGGTGGCCATCGACACATGGTCTTCCTGGTTGGCCGAGGTCGGCAGGCTGTCGACGCTGGCCGGATGCGCGAGCGACTTGTTCTCCGACGCGAGCGCGGCGGCCGTGACCTGCGCGATCATGAAACCCGAGTTGAGCCCGCCGTCATGCACCAGGAACGGTGGCAGGCCCGACAGCCCGGTGTCCAGCAGCAGCGCGATGCGGCGCTCGGCGATGGCGCCGATCTCGGCAATGGCGAGCGCGAGGATGTCGGCCGCAAACGCAACCGGCTCGGCGTGGAAGTTGCCGCCCGAAATCACCTCGCCGGTGTCGACGAACACCAGCGGGTTGTCGGAGGCGGCGTTGGCCTCGATCACCAGCACGCGCGCCGCGTGCGCGAGGTTGTCGAGGCACGCGCCCATCACCTGCGGAATGCAGCGCACCGAATACGGATCCTGCACGCGGCCGCAGTCGGCGTGCGAAGGCACGATCTCGCTGCCTTCGAGCAAGGCACGCACCGCGCCCGCCACCGCCATCTGGCCCGGCTGGCCGCGCGCGGCGTGGATGCGCGCATCGAAGGGCTTGATCGAGCCCTGGATCGCTTCGAGCGACAGCGCACCCGACATCAGCGCCGAGGCGAACACGTTTTCGGCACCGAACAGGCCGGCCAGTGCGAGTGCGGTCGACACCTGCGTGCCGTTGAGCAGCGCCAGGCCCTCCTTGGGGCCGAGCACGAAGGGCGCGAGACCGGCAAGGCGCATCGCTTCGGCGCCGCTGACACGCTGGCCGTCGGCCGTGGTCGCCTCGCCTTCGCCGATCAGCACGCAGGCCAGGTGGGCAAGCGGCGCGAGGTCGCCCGAAGCGCCGACCGACCCCTTGCACGGGATCGACGGCGTGACGCCGGCGTTGAACAGCGTGAGCAACGCATCGACCAGCGCCGGCCGCACGCCCGAGTGCCCTCGCGCGAGGCTCACCGCCTTGGTCGCGAGCACCAGCCGCACCACGGCCGCATCCAGCGCCTCGCCGGTGCCGACGCTGTGCGACAGCACCAGATTGCGCTGCAGTTCGGCCAGATGATCGTTGCCGATGCGCGTGCTCGCGAGCTTGCCGAAGCCGGTGTTGATGCCGTAGACCACCTCATCGTTGTCGACGATGTGCTGCACCGCGGCCTGTGCAGCCCGCAGGCCCGCCTGAACCGAAGGGTCGAGCGTGAGGCGCAGGCCGCCCGCATGGATGCGGCGCAGCAGTGCGAGATCGACCTGGCCGGGCGCGAGTTCAACGGTGGATGCAATGGTCATGAAGCTGTCTATACAAGGGGTGTGGGCCGGACACGAAACAAAAAGGCCGCGGCCTAGGAAGCAGGATTGCCGTCGGCGCGAAACCGGCTGCCGAGCCGGTAGCGCGAGGCCGGGTGCAGGCAGCGCACCAGCGTCACCGGCACGGTGCGCGTCCAGGTGCGGCGCGTGAGCAGCAGGCAGGGCTCGGCGGCCGGCATCGACAGGCGCAGGGCCTGCTCGACCGTGGGCAGCACCGCATCGACCAGGTGCTCGATCTGGTCGAACGGAACATGGCGCACCAGGTATTCGCTGGGCGGCGTGGCGGCAAGATCCTGCTCCAGAAAATCGGGCACCGCGCGCGGGTTGACGAAGCGGTCTTCCAGCTGCACCGGCACGCCATCCTCGAGATGCAGGCAGACCGTGTGGAACACCGACTCCCCGGCACGCAGGTCGAGCCAGGCCGCCACATCGGGCGACGCCGCGACGCGCTCGGCCGCCACCAGCTGGTAGCCGTAGTTGTGGCCGCGCGCGCGGATTTCGCTCGCGATGTTGGCGATCTGCAGCAGGGTGGATTGCGGCTTGTCTTCGGCCACGAAGCTGCCGACACCGGCCATGCGCACGATGCGGCCCTGCTCGACCAGCTCGCGCAGCGCACGGTTCACGGTCATGCGCGAGATGCCGAACTGCGCGACCAGCTCGTGCTCCGACGGCAGCCGGTGCCCGGCCGGCCAGGTGCCGTCCTGGATCTTGCGGGAGATGTGCTCCTTGACCTGCGCGTAGAGCGCGAGCGTCGGCAGGTCGCGCTTCATGTCGGTGACGCCCGGCCGCCCGAAGGCGCCGACGCGCCCTCTTGGGAGGCAGCGAGTGAAGCGAGCGTGGGGGCACGCATCATTCAGTGCTCCGCCGCCGCCATCGATTCCGCGCGGATCTCTTCGGTCAGCCGTGCCTTGATCTCCATGAACTCGGGCGAGGTCTTGATCGTGTAGTGGCGCGGATGCGGGAAGTCGACCGCGATCTCGGTCTTGATGCGACCCGGCCGCGCGCTGAATACCGCCACCCGGTTCGCCATGAAGATCGCCTCGTCGATGTCGTGCGTGACGAACAGCACCGTCTTCTGCGCCGACTCCCAGATGCCGAGCAACAGCTCCTGCATCAGCACGCGGGTCTGGTTGTCGAGCGCGCCGAAGGGCTCGTCGAGCAGCAGCATCTTGGGGTCGTTGGCGAGTGCGCGCGCGATCGCGGTGCGCTGTTGCATGCCGCCCGAGAGCTGCTTGGGAAAGTGCTGCTCGAAACCGCGCAGGCCCACCTTGGCGATGAAGAAGTCGCTGCGCTCTTTCTGCTCGGCCTCGGACATGCCACGTTCGCGCAGCCCGAAACGGATGTTCTGTGCAATCGTGAGCCACGGAAACAGCGTGTAGCTCTGGAACACCACGCCGCGGTCGGCGCCCGCCCCTTCGATGGGCTGGCCGTCGAGCCGCACCTGCCCGGTGGTCGGGAAGTCGAGCCCCGCGACGATGCGCAGCAAGGTCGACTTGCCGCAGCCCGAGGGGCCGAGGATGGTAACGAAGTCGTTTTCCTTGACCTCGAAATCGATCGGCAACAGCGCCTGCGTGCGCTGGCCCCGGGTGCCTTCGAAGACGCGCGAGACGCCCTGGATGGAGAGTTGGTTCTGCGTGGTCATCAGATCGTGCTCCAGGCAAACAGACGCTTGTTGAGCGCCTTGAAGGCGAAGTCGGAAACGAGCCCGATGATCCCGATCACGATGATCCCGAAGATGATCTGGCCGGTGTTGAGCAGCGCCTGGCTGTCGGTGATCATGTGGCCGATGCCCGAGGACGAACCGATCAGTTCGGCCACGATCACATAGGTCCAGGCCCAGCCCAGCACCAACCGCAGCGTCTCGGCAATGCCCGGTGCAGCACCCGGAATCAGCACGCGCGCCACGATGCCCCGGCTGTTGGCGCCCAGCGTGTAGGCGGCCTCCACCAGATCCTTGCGTGCGCCGCCCACTATGACCGCGACCATCAGGATGATCTGGAACACCGAGCCGATGAAGATCACCAGCAGCTTCTGCGTTTCGCCGATGCCGGCCCAGAGGATCAGCAGCGGAATGAACGCAGACGCCGGCAGGTAGCGGCAGAACGACACGAAGGGCTCGAAGAAGGCCTCGACCGGTTTCCACGCGCCCATCGCGATGCCGAGCGGCACCGCGATCAGCGCGGCAAGCACGAAGCCACCGAACACCCGCCACACGGTCATGCCGATGTCGTGGATGAAGTTGTACTCGGTGAAGAGCAGATAGCCCTCTTTCACCATCGTGACCGGGCTGGCCAGGAAGGTGGGCGAAACGAAGCCGCCCAGCGTGAAGAAGGCCCACACGAGCACGAAGAGAATGAAGAAGCCGACACCCAGCATCCAGCGTGCCTGGCTGCTCACCGGCTCCAGCGGTGCAATGCGTCGTGAGCTTCGCGCCGGGAGCGCCGCGGAACCGGCTTCGCCGGGCCGCTGGGGCTGCCCCCGGCCGGGGGTTGGCGAAGCGACACGCAGTGCGCGCAGCCTGGGGGCGAGCCAGTTCACTTGATGTACGAAGCGTCGAACGTGACGGCCAGGTTCTCCGGCGCCTTGCGGATCACACCGGCCTCGAGCAGGATCTTTTCGGCATCCTTCATGAAGCTGGTGATCTCGCCGGCAAAGAACTTCTGGTTGGCGGCCTTGTCCTGCCAGCGCAGATAGGCCGACGACTTGGCGAACTGCTCGCCGCTCTGCTTGACGGCCGAACCCATGATCTCGTTGGCCTTGGCCGGGTCGGTCTTGATCATCTCCAGCGCCTCGAAGTACGAGTTGGTCAGCGCCTGCGCCGCCTTGGCATTGGCCTTGAGCCAGGTCGGCGCGCAGCCGACCGTGTCCATCACCATCGGGTAGTCGAGCGTGGTCGCCAGGATCTTGCCGGCGGTCGGGTTGGCGCGCACGGTGGAGAGATAGGGCTCGTAGGTCATGGCGGCATCGTTCTGGCCGGCGACGAAGGCGGTGGCGGCGGGCTGCGGCTCGAGCGACACCAGCTTCACGTCTTTCAGCGTCATGCCGTTCTTGTTGAGCATCCAGGCCAGGCCGAAGTA
>JBDUCH010000244.1:0-6488 GCA_040003555.1 Variovorax sp. | reverse complement strand
ACCAGGTCGCAATGAAACAGCAGCGTGGTGCCGATGCCGACGGCCGGGCCGCAGACGCTGGCGACGACCGGTTTCGGAAACGCCGCGATCGTGCGCAGGAAGCGGATCGCGGGCGACTCGGTGGGGGTCTGTTGGGTTGGCGCGCTCGCGGCGGCCATGAAATCGCCGATGTCATTGCCGGCGCAGAAGATAGTCGGGTCGCCCTGGATCAGCACGGTGCGCACGGCGGCATCGCCCACGGCCTGCTCGAGCGCTGCCGAGAGCGCGTCGTACATGGCGCCGGTGATCGAGTTCTTGCGCTCGACACGGTTGAAGGTCAGGGTCATTACACCGGCTTCGGTGTAGACGAGGATGTCGCTCATGGAGATTTCCTTGAAGAAGAATGAAGCTCAGGCCGCGAGGGCCTCGCGCACGAAGTCGAGGCGATCTTGCCCCCAGAACATTTCGTCGCCGACGAACATGGTCGGCGCACCGAACACGCCGCGTTCGACCGCTTCCTGCGTGGTGGCCTTGAGTCGATCCTTGGTGGCCTGCGCATTGGCGAGCGCCAACACGGCCGCCGCGTCGAAGCCGGCGGCCTGCAGCGCGGCACCCACGGTGGCTGGGTTGTTCATGTTGCGGCCGTCGATCCACATTGCGTCGTACATCGCCTTCACGTAGTCCATGAAGCGCTCGGGCTGCTCTGTCTGCAGCCCGGCGGCGCCGCGCATGAGCAGCAGCGTGTTGATCGGAAAGTGCGGATTGTGCGCAAAGGGCACACCGTAGCGCCTGGCAAAGCGGGCCAGATCCTTGTTCATGTACCGGCCTTTGAGCTTGATCTCGGCCGGCGAGCGATTGCCGGTGGCTTGGAACACGCCGCCGAGCAGCATCGGCTTCCAGACCAGCGTGGCCCCGGCGTCGGCCGCGATGTGTGGCAGCTGCGTCGCGGCCAGGTAGGCGGCGGGGCTGCCGAAATCGAAATAGAAGTCGATGGTTTTGGCCATGTCGTCTCCTCAGAACTTTTCAGACCAGGGGCGCAGATCGAGCTCGTGCGTCCAGGCATCACGCGGCTGGCAGTGCAGCATCCAGTAGGCGTCGGCAATGTGCTCGGGGTTCAGGATGCCGTCGCTTTCCTTCAACGCATAGCGCTCGGGGAAGTTGCTGCGGATGAACTCGGTGTCGATCGCGCCATCGACCACCACATGCGCCACGTGGATGCCCTGCGGCCCCAGTTCGCGCGCCATCGCCTGCGCCAGCGCACGCAGCGCCATCTTGGCACCCGAGAAGGCCCCGAAGTTCGCGGCGCCGCGCAGCGACGCGGTGGCGCCGGTGAAGATGATGGTGCCGCGATGGCCGCCTTGCGGCACCTCGCGCGCCACCATGCGCTTGGCCACTTCACGGCCGTTCAGGAAGCCCGAGAAACAGGCCATCTCCCACACCTTGAAGTATTTGCGCGCGGTCTCGGTCAGGATGCTTTCGGGCACGTTGGCGCCGATGTTGAACACCATGACCTCGATCGGGCCGATGGTCGACTCGATCCCTTCGATCAGCGCGACGACCTCTTCCTCCTTGCGCGCGTCGCAGGCAAAGGCGCGCGCTGCGCCGCCATCGGCCTCGATCTGCGCGACCAGAGGCTGCAGTTTGTCGAGGCTGCGGCGCGTGACACAGGCGACGTAGCCCTCGCGCGCGAAGCGGCGCGCAATGGCGCCGCCGGTGGCGTCGCCAGCACCGACGATCAGGGCAGTCTCGTGCGTCATGGTCATTCCTTGAAATAGACGATCTGGTTGCTGGTGGCGAGCAGCAGCCCCGCCTCGCTCCACAACTGCGCAGCCTGGTCGAAAAAGCCGTGGTGAAACTGCTGTCCCACCGCGCGGCCCAGCAGGTAGCCGGTGCCCACAGCGGCGAGTTCAGCCGGGCCGGCGTGAAAGTAGGTCGTGATCGACACGGTGCCGGCCGGCACATGCCGGGCCCGGCGCAGCCAGACACGCGGATAGAACATGTCGCTCAGCGCCGCCAGCGAGGTGAAGTCGAGCGGGCGCGGATCGGCGTCGCGCAGCCAGATCAGGGTTTCGCTGTGGTCGGTGCGGCCATCCCAGGTCGCCGGGATCGCACCGCTGACTGGCCGCATCTCGTACTGGTTGGTCCATGCGACGACGGTCGGGCCGATGCCCATGCGCTCGACCGCGGCCGGCGCCGGTACGACGGGCATCGGCCGGTCGTTGGCGCCCCAGGTCTCGCGGCGTGCGGCCGTGACGACGGTCGCGGTCGTGGTCACGTGCGGTGCGCCGCCGGCGCCGGCCTGCGTGATCTCGACTGTCCAGTGCTGGGTCGACCGGTTGGTGCGCACGGCGGTGGCCTGCACGTCGAACGCTCCGGCCTCGATGGCCGCCGCGTAGTTCACCGTCAGCGCGATCGGCGTGCCCAACAGGTCGGGGTGCTGCAGCACCGACTGCAGCACCACGGCCGCGGTGGTGCCGCCGAACGGGCCGACCATGTTCCAGTAGTCGGCGCTGGTCATGCCGGTCGAATGGCCGGCGCGCAGGCCGCTCGGCTTCAGCGCCAGCGCCCGATCGAAGATGTGGGGAGCGGTCATGGCGGCAGTGTGCATGGGCGCGCGGGTTCAGGCAGTCGTGGAGGCGACGCGGGCAGCAGCGGCGCGCTGGAAGCCGCGCAAGGACTCGATCGCGCGCGGCCACAGCTTTTCGGCAAAGCGCTCGTGGAAGAAGCCGAAGTGGCCGATGCGCCCGGCCTGCACGTCGGCCGGTGCGATCTGCTGCACCTCCTGCGGCGCGCCGGTATAGAGGCCGATCAGGTTGTGCGTGCCACGCAAGGTCATGAGTTCGTCGTCGGTCATCGACAGCGCGAGCACCGGGAACTGCACGCGGCCGTAGCTCTGTGCCGCCGCTTCGCCTTCGGCACCGACGCTGTAGCGTGGATCCAGGCACCAGCGGCGCCATTGCAGGATCACGCCGCGTGGCAGGTCGCCGACTTTGCGCAGCCTGCGACCCGGGAAGTAGCCGTAGATGCGCGTCGCGATCGGTACCAGCACCCACCAGAAATACGGCACCATGCGCTTGAGCTTCGGCGCGTTGTCGCGCCAGTAGCCGCTGCCGGCCGCGATGCTCAACAGCCCGTCGACCTGCTGCGGCCGCTGCAGAAAGCCGGGCAACTGCGCGCCGAGGCTGTGGCCGAACAGGTAGAGCGGCAATGCGGGCTCGGCGGCCTTGGCCGCGTCGATCACGGCTTCGTAGTCGCGCGCCCAGTCGAACAGGTCGGCACGGTAACCGCGCAGCGACCGGCCTTCCATCGAGGCGCCCGAGCCCCTGTAGTCGAAAGTGGTGACGCGCAGGCCCTGCGTAGCGAGCCATTCGGCAAAGGGTGCGTAGAAACTTTGGCGCACGCCCATCGCGCCGCCGATGACCACGCTGGCGCGCGGCGGCATGCCGTCGGTGGGCTCATAGACCCGCCGCGCGATGCGCGTGGCTGGGTCGACTTGAAGTTGTTGCTCCTGCATTGCGACAAGACGCTACACGCGCTCGAAGATGCCGGCGGCGCCCTGCCCCATGCCGACGCACATCGTCACCATGCCGTACTTCAGGTTCCTGCGGCGCAGCGCGTGCACCACGGTGGCCGAGCGGATCGCGCCCGTTGCGCCGAGCGGATGCCCCAGGGCAATCGCACCGCCCATCGGGTTGACCTTGCTGGGGTCGAGCCCGAGCGTGTTGATCACTGCCAGCGACTGCGCCGCGAAAGCTTCATTCAGCTCGAACCAGTCGATGTCCTCGTGCTTCAGCCCTGCATAACGCAGCGCGGCCGGAATGGCCTCGATCGGGCCGATGCCCATGATGTGTGGCGGCACGCCCTTGCTGGCAAAGCTCACGAAGCGCGCCAGCGGCGTCAGGCCGAACTGCTTGACCGCCTTTTCGCTCGCGAGAATCAGTGCACCGGCGCCGTCGGAGGTCTGCGAGCTGTTGCCGGCCGTCACGGTGCCGCGCGCCGCAAACACGGTGCGCAGCTTGGCCAGGCCTTCGAGGCTGGTGTCGGGGCGTGCGCCTTCGTCGAGGTTCACGGTGCGCGTCTTCGCGACCGGCTCGCCGGTGTCGAGGTTCGGCGTGCGGTCGGTCACTTCGATCGGCGTGATCTCGTCGGCGAACTCGCCGGCCCGCTGCGCGGCCAGCGCCTTCTGGTGCGAGGCCAGCGCGAACGCGTCCTGCGCATCGCGGCCCACCTTCCACTGCTGCGCGACCTTCTCGGCCGTGAGACCCATGCCATAGGCAATGCCGACATCGCCTTCGCGCTCGAAGATCGAGGGCGACAGCGAGGGCGCGTTGCCCATCATCGGCACCATGCTCATGCTCTCGACGCCGGCCGCGATCATCACGTCGGCCTCGCCAACGCGGATGCGATCCGCCGCCATCTGCACGGCCGAAAGGCCGGAGGCGCAGAAGCGGTTGACCGTGATGCCGCCGATGCTGTTGGGCAGGCCGGCCAACACGGCGCCGATGCGCGCGATATTCAAGCCCTGCTGCGATTCCGGGATCGCGCAGCCGCAGATGATGTCTTCAATGGCCTTCGGGTCGAGCCCCGGCACTGCCGCGAGCGCCGCCTTCAGCGTGGTCGCGAGCAGGTCGTCGGGCCGGTAGTTGCGGAAGTAGCCGCGGTGCGACTTGCCGATCGGCGTGCGCGTGGCGGAGACGATGTAGGCATCCTGGATTTGTTTCATGACGATGTTCCTTGAAATGCGGTCAGTTGCGCAGTGGCTTGCCCGTGCTGAGCATCCCCATGATTCGCTCCTGCGTCTTCGGATGCACGATGAGCGAGCAGAACGCCTTGCGTTCCAGCGCCATCAGGTATTCCTCGGTCACGAGCGAGCCCGCGTCGATGTCGCCGCCAGTGACCACGCCCGCGATCAGGCTAGCGATGTGGAAGTCGTGCGCGCTGATGAAGCCGCCGTCGCGCATGTTGACGAGCTGGCCCTTGATGGTGGCGGCGCCGCTGCGCCCCGCCACGCGGAAGCTGCGGCGCAGCGGTGCGCGGTAGCCGGCATCGGCCATCGCCTTCGCCTGCTGCAGCGCGACATAGAGCAGCTCGTCCTTGTTCGCGATGATCACGTCGCTGTCGAGCAGGTAGCCCAGCTTCCTCGAATCGAGCGCCCCGGTGCCGACCTTGGCCATCGCCGCGGCAGTGAAGCCTTCGGTCAGGAAGGGCAGCAGGTCGGTGCCGGTCGATGTGGCTGCGTTCTCCGCGGCGCGGCGCGCGATGTAGGTGAGACCACCGGCGCCCGGCACGAGGCCCACGCCGACTTCGACCAGGCCGATGTAGCTTTCCATCGCCGCGACGCGCTTGGCTGAATACACGGCCAGCTCGCAGCCACCGCCGAGCGCCAGGCCGCGCACGGCAGACACCACCGGCACGCTCGCATAGCGCAGCTTGAGCATCACGTTCTGCAGTTCTTCTTCGGCCCCTTCGACCGCACCGATGCCCGCAACCACGAAGGCCGGCAGCATCGCCTGCAGATCGGCGCCGACCGAGAACATCTCGTCGGGCGACCAGATCACCAGGCCCTTGTACCCGGCTTCGGCCAGGTCGACCGCAGCGCCCAGCGCCTCGGCCACGTCGGGGCTGATGGCATGCATCTTCGAATGGATGCTTGCGATCAGCACCTCGCCGTCGAGCGTCCAGACGCGCACATCCCCTTCGTCGCTGAGCGTCGTGCCCGCGGTGTTCGCATCGGGCGCATTGGCGCCGAGCACGCTTTCAGGGAACAACTGGCGTTCATGGACGGGCAGCTTGCGCTGCGGCACGAACTGGCCCTGCGAGGCGCTCCACGAGCCCTCGGGCGTGTGCACGCCACCGGCCTTGGCGACAGCGCCCTCGAACACCCACCTGGGCAGCGGCACCGTGCTGAGCGCCTTGCCGGCGTCGATGTCTTCCTGCACCCACTTCGCGACCTGCGCCCAGCCGGCCTCCTGCCAGAGCTCGAACGGGCCCTGCTTCATGCCGAAGCCCCAGCGCATCGCGAAGTCCACATCGCGCGCGCTTTCGGCAATCGTCGCCAGGTGCACCGCCGCGTAGTGGAAGCTGTCGCGCAGGATGGCCCAAAGGAACTGGCCCTGCGGCCCTTCGCTCTCGCGCAGCAGCTTCAGGCGCTCGCCTGCCGGCTTCTTCAGCATGCGGCCATAGACCTCGTCGGCCTTCTCGCCTGAAGGCACGTAGTCGCCCTTGGCCAGGTCGAAGCGCAGGATGTCGCGGCCGACCTTCTTGAAGAAGCCGGCGTTGGTTTTCTGGCCCAGGTTGCCGAGTTCCAGCAGCTTGGCCAGCACCGGTGGCGTCGCGAAGTTGGCGTAGAACGGATCGGTCTCGGCGTTCAGGTTGTCCTGCAGCGTCTTGACCACGTGGGCCATCGTGTCAAGGCCCACCACGTCGGCAGTGCGGAAGGTGCCCGAGCTCGCGCGGCCCAGCTTCTTGCCGGTGAGGTCGTCCACCACGTCGGGCGTGAGGCCGAACTT
>JBDUCH010000024.1:0-21748 GCA_040003555.1 Variovorax sp. | reverse complement strand
TGTCGCCGAGCGCTTCGTCGAAGCCCGAGAGCTTGTCGGACAGGGTGCGCTTGCTCACGGCGCGGCCGGGCGGGCTCATGAGCTCCCACAGCACCTCGAACTCGCGCGCCGGCAGGTCGAGCGGGCCGTCGCCGTCCGAGAACCGGCGCGCCTTGCGATCGAGCTTCAGCTTGCCCAGCGTGACGATGTCTTCGGTGCCCTGTGCGCGCCGCACCAGCGCGCGCAGCCGCGCCTCCACTTCGGCCAGGTCGAACGGCTTGCCGAGGTAGTCGTCGGCGCCGGCATCGAGGCCGGCAATGCGCTCCTCGGTGCGGTCGCGCGCGGTCAATACCAGCACCGGCGTGCGGTCGCCGCGCCCGCGGGCCTGCCGCAGTGCTGCGAGCCCGCTGGCCAGGCCGCTGGTCGCGCTGCCGCTGGCCGGCAGGTTCAGGTCGAGCAGCACCGCATCGAAGGGCTGCACGCGCCAGAGGTGGTCGGCGTCCTCGACGTTGGTCGCCACATCGATGCGGTGGCCTGCATCGCCGAGGCTGCGCAGCATCATGTCGCGCAGCACCACATCGTCTTCAACCAGGAGGATTCGCATGGGGCGGTATGAAAGAGTTGGTTATGTCCACCAGTCGGGAGGGTCAGCGCGCAGTCAGTGGGTCGGACCGATAAACGCGGCATGAGCATACGACAGCTGACCCTATGAGCGCACGCGAACCCGATGGTTCATTGAGCTTCGTGCACCCCGCCGTGCACCGCACCGCGGTCGTGCTGCTGCATGGCCTTTGCAGCACGCCGGACGAACTCTCCAGCGTGCAGTCGACACTGCGCCAGCACGGCTACGCGGTGGATGCGCTGGCGATCGAAGGCTATTCGTTCGACGCCGCCAAGCCGCTGCAGCAAGCCACACCGTGGGCGCAGTGGCTGGCCACGATCGAGGCGCGCGTCGATGCACTGCGTGCCGTGCACGACAAGGTGCTGCTGGTCGGCATCTCGGCCGGTTCGGCGCTCGCGCTCGGCGCGGCCATCCGCTGCGGTGAGCGCGTCGATGCGCTGGTGCTGATGTCGACCGCGCTGCGCTTCGACGGCTGGGCGGTTCCGCGCACCCAGGCGCTGCTGCCGCTGGCGCTCTACACACCGCTCGGGCGTTTCTGGCGGTACCGCGAACGCGCCCCCTACGGTGTGAAGAACGAGCGCGTGCGCGCCTGGATCGCGCGCGAACTGCGCAGCCGCCAAATCTCGCGCGCTGGCAGCGCGGTGATCGGTATCGACCATCTGCGCGAGCACGACCGGCTGTTGCGCCATGTGCGGCGCCACCTGGGCGAGGTGCGCTGCGGACAGGTGCTGGCGCTGCATGCGCGCGAGGACGAGGTGGCGAGCGTGGCCAACCTCGATCTGCTCGCGCGCGGCCTCGGCTGCGGCACCTTTCGCAGCGTGGTGCTTGGCAACAGCTATCACATGATCACCATCGACAACGACCGCCACCAGGTGCTGCGCGAGACGCTTGCCTTCGCCGACGCCGTGGCCCACGACACCGCGCCGCTGTCGCCCCTCCCCCGCCTGCAGGAAACCATCGCATGAACACGCCCACCTTCAACAGCATCGCCGCGATTCTGGTGAACGATTTCCAAGTCGAACGGGCCAGCCTGAAGCCGGAGGTCGTGCTGTCCGATCTCGGGCTCGACTCGCTCGGACTGATGGAGTTCGTGTTTGCCGTGGAGGACGCTTTTCACCTGCGCATTCCCGAAGACCGGCTCGACCCGCGCGAGGCAGGCCTCACGCTGCAGCATTTGTGCGAGGTGATCGACCTGGCCGGTGAACCGGCGGTGGGCATGCCTGCTTTTTCAGCGTGAGCAGCAGCGCGGTTCACGCGGCGCTGTCGGCGTCGGTCGCCGGCATTGCCGCTGCACCGGTGCGCGTGAGCGGCATCGGCCTGCTCACGCCGATCGGCCGCACGCTCGCCGACTTCGACGACGCGCTGTTCAACGGCCGCTCGGCGGTGCGCGCACACACGCTGGCGGTCGAGGGCTTCGACCCGGTCGAGCTGGCCATTGCTCCCTGCAACTTCGACGCGAACGTACGCAGCAGCTCGCGCCTGCCGCTCGATCGCGGCACCGCGATGGCGCTGGCCGCGGCGCAGGACGCCGTCGCGCAAGCAGGCCTCGACACCGCCACGCTCGACCCCGACCGCGTTGGCGTGTTCTGGGGCAGCGGCATGGCCGGCGCCGCCACCTTCGACACCACCACGCAAGCGTTCTATGGCGAACAGCGCCGCATGCGGCCCACCACGGTGTTGACCGTGATGCCCAACGCGGCCGTGGCCGAACTCGCCTTGCACTTCGGCGCGTGCGGTGGCGCCATCGGCTACGCCTGTGCCTGCGCATCGTCGGCGGTGGCGATCGGTGAGGCGATGCGCGCAATCCGCGGCGGCTGGATCGACGTGGCCATCGTCGGCGGCCACGATGCCATGCTCACGCCGGGCCTCATGACGGCCTGGCACGGCATGCGCGTGGTGGCGCCGCCGCCCGCAGGCGCACCCGAAACCGCGTGCCGGCCTTTCTCGGCCGACCGGGCCGGCTTCGCGCTGGGCGAGGGTGCGGCTGCGCTGGTGCTCGAATCCGAAGCGCATGCGCAGGCCCGCGGCGCCACGGGCAGCTGCTCGCTGGTCGGCTATGCGACCAATTGCGACGGCAGCCACATCACCAACCCCGACGCCGGTGGCCAGGCCCGTGCGATGCGCGCCGCCCTGCGCGACGCGCGGCTGGATGCACGGCAGATCGGCCACGTCAACGCGCACGGCACCGCCACCCTGGCCGGTGACGCGGCCGAGGCGACATCGATTCACACGGTGTTCGGCGACGGCGTGCCGGTCAGCGCCACCAAGGCCGTCCACGGCCACCTGCTCGGCGGTGGCGGTGTGGTGGAACTGGTGGCCGCGCTGCGCGCGCTCGATCGGCAACTGCTGCCGCCCACCGCCCATCTGAGGGTGCCCGACCCGGCCTTCGCGCTCGACCTGGTGCGCGGCGCAGCGCGCGAAGCGAAGGGCCTGCACTACGCGATGTCGAACTCGTTCGCGTTCGGCGGCACCAACGCCGTGCTCATCGCCGGCCGCGCTGCGGGCTGATCCGAAAGCGCCGCAGCAGCAACGCGTTCGCCATCACGCTGACGCTGGACAGCGCCATCGCCGCACCGGCCACCACCGGGCTCAGCAGGCCGAAGGCCGCGAGCGGGATGCCGGCCACGTTGTAGGCAAAGGCCCAGAACAGGTTCTGCCGGATCTTCGCGACGGTGCGTGCCGACAGCTCGAGCGCCTCGGCCACCAGCGCGAGGTCGCCACGCATCAAGGTGATGCCGGCCGCCTCCATCGCCACGTCGGTGCCGTTGGCCATGGCGATGCCGACATCGGCCGCGGCCAGCGCCGGCGCATCGTTGGCGCCGTCGCCGACCATGGCGACGACGTGCCGGCCCTCTTTCAGCGCGCTCACCTGCGCAGCCTTGTCGGCCGGCAGCACCTCGGCGCGCACGTCGCCGGCGTCGATGCCGAGCCGCGCCGCCATGGCCTGCGCAGCGCGTGCGTTGTCGCCCGAGATCATCACCACGCGCAAGCCCCGCGCACGCAGCGCGGCGATCGCTTCGGCCGCGTGCGGCTTGGGCTGGTCGATGAAGGCGAGCAGCGCCCGCACAGCGGGCTGGCCGCCTTCGAACCGGAGCAGCGCCGACAGCGTCGCGCCCTGCTCCTGCTGGGGCTTGGGCACCTGCACCGGCACGCCGAGCTCCTCGCACCAGCGCAGGCTCGCGATCGCCCAGTCACCGCCGGCGACGGTGCCGCGCACGCCACGACCGGGCAGCGCCTGCAGGTCGCGCGGCGCCTCGATCGGCACCCCGCGGGTTCGCGCGGCAGCGAGCACCGCGCGCGCCAGTGGATGCCCACTGCCGCTTTGCAGGCTGGCCGCGATCTTCAACAACGCGGTCTCGTCGTCGTTGCCATGCACCGGCAACAACGCCGTCATCTCGGGCGTGCCGAGCGTCAGCGTGCCGGTCTTGTCGAAGGCCACGGTGTCGACGCGGTGCGCCAGCTCCAGCGCCTGCGCGTCCTTGATGAGGATGCCGTTGCGCGCTGCGACACCAGTCCCGGCCATCACCGCGACCGGCGTGGCAAGGCCGAGCGCGCAGGGGCAGGCAATCACGAGCACCGCCACCGCATGGATCAGCGCCGGCTCCAAGCCTGCGCCGGCCAGCCACCAGCCCGCGAGCGTGGCCAGCCCGATCAGCAGCACCACCGGCACGAACACGGCAGCGACCCGGTCGACCTGCCGCTGGATCGGCGCCTTGGCCGCCTGCGCGTCTTCCACCAGCCGGATGATGCGCGCCAGCACGCTCTCGGCACCGACCGCGCGCACCTCGGCCACCAGCCTGCCGGCGCCATTGACCGAGCCGCCCGTGAGCATGTCGCCCACACGTTTGACCACAGGCAGGGGCTCGCCGGTGAGCATCGATTCGTCGACCTCCGATTCGCCTTCGAGCACGCGCGCGTCGGCCGCAACGCGCTCGCCGGGCCGCACCGCGAGCCGGTCGCCCGGCATCACCTCGGCCAGCGGCAGGTCGGTTTCGCCTTGCGGGCCGACCAGGTGCGCCGTCTCGGGCCGCAGCTGCTGCAGCGCGCGAATCGCCGAGGTGGCCTGCCGCTTGGCACGGGCCTCCAGCCATTTGCCCAGCAGCACCAGGGCAATCACCACCGACGAGGCCTCGAAGTAGAGATGCGGCACGGCGTGCCCGGCGTGTTCGCCGCTGGCTGCACGCCACCAGAGCCAGAGCGACAGCCCGAAGGCCGCACTGGTGCCGAGCGCCACCAGCAAGTCCATGTTGCCGGTGCGCGCCTTTGCCGCATGCCAGCCGGCGCGGTAGAAGCGCGCGCCGAGCCAGAACTGCACCGGCGCGGCCAGCATCAATTGCACCCAGGGCGGCAGCATCCAGTCCAGCCCGAAAGGCTGAACCAGCATCGGCGCGAGCAGCGGCGCCGACAACAGCAGTCCGGCCGCAACCGACGCAAAGCCGCTCCAGCCTGATGCCGCCTGCAGGGCCTGCGCCTCGGCGGCGGCACGCGGCTCGTAGCCGGCCGCGCGCACGGCGCGGCGCAGGCGCGCATCCATGCCCTCGTCGGCGGCGTAGGCGATGCGCGCGGATTCGGTCGCGAGGTTGACCGTTGCGGCCTGCACGCCGGGCACGTTCTGCAGCGCATGCTCGACCCGGCTCACGCAGGAAGCACAGGTCATGCCGCCGACGGAAATGTCGAGCGTGGAGGTGTTCGAAGCGTTCATGCCTGCAGGCTAAAGCCTCACACCATGGCAAGGTCAAGGCCCACCCGCTTGACCTTGCCATGCTGTCAAGGTTCAGACTGGAAGCCGTTCGATACCAAAGGAGCCTTCCATGAGCCAGAAATTCCAGGTCAGCGGCATGAGCTGTGGCCATTGCCAGCAGGCCGTCACGCGCGCCGTGCAACAGATCGACCCCGAGGCGCAGGTCACGGTCGACCTGCCGACCGGCCATGTCGACGTGGTGAGCGAGCAGCCGCGCGAAAACATCATCCTCGCGATCGAGAACGCGGGCTACAAGGCCGCGTGATGTCCGCGGTTGCCATTGGCGAAGCGGCCCGGCGCTCCGGCGTATCGGCCCGCATGGTGCGGCACTACGAAGGCCTCGGCCTGCTGCCCGAGGTAGCCCGCACCGAAAGCGGCTATCGGCAGTACGGCGAAGCCGACATCCACAGCCTGCGCTTCATCAAGCGAGCCCGCGATCTCGGCTTTTCGATGGACGAGATCGCCGAACTGGCCAACCTGTGGCACGACCGTCAGCGCACCAGTTCGAGCGTCAAGACCATCGCCCGCAAGCACCTGTCCGAACTCGACCAGCGCATTGCCGCGATGCAGGCGATGCGCCAGACGCTGTCGCATCTGGTGCATTGCTGCCACGGCGACAGCCGGCCGGACTGCCCGATCCTGGAGGATCTGGCCGGTAATTGAGCGTCTTACACGAGATATATGCACTTCGTGCATGCCAAAGTCATTGCCGGCCGGCAAGGCTTTTTGTAAGATAAATGTATGCAAATGCAAACTCAAACCGCCGAGCCGGTGCCTTCGGCGATGCCAGCCACCCCGCCCGGGCGCACACCGGCGGCTTGGTTGCCGATCGAGCGCATCGATGGCACGCACCTCAGCTACGACGATTTCCTCGCGCACTACATGCACGCCAACCGACCGGTCGTCATCTCCAACGTGGCCGGCGACTGGCCCGCGATGCGCAACTGGACGCCCGAGCATTTCAAGCAGCGCTTCGGTAGCCAGCCGGTGGCGATCGGCTATGACCGCAACATGCCGTTCGACCAGTTCATCGACCAGGTGCTGGCCTCGAGCCCGGAGCAACCCGGGCCCTACATGTATCGCTCGTTCCTGCACGAGGTGCTGCCCGAGCTCTTGCCCGACGTGATCCCGCAGAACAAGTTCGCCTTTGCGCGCCGCTATGCGAGCCCGCTGATGCTCGAGAAATGGCGCCGGCCCGACGGCTACCTCAAGCTCCTGATCGGCGGCGTGGGCAGCAAGTTTCCGGTGATGCACTACGACGGCGAGAACGCGCATGCGGCCATCACCGAGATCTATGGCGACAAGGAATTCGTGATGTACGCGCCCGAAGACGGGCAGTACCTGTATCCGAAGAAGTTCTTTCCCAACCACTCGATGGTGGACGATCCGGTTTCGCAGGATCTGGGGCGCTACCCGTTGCTGGCCAAAGCCACCCAGTACCGCACGATACTCAAGCCCGGCGACATGATCTTCGTGCCGGCCAAGTGGTGGCATGCGGCGCGCGCCTTGTCGACCTCGATCTCGGTCTGCACCAACATGCTCGACGGCTCCAACTGGGGCGACTATGTCGACGAAGTGGCGGACGACGAGGCCAAGAAAGCGCCGCGCAAGGCCTGGCTGATGCGCACCTACCTCAAGACCGCGGGCCGCCTGCTCGACGCAATGGAGCGCCTGCAGCACAACTCCCCCGCGCTGGCCCGCGCACTGGTGTTGCCGGGCCTGCTGGCGCCGGTATCGGCCGACGTGGCACCCGAGCCGTCGCGGCGGCAGCTGCGCATCCGCATCCCCACGAACTGAGTACCCTCCACCCATGCTGGATCAACTGGCGCCCATGCGCAAAATGCGCGAGGCGGCATACCGCCGCAAGTTCATCGACAACGTCGACGAGCACCTTTTCATGGGCTCCTACCCGAGCTTCGAGGCTGCCGCCGCGGCCGCGCCCACCTCCAAGCCGCTGGGCTTCGACAACGCCGAGGAGGCGCGCAAGCTCTACAGCCAGCAGGTCTTCTTTTTCGACTACCCCGGCCTGTTCTGGCTCGGCCGCTCGCTCGAGGACGGCATGCGCAGCGTGTTCGACCTCGGGGGCCACGCAGGCATCAAATTCCATGCGTTCCGCCGCATGCTCAACTACCCACCCGACCTGCACTGGACGGTCTGCGACGTGCCCGGCGTCGTACAAGCCGGCCTCGAGATCGCGGCCGAGCGCGGTGTCGGCAAGGAGCTGGATTTCACGACCGACTTCAAGGACGCCAGCGGCTACGACGTGCTGTTCATCGCAGGCACCCTGCAGTTCATGCCGGAAACGCTGACGCAGGTGATCGATGCGCTGGCAGTCAAGCCCAAGCGCATCATCCTCAACACCACCGCGGTGCATGCCGATCGCGCCATCTTCACGGTGCACAGCCTCGGCTTCGGCTTCAGCCCCTACCGCATCCAGCGCTACGACGACCTGATCGCCCAGCTCACCAACGCCGGCTACAAGCGCCGCGATGTCTGGCGCAACGAGGGCAAGCCGATCGACGTGCCCTTCGTCGAGGGCGGCGACAGCGTCTATTACGCCGGCTGCTGCTTCGACCTGCTGTAGCCAAACCGGGCCGGCGCGGCGCGAGCCGCTACCATTCGCGCCATGCCGTCGCCGAACCCCCGCATCCTGATCGCCGAAGACGAGTCGGGCATTGCCGACACGCTGCAGTACGTGCTCAAGAGCGACGGCTTCACGCCCGTGTGGTGCGCCACGGCAGAAGAGGCGCTGGCACAGTTTGCGCTGGAGCCGCCGGCGCTGGCCATTCTCGATGTCGGTCTGCCCGACCTCAACGGCTTCGAGCTCTTCAAGCGCCTGCACGCGCTGCCGGGCGGCGCGCAGGTGCCGATGATCTTTCTCACCGCGCGCAGCGACGAGATCGACCGCGTGGTCGGCCTCGAACTCGGTGCCGACGACTACATCGCCAAGCCCTTCTCGCCGCGCGAGCTGGTGGCGCGCGTTCGCACCATCCTGCGCCGCAGCGGACGCAGCCAGGCCCCGGCCCCCACAGCCATGCCGACCCCAGCGGCGGCAGCCAGCCCGCAGCAACCTTTCGCGCTCGATGTCGAGCGCATGCAGATCCGCTACTACGGCCGCGCGCTGGATCTGTCGCGCTACGAATACGGCCTGCTGCGCCTGCTGGTGCAGCGCCCCGGTCGCGTGTTCACGCGCGACGAGCTGCTGCGGCTGGTGTGGGACGACGCAAGTGAAAGCTTCGACCGCACCGTCGACGCGCACATCAAGACACTGCGCGCCAAGCTCAAGACGATTGCACCCGACGTCGAGCCGATCCGCACGTTGCGCGGCACCGGCTATGCGCTGAACGAAGAACTGCCGGCCACGCCCTGAGCCCGTGAGCCGCAGAACCCGCATCTTCATCGGCATCCTGCTGATCTACACGGCGGGTATCGCGTTCCTGTTGTACCGCGTGGTCGGTGACATCGACCCGCGCTACCGCGAGTCGGCCGAAGAATCGCTGGTCGAAACCTCGCAGCTCATGGCCAGCCTGATCGAGCAGGACGTGATCGCCGGCGCGCTCAACACGGCCCGGCTCGAGCCGCTGTTCCGGTCGGTCTACGCCCGTGAGTTCTCGGCCCAAATCTACAACCTGCACAAGCGCCGGGTCGAGCTGCGCGTGTACGTGACCGACCGCAGCGGCCGCGTGATGTTCGACTCGACCGGCCGCCAGAGCGGCGCCGACTTTTCCCAATGGAGCGACGTCAGCCGTACGCTGGCCGGCATGTACGGCGCACGCACCTCGCGCGATGTCGAAAGCGACCCGCGCACCTCGGTGATGTACGTGAGCGCGCCGATCCGCTGGAACGACGAGATCGTCGGCGTGGTAAGCGTCGGCAAGCCGGTGCAGAGCTTCGGCCAGTTCGTCGAAGACGCGCGCGCCCGCACGCTGTGGGTCGGCGTCGGTTCGGCCTTCGCGCTGCTGGTGCTGGCCATCATCGTGTCGGTCTGGCTGGTGCGGCCGTTCGGGTTGATTTCGGACTACTGGGGCTGGGTGCGCAGCCAGCCGCGCCTGAGCGTGCCGCGCATGGCCCGCCGCGCGCTCGACGCACTGCGCAGCAGCTTCGGCGAGATGCGCGACACGCTCACCGGCCGCAACTACGTGGCCGACTATGTGCAGACCTTCACGCACGAAGTGAAGAGCCCGCTCTCGGCCATCCGCGGCGCGGCCGAGCTGTTGCAGGAGCCCTCGATGCCGCAGGCCGAACGCGAGCACTTCCTGGTCAACATCACGCGCGAGACACAGCGCATCCAGGAGATCGTGGACCGCATGATGGAGCTCACCGCGCTCGAAACGCGGCGCGCGCTGGACCGCACCGAACCGGTGGCGCTGGCGCCGCTGCTGCAGGACATCGCGGCCGGCGCCCGGCCCGCCGCGTCGGCGCGCAGCGTCGAACTGCGCGTGGCCATTGACGCGCAGGCGACGACCGAAGGCGACCCGTTTCTGCTGCGCCGCGCGGTGAGCAACCTGCTCGACAACGCCATCGACTTCTCGCCGGCCGGCCGCGAGGTGGTGCTGACGCTGCAGGCCACCACACGCCTGGCCCGCATCACTGTGCGCGACCGCGGCCAGGGCATTCCCGACTACGCCAAGGACAAGGTGTTCGAGAAGTTCTATTCGCTGGCGCGCCCGCACAACCAGAAGAAGAGCACCGGCCTCGGCCTCGCGTTCGTGAAGGAGATCGCGAGCCTGCACCGCGGCCGCGTCGAACTGGTCAACGGGCCGGGCGGCGGCGCGCTGGCGACGCTGACGCTGCCGCTTGCGGCGCACGACTGACGACTAGCGGAACCAGTCCAGGATCCGGTTGCGCTCCTCCGGCGGCGGCGCCGGTGCCACCTGTTCAGGCGCCAACGCTTCAGCGGGTTGCAGCTCGGCCAAGTCCAGCCCCAGGCTCGCGATACCGTGGCCCGGCGTGAAGTCGTCGAAGTACCACTCGCCGTCCACCTGCGCCACGCCGTCGGGCGCCTTCAGCGCGGCTACCGGCACGCCCTTGAGCGCGGTGTCCATGAAGCCTGTCCACACCGGCAAGCTCAGGCTACCGCCCGTTTCACCGCGCACGCCGAGCTGGCGCGGCGTGTCGTAGCCGATCCACGCGATACCCACCAGGGTCGGCTGGAAGCCGGCAAACCAGGTGTCGATCGAGTCGTTGGTGGTGCCGGTCTTGCCGTAGATGTCATCGCGCCGCAGCGTCGTCCAGGCCTTGCGGCCGGTGCCGCTCTTCACCACGCTGTTCAACAGCGTGTCCATCACGAATGCGTTGCGCGCAGGAATGGCGCGAATGCTTTCATCGAGCGGCGGCGGCGGGGTGTCGATCAGCACCTGATCCTTGTGGTCGGTGACGCGCGTCACCAGGTGCGGGCTCACGCGGTAGCCGCCGTTGGCGAACACCGCGTAGGCGGTGGCCATCTGCATCGGTGTGACCGAGCCGGAACCAAGCGCCATCGGCAGGTAGGCCGGGTGCTTCTCGGCCGCGAAGCCGAAGCGGGTGATCCAGTCCTGGGCGTACTGGGTGCCGATCGACTGCAGCAGCCGGATCGACACCATGTTCTTCGACTGCTCGAGCGCGTGCCGCATCGTCATCGGGCCATCGAAGGTGCCGTCGTAGTTCTTCGGCTCCCAGGGCGTTCCGCCGGTGGTGCTGCCGTCGAAGAACAGCGGCGCGTCGTTGATCACGGTGCCGGGCGTGAACCCCTTTTCCAGCGCGGCCGAGTAGATGAAGGGCTTGAAGCTCGAGCCCGGCTGGCGCCAGGCCTGCGTGACGTGGTTGAACTTGTTCTTGTCGAAATCGAAGCCGCCGACCAGGGCGCGCACCGTGCCGTCGCGCGGATCGACCGCGACGAAGGCGCCTTCGACCTCCGGCAGCTGCGTGATTTCCCAGCCGCCCTTCGCCGTCTTCGCGACGCGAACCACGGCACCGCGCCGGATCCGGACGTTCGGCGCCGCCTTTTCAGACAAGCCCGTTTGCACCGGACGCAGCCCTTCACCCGTGATCTGCAGCGTGTCGCCGTTCGCGCGCGCCGCAGTCACTTCCTTCGGGCCGGCCGCCAGCACCACGGCCGCCATCACGTCGCCGTTGTCCGGATGGTCGGCCAGCGCGTCGTCGACCGCTTCGTCCAGCGCCGTCGGTGTCGGGTCGGCCGGCAGGTCGACGTACTTCTCGGGGCCGCGGTAGGGCTGGCGCCGCTCGTAGTCCATGATCCCCTTGCGCAGCGATCTGTAGGCCGCCGCCTGGTCGGCGGCCACCAGCGTGGTGTAGACCTTGAGGCCGCGCGTGTAGGTGCTGTCGCCGTACTTCTCGACCATCAGGCGGCGCACCGTCTCGGCCACGTACTCGGCATGCAGGCGCTTCGGGTCGGCCGCATCGCGCAGGCGCAAGGGCTCGGCCCTGGCTGCGTCGGCCTGTTCGGCCGTCAGCACACCCGTGGCCTGCATGCGGCCGATCACATGCAGCTGGCGGTCGCGCGCGCGGCGCGGGTTGCTCAGCGGGTTGCCGCTGCGCGGTGCCTTGGGCAGGCCGGCCAGCATCGCTGCTTCGGCGGCCGTGAGATCCTGCAGCGGCTTGCCGAAATACGCCTCGGATGCCGCCGCAAAACCATAGGAGCGGTTGCCGAGGTAGATCTGGTTCAGGTAGATCTCGAGGATCTGATCCTTGGTCAGCTCGCGCTCGAGCCTGAACGCCAGCAACGCTTCGTAGGTCTTGCGCGTCAGGGTTCTCTCGGAACTGAGATAGACGTTGCGCGCCACCTGCTGCGTGATCGTGGAGGCGCCCTGGCTCACGCCATGCCGCAGGTTGACCAGCACCGCGCGCGCGAGCCCCTTGTAGTCAAGGCCACCGTGCTCGTAGAAACGCGCGTCCTCGACCGCGAGCACCGCGTCCTTCAACACCTTGGGCACGGCCGCGATCGGCACGAAACTGCGGCGCTCCTCGCCGAACTCGCCGATCAGCACGCCCTCGGCCGAATACACGCGCAGCGGCAACTTCGGACGGTAGTCGGACAGCTCCGACACATCGGGCAACTTGGGCGTGATCACCGCAATGGCCAGGCCGACGACGCACAGCGTCGCGAGCGCACCGGCCGCCACCACGGCACCGCCCCACCAGAGGACGCGCATGGGGCGTGAAGCGGGTTTGGGGATGAAGAAGAGTTTTTTCATGAAGGGGTAGCTATTAATTCGCGAGCGCATACCAGTCGACCTTGCGGGTCGCGAGCATCAGCGTGGCCAGCATGCCGAAGATCAGCAACGCGCCGAGCAAGAGGGCGTTGCTCTCCGAGGCCAGCAGTCCGTAGAGCGCACCGTACAGCACCGCCACGTAGGCACCGAACGACACGCCGCGCTGCCAGCCACCGAGCACGGCGCTGAAGTAGGCCGCAAGCAGCAACACGCTGGCGCCGGCCGCCCCGGCGTAGGCAACGGGGAACCTTAACTTTTCCGACAGCGCGAGCAGTAACAGAAAGAACAGCGCGATAGACAGGCCGACCAGGCCATATTGCACCGGATGGAGTCGCAGCTTGCGGAAAAGTTCGAACATGAAGGCCGCCATGACCACCAGCCCGATGAACATCGCACCGTACTTGCCGGCGCGCGTCGACATCGAATAGACATTGACCGGCTGCGCCAGCGAAACATCGAAGCTTTGCAGCGGGCCGGCCATGCGCCGTCCAGCACTTCCGGCATAGCTTGCGGTATCCACAGCGACGGCCGCCGCAGCTGTTGCGGCGGCAGCCGGGCCGGGGCTGGCCATGCCGGCGCGCACCTGTTCCCGCGCCGAGGTCACGAGCGCGGACACGCGCCACTTCGCGTCGAAACCCTGTGCCGTGATCGCGCGCTCCGAAGCCAGAAAGCCGCCACCGAAGCTGGGGTGTGCCCAGGGCGACGTCAGATGCGCGGTGGTCTCGTCGGCGATCGGCACCATCGAGAGCGTTTCTTGACCCACCAGGCTGAGCTTGAGTTGAAAAGGCAGGGGCTTCTTCGTCTGCCAGGCCGCGAGCGCGCTGCCGGCGAGCGGTGCATGGATGCTGTTGCCGAGCCAGCCGTCGTCGGCCATGCCCGGCACGCCCTGCGCAAAGCGCAACGTCTCGCCGCCGAGCCCGAGCGCGGGCGATCCGTCGAGCCCGCGCAGGTCGCTCACGCCGAACGCGACGAAGGGCGCTTTGAACTCGATCTTCGAGTCGGTCTCGCTGTGCGCAATGCTCGCCGGATCAAAAGCGGTGAACCCCCCGCTCAACGTGGCGTTGAGCGTGTAGAACGGAATCTTGAAGATGCCCCGGTAGCGCTCCTGTGGCGTCAGGCTGCCTTCGGTATGCAGCTTGTCGGGAAACACGATGTGCGTCAGCTCCTTGCTGCGCGCCACGCTGCCGATGACCATGCCTTTGGCATCGCGCTGGGTCTCGTTCCAGCGCTCCACATAGGGCACCACCAGCAGCGGGCCGATCACGGTCTGGCTACCGGCATAGGTGCTGGCCAGCTCCTGTGCCGCTTCCTGCTGGCTGCGCCCGCGTTCGCGGTTGAGCGAGCCGATCTCGGCCAGCGGGATGCACAGCAACAAGGTCAGCAGCACCAGGCCGATGACCTTGAGCAGCATCGAATTCTTCAGCGCCTGAAACATGGATGTCCTCCTTCGGTGTATTCGAAGCGCCGATGCTCGCGGCCGTTGCAGAAGCCTTCATGAAGCGCCGCCACCGCTGCGCTTCACACAGACTTCACACAAGCGTTTTGCCTTCCCGCAGTCTTCCTATTGGCTTCGCAGCCGTTCGCGACATTGAGTCCCGTGCAAGTTCGCACGACCCGAGGACACAACCCATGCTGCAAGCCACCTCTCCCCGCCCCGGCCGCTGGCTCTGGCTCGCCACCGTGAGCATTGCATCCACCTGCTTCGTACTGCTCACGGCCCGGCCGGCCGGCGCGCAGGAGGCGCCCGGCCCGCGGCTGAAGACCGAGAGCCCGTACTTCTTCGTCAAGAGCGATTCGCCCGATACCGACCGGCTGCCGCTCAAGGGCACGGAGGTCAATGTGCGCGTCTCGGGCGTGATCGCCGACGTGACCGTCACGCAGACCTACCGCAACGAAGGCCAGCGCGCGATCGAGGCACGCTATGTGTTCCCGGGTTCGACCAAGGCGGCCGTGAGCGGCCTCAATGTGCGCCTGGGCGACCGCCTCATCACCGCGCAGATCCGCGAGAAGGAGCAGGCGAAGATCGAGTACGACACGGCCAAGAAGGAAGGCAAGACCGCCGCACTGCTGGAACAGCACCTGCCCAACGTGTTCCAGATGAACGTCGCCAACATCCTGCCGGGCGACGACGTGAAGGTGGAGCTGCGCTACACCGAACTGCTGGTGCCCAACGGCGGCAACTACCAGTTCGTGTTCCCGACAGTGGTCGGGCCGCGCTACAACAGCCCGCAGTCCGAAAACGCCAATGCCACGTGGGTTGCGCAACCGGTGCTGCGCGCCGGCGTGGCACCTGACACCGCCTTCAAGCTCAAGGTCGCAATTGACACGCCGCTCGGCATCAAGGAGATCCGCTCGGCCACGCACGCGGTCGACGTCAAGAAAGACGACAACGACCAGCACGCCGACATCGCACTGGCCGCGAGCACCGAGCCCGCCAACAACCGCGACTTCGTGCTCGCCTGGCGGCTTGCCGGCGACAAGATCGAATCGGGCCTGATGCTCTACAAGGGCCAGGACGAAAACTTCTTTCTTGCGATGGTCGAACCGCCCAAGTCGGTGGCCGCCAGCGCCATCTCGCCGCGCGACTACATCTTCGTGGTCGACATCTCGGGCTCGATGCACGGCTTTCCGCTCGACACCGCCAAGGTCATGCTCGAACGCCTGATCGGCGGGCTGCGCCCGAGCGACACCTTCAACGTGCTGCTGTTTTCAGGCAGCAGCAAGATGCTGTCGCCCAGGTCGGTGCCGGCCACGCGCCCCAACATCGAGCAGGCACTCGCCACCATCAACAAGTACGAGGGCGGCGGCAGCACCGAGCTGATTCCTGCCTTGAAGCGCGTCTATGCCGAACCCAAGCCCGAGAACGTGTCGCGCACCGTGGTGGTGGTGACCGACGGCTATGTGACGGTCGAGCGCGAAGCCTTCGAGCTGGTGCGCAAGAACCTGTCGAAAGCCAACGTGTTCGCGTTCGGCATCGGCAGCTCGGTCAACCGGCATCTGATGGAAGGCCTGGCCCGTGCCGGCATGGGCGAGCCTTTCATCATCACCGACCCGATCCAGGCGCCCGAGCAGGCCGCGCGCTTCCGCCGCATGGTCGAGTCGCCGGTGCTCACCAACGTGAAAGCCACCTTCGGCGGCCTCGATGTCTACGATGTGGAGCCGACCGCCCTGCCCGACGTGCTCGGCGAGCGGCCGGTGATCGTGTTCGGCAAGTGGCGCCCGAACCCGGAGGGATTGGCCAAGGGCCGCGTGATCATCGAAGGCCAGAGCGCCAATGGCCCGTACCGCCAGGAACTCGCGATCGACGCGAAGGTGCGCCAGGACACGGCCGCGCTGCGCACGCTGTGGGCACGCCACCGCATCGGGGCGTTGAGCGACCAGGAAGCGCTGGAAGGCGGCGACGCGTTCAAGCAGCGCATCACCGACCTGGGCCTCAAGTACGGCCTGCTCACGCAGTACACCAGCTTCATCGCAGTCGACAAGGTGGTGCGCAACCCGGTGCCGCAGAACGCTGCAAGCGTCGACCAGCCCTCGCCCCTGCCCAAGGGCGTCAGCGAGCTGGCCGTGGGCGGCGCGACGCTTGGCGCCGAGGTGCCGAGCACGCCGGAGCCCGAAACGCTGGGTGCCATCGCCGTGGTGTTGTCGATGCTGGCCATGCTGCGCCGCCGTGCACGCCGGCATGACCCGCGCCGTCTGACTGCCTGAAGAAGAAGGCTGCACATGTCGCTTGCATCATTGGCACAAACCCACCCGCGCCTGGTCGACTGGAGCATCCGCCTCGACCGCGCACCTGCCGCCGGCTGGCTTGCGCTGCAGGCCGCGGCGCTCACGCCCACCTGGCTCTGGATGGCGGCTCGCCTGCGCGACGGGTCGGACGATCCGCTCGGCCTGCTGGCGCTCACATCGCTCGCGCTGCTGGTCTGGCAATTGCGGCACGACCTGCGCGCCTCACCGCGCCTCGGCTGGCTCGCGCTGGCCGCGGGCGGGACGGTTGCCGCCACGCTGCTGCGGGTGGCCCT
The DNA here is from genome assembly GCA_040003555.1 of Variovorax sp. Lineage (GTDB taxonomy): Bacteria > Pseudomonadota > Gammaproteobacteria > Burkholderiales > Burkholderiaceae_C > Variovorax. The sequence goes on along the minus strand of JBDUCH010000024.1, from coordinate 5,176 downwards.
GCCGCCGCTCGCCGCCAGCCTGCTCGCGGTACTGGCGCTCGCCTGCGGACTGATGGCCTTCCTGCCGCGCCGCGTTGCTGCGTTGCCAGTTGCCGGCCTCGCAGTGCTGGCGTTGCCGCTGCTCTCGTCGCTGCAGTTCTACGCCGGCTACCCGCTGCGCGTGGTCACGGCCGAAGCCAGCCGCTGGCTGCTGGCGCCGGGCTTCAGCGTGGCACGCGAAGGCACCACCTTGCTGGTGGATGGCCGCCTCGTCATCGTCGATGCGCCCTGCTCTGGCGTTCAGATGGTGTGGCTCGGCTACTTCACGGCCTGCGCGGTTGCGCTGTGGGCCGGCCGCAGTGACCGCGCATTCCTCGCACGGCTACCGGCCGTCGGCCTGCTCGTGCTGGCCGGCAACATTCTGCGCAACAGCGTGCTGGTGACTTTCGAAGCCGCGGACCGCCCGCTTGCCCCCTGGGCGCACAACGCCTTTGGCCTGGTGGTGCTGGCAGCCGTGTGCGCCGGCATCGCGTGGGCCATGGCACCGCGCCGCGCACCGGCCATTCCCGGCCTGATCACCGTCCCCGGAGGCCGCCGTGTCGATACGACTGCTTGAACGCTTCTTGTTCGCCAACCACTTCATGCAGCGCGTCGCGCACAAGGCGCTGTTCGCGCTCGCAATGCTGCTGTGCCTGCTCTGGGCCAGCGCCCAAGCGCTGCGACCTGCCGCAGCGCCACCGGCGCCCACCGCCTTCCACGAATGGCCTGCCGAATGGGACGGTGCGCCGCTGCGGCCGCTTGCGCTGAGCGCCGTCGAGCAACGCTTCGCACAGCAGTTCCCGGGCAGCATCGCGCGCATGACCGATGGCCGCCAGATGCTGGTGTTGCGCGAGGTCAAGTCGCCCACCCGCATGCTGCACCCTGCCGCGGATTGCTACCGCGCCCTGGGCTACCGCATCGAGCAGGCCCGGCTCGAGCGCGACGCGCAGCAACGGCTCTGGCGCTGCTTCTCGGCCGTGCGCGGCCACGGGCAAACCCTCCCCTCAAATTTGAGGGTATGCGAGCGCATCGAGGCCGCCGACGGCAGTTCTTTCACCGACACTTCAGCCTGGTACTGGGCCGCGGCCAGCGGACAATCGAAGGGACCGTGGCAAGCCGTCACGACAGCGAAACAGCTCTGAAGAAGAATTTGTGAAGAAGACTCTGCGTGACCTGCTACTTGTAGCCCTGGCGCTGGTGGCCACGGTCGCCGTCGCTATTGTTCTGATCGTGAAGATCGCGTTGGCACCCGCGGCCGGCGAATGGTCGATGCGGGTGAAGGCCGGGCCGGTCGGCTTCGACGTCGGCGTGCCGACCGCGATCCGCCTCGCCACCGCCTCCTGGTTCGCGCCGCAGCTCGATGGCCAGACGCTCGATACACGTTACGGCCCGGTGCATTTTGGCTGGAACGAGCCGCGCCAGACGCTGGAACTGGTCTGCGCGCCCTGCAGCGCCACCGTGCCCGAACTCGGCAGCCAACCGATCAAGGTCGAGAGCCTGATGATCACGGTACGCCGCGACGTCGTCGTGCTCAACGGCACGCTCGAAGCCAAAGCCGCGGGCGACGCCGCGCCGGCGCTGCGCGGCCGATGGGATGGCCGCCTCACGCAGAAAACGCTGCAGCTCGACATCACCATGGCCGACGCCCCGATCGCCCAGTGGTATGGCGTGTTCGTGCCGGCGCTGCCCGAACTGCAGCGCGCGCGCATCGGCGGCACCATGGCGCTGCACGCGAAGCTGGCCTTGCCGGCCGACAGTTTCACGGTCCAGCCGACGATCTCGCAGTTCACGGTCGAAGGGCTCGGCACCGAGGCGATGCTCAATGCGCGCAGCGGCTGTGGCGCGCCATCGCGGCTTGCGGCCGAGAGCTGGCTCACACGCGCGGTAATCGCGGCCGAAGACCAGCGCTTCTTCCAGCATCCGGGCTACGACCTGACCGAACTCGGCGCCGCCGTTGCCGCGAACCAGAAGGCTGGCCAGGTCGAGCGCGGCGGCAGCACGCTCACGCAGCAGCTCACCAAGCTGCTGGTCACCGGCAGCGAGCGCACCGGCGAACGCAAGCTGCGCGAACTGCTCTACGCGGTCGAGATGGAACAAACGCTCGGCAAGCCGCGCATCATGCAGCTCTACCTCGACAACGCGCCCTGGGGCAGCGGGGTGTGCGGCGCAGAAGCGGCGGCCAAACGCTACTTCAAGCGCAGTGCCGCCAGGCTGGAGCCGGCGCAGGCCGTCTGGCTGGCGGCAATGCTGCACAACCCGGACGCCGAAATCGCACAATGGCAGCGCACCGGCAACATCGACGCGGCACGCGCCAAGCTGGTGGCCGACGGGATCCGTGGCATCACGCGCGGCCAGCGCGAATCGCTGCTGAAGAACGTGGCCAACGCGCGTTTCACGCCACCTCCCTGACGCATGAAACCCGCCGACATCGAAGCGATCGAACGTGCCACCATCGCCGCCGTCTCGCCGCAAGCCGTTGAAGAGCTGCCCGAAGGCTGGTTGCTGCCCTTCGACCGAAGCACCGTAAGCCGCGCGAAAACCGCCTTGCCGTTGCGCCACGAGACACCCGGGCCCGGGCTGGTCGAGCGCATCGAGGCCCGCTACGACGCCAACGGCCTGCCATCGGCGTTCCGCCTGCCCGACGCGCCGTGTTTCGACGCAATGCGCGAGGCGCTCGCGCAACGCGGCTATGGTGCCCACAAAGCCACCGTCACGCAGATCGGCCACGCCAAGGCCATGCGCACGCTCACGGCCGGCACGCCGGCCGAGATCGACACCGCCCCTGATACCAGCTGGGAATCGGTGTTCCTCGGCCCCGGATTCGACCCGGTCGACGGCGCCAGCCGCGTGCGGGCTTTGAGCCGCGCGTCCGGCACGCTGTTCGCCAGCGTGCGCGAGGATGGCCGCACCGTGGCGGCCGGTGCAATCGCCTTCGGACACGGCTGGGCCAGCGTGCACGGCATGCGCACCGAGCAGGCCGCACGCGGCCGCGGCCTGGCCGGCCGGGTGCTGGCCGGGCTCGCGCAGGCGGCGCTGGCTCGGGGCGTCGAGCGAGTGTTTCTGCAGGTCGAAGCGGGCAACGCTGCGGCGCTTTCGCTCTACCGCCGCGCCGGCTTCAGCCCGGCCTGGCGCTACGCGTACTGGCAGCCGGCATAGCCTGGGTCGCACCACTTCGGTGCGGCGGCGGGTGGCACATGTCTTGCGTTTGGGGCATCAATGGATGCTGTTGTCACGCCCCCGCCTGCGGCCGTTGAAATCGTCGCGCTGACGAAGCGCTACGCCGCGGGCACACCCGCGGCGGTCGATCAGATCGACCTGCGCATCGAGAGCGGCAGCTACTGTTGCCTGCTGGGGCCCTCGGGCTGCGGCAAGAGCACCACGCTGCGCATGATCGCGGGGCACGAGTCGGTGTCCGTCGGCGACATCCTGCTCGACAACCGCAACATCACCAACCTGCCGGCCGCTGCGCGCGGCACGGCCATGATGTTCCAGAGTTTTGCGCTGTTCCCGCACCTGTCCGCGCTCGACAACGTCGCCTTCAGCCTCAAGATGAAAGGCGTCGGCAAGGCCGAGCGCCACAAGCGCGCAGGTGACCTGCTCGAGCGCGTGGCCATGGGCCACCTGGCCGAGCGCAAGCCGGCCGAACTCTCGGGCGGCCAGCAGCAGCGCGTGGCGCTGGCGCGGGCGCTCATCACCCAACCGCGCGTGCTGCTGCTCGACGAGCCCCTGTCGGCGCTCGACCCGTTCCTGCGCATCCAGATGCGCGCCGAGCTGCGCCGCTGGCAGAAGGAGCTGGGGCTCACCTTCATCCACGTCACGCACTCGCAGGAAGAAGCGATGGCGCTGGCCGACACCATGGTGGTCATGAACCACGGCCTGATCGAACAGGTCGGCTCACCGCACATGGTCTACAACCATCCGGCCAGCGAGTTCGTGGCCCGCTTCATGGGCGGCCACAACGTGATCGACACCCCCACCGGCCCCATCGCGGTGCGCAACGACCACATGCGCGTGGACGGCCCCGACAAGGCCGGCATCGCGGCGCAGATCACCGATGTCGAGTACCAGGGCACCTACGTGCTGCTGGGCCTCGAAGTCACCGAAGCCGCGGCCGGCCGCAAGGGCGTGTCGGTGCTGCTCGACGAGGCGGCGTTCCTGGCCCGTCCCTACTCGGCGGGCGAGCAGGTGCGTCTGTCGTGGGATGCGGCTGACGCGCGCGTGCTCGGCCCCGGCGTCAAGCGGCCTGCAGAACGCAGCACGCCCTCCGCACCGGGCCGCGGGCACCGCGACGAACTCGCCGCCGTCGCCGCCTGAGCTTTTCTTCTTCGTTTTTTCCACCGCGTTCACCCCCAATCACCAACTCTGGAGGCCTCCTCATGTCCGAACCGATCGACTCTTCCGCCAACGGCATCAAGCGCCGTGCCCTGCTGCAAGGCACCACCGGCATGGCCGGCATCCTGGCAACAGGCATGGCGCCCTTCGTCCATGCGCAGGAGAAGATCGTGCTGCGCTACCTCGGCACCGCGGTCAACCAGGACAAGGCGATCGGCGACAAGTTCAAGGCCGACACCGGCATCGAGATCCAGTACGTGGCCGTGACCACCGACGACGTGACCAAGCGCGCCGTCACCGCGCCCAACAGCTTCGACCTGATCGACACCGAGTTCTTCTCGCTCAAGAAGATCGTGCCGACCGGCAATCTGAAGGGCATCGACACCAAGAAGATCAAGAACGCCGACAAGATCACCTCGCTGTTCACCAAAGGCGAAGTCGCCGGCAAGAAGGTCGGCGACCAGGGCACTGCGCCGAAGAAGGTGATCTACCTCGAAGGCGAGAAGAGCAAGAAGTTCTCGGCCACGCCGACGCAGTTCATGTCGCTGATCCCGACGGTCTACAACGCCGACACCCTGGGCATCCGCCCGGACCTGATCAAGCGCCCCATCAGCTCCTGGGCCGAACTGCTCAACCCCGAGTTCAAGGGCAAGGCCGCGATCCTGAACATCCCCTCGATCGGCATCATGGACGCCGCGATGGTGGTGGAGGCCAAGGGCATCCACAAGTACAAGGACAAGGGCAACATGACCAAGGCCGAGATCGACCTGACGATCAAGACCCTGATCGAAGCCAAGAAGGCCGGCCAGTTCCGCGCGCTGTGGAA
>JBDUCH010000243.1:0-6506 GCA_040003555.1 Variovorax sp. | reverse complement strand
CCATGCCCATCGAGATCGCGCCGCTGCGCTTCACGTTGGCCTTGTCGATCAGCAGAACGCGCAGTTTCGGGTTGCGTTCCTTGGCTTTCACTGCGGCCATTGGGCCACCGGTGCCGCCGCCGATGACGACGAGGTCGAATTCCATGTCGATAGTCTTCATGCTTCAGCTCCTAGGTTCGATCGATGCGAAGGCGGTACTGGAAGGCATCGCCGCGGTAGTAGAGAAATTCAAAGTCGATGGGGCGCTCGTCGGCATAGGTCAGCCGCTCGATGCGCAACAGCGGCGACGCTTCCTCGATGCGCAGCTGGCGCGCCAGAAACGCGTCGGCCGAGATCGCTTCGATCTGCACGTCCGCATGAGTCAGGTGCAGGCCGAAGTCGTTTTCGAGAATCACGAAGATGTCGCGCGTCGGCAGGTCTTCCTGCGCGAGGCGCTCGCCGAGCGCGAGCGGGAAGTAGCTCTGGTCGACCGAGATCGGTTCGCGGTTCAGGTAGCGCAGGCGCTGGATCTCGTAGACCGCATCGCCTAGCCCGACCTGCAGGCGGCGCGCGACCACGTCGCTGGCGGCCACCTGGCGCATGCTCAGCACCTGCGAGAAAGTCTCGTAGCCCGAAGGCCCCATGGCCTCGCCGAAGCCCTGCAGGCGCGACAGGTTCTGGAACGCTTTCGGCTTGGCGACGAAACTGCCCTTGCCGGCCACCTTGAAGATCAGGCCTTCCTTCTGCAGATCGCCCAGGGCCTGGCGGATCGTGATGCGGCTGACCGAGAAGGCTTCCATCATCTGGCTCTCGGACGGCATCTGCGAGTGCGGCGGGTAGGTGCCGTCGAGCACCCGCCGGCGAATGATTTCGCGGATCTGCGTGTGCATCGGCACGGATGACATCGGCACTACGCGGGCGTCGGCGCTCGATGGCTGTTGTGATTTGCGAATTGCGTTCATGAGGCGAGAACAACCTGTTATGACGGGTTATGCCTAGCAGGTCGCGTGCCAGGGGGTTCAAGAGACCCGCGCGCGGGGTGTTTTCAGAGACAAATGCGTCCTCTGCGCGCGGAAAACGCCCAGTCGGGGAAGGCTGGGAGCGCACCGCAGCGAGGCCCGTGCACCGGTCTCGCGCTATTTGTCACTGCCTCGGTGCACGGCTCGGGGCAAGGGTTCGTCCCAATGCACCGGTGCTTGCCGGATCGCGTCGAACGTTGAATAATTTCCTGTAATTAGCAAAAATTACGGATACCGACCAAGGATTCCTCGTGCGCATCGTCCATAACTCCCTGCACCACGAAGTCGCCGCCACGCTGCGCGAGCAGATCTTTGCGGGTACCTTGGCGCCGGGCAGCTTCCTCGACGAGGGCGCGCTGTGCCAGCGGCTCGAAATTTCCCGAACGCCGCTGCGCGAGGCGCTCAAGGTGCTCACGGCCGAGGGGCTGCTGCGGCACGAGCCGCGGCGCGGCTGCTTCGTCAGCGAGGTGACCGAGCGCGACCTCGACGAGATCTTTCCGGTGATTGCGCTGCTCGAGGGCCGTTGCGCCTTCGAGGCGGCGCGCAATGCGAGCGACGCCGAGCTGCGGGAGCTCGACGTACTGCACGACAAGCTGGCGCGCCACGCGAAAGCCCGGCGCATCACCGACTACTACGCCACCAACCATGTGATCCACGAAGCCATCATCACGCTGGCCGACAACCGCTGGCTGGCGCAGGTGATCGGCGACCTGCGCAAGATCCTGAAGCTCGCGCGCCTGCAGCAGCTGCACGCGCCGGGCCGGCTGGAGCAAAGCCTGTCGGAACATCTCGCCGTGTTCGCCGCGCTCAAGGCGCGCGACAGCGCAGGCGCCGAAGCGGCCATGCGCACCCATCTGACGCGGCAACGCGAGGCTTTGCGCGAGGTGGCGCAACAACAGAAACTGAGGTTGATGTCATGAACGGTACAGCCACCTGGCTAGAACGCAGCGTGTCGAGGCTGCGGCCGGGCCGCAAGTCGCCCGCGCAGGGCGAGGGTGATCGGGCAGAAGCGGCAGCTTCGCCGCCCCGCTCGACGCGCGAACGCCTGGACGCGACGCTGCGCCAGAAAGACGAGGCGCTGTCGCCGCGTGCGCTGCGCCGCACCCTGGCCGAGCTCAAGGCGGTGATCGATCCGGCCGTCAGCGAGGTCGAAGGCGGCCGCCGCGCCAAGGTGCTGCAAGATTGGTATGAGGCAGCCAAACCCGAAGAGCGACACGACCTCTGGCTCCTGATGAGTGAGATCTTCGTGGCCGACCCCGGCAAGGCAAAGGCCGCGCAGGCCCAGTTCGCGGCGGCACTCGGCACGCCGGACGAGGCGGTGGCCGAAGTGAACTACCGCCGCGCCACGGTCTCGCCGCGGCGTAGGCTGTTGCAGCGCTTCAGCGTCTACCCCGAAGGCATTCCGTTCCTGGTCGGCATGCGCGCGGAAATGCAGTCGCACCTCAAGACCGACAAGCGCCTGCGCGCGCTGGACGTCGAGATGGAGTACATGTTCTCCACCTGGTTCGACGTGGGCTTTCTGGATCTGCGCCGCATCAGCTGGGATTCGCCGGCATCGCTGGTCGAGAAGCTCATCAAGTACGAGGCGGTGCACGACATCCAGAGCTGGGCCGATGTCCGCAACCGGCTCGACTCCGACCGTCGTTGCTACGGCTTCTTTCACCCGCGCCTGCCCGGCGAGCCGCTGATCTTCGTCGAGGTGGCGCTGGTCGACGCGATGGCGGACAGCATTCCGCCCCTGCTCGACGAATCCGCCGCAGCGGCCGACCTGGACCGTGCCACCACCGCCATCTTCTATTCCATCAGCAACACGCAGAGCGGGTTGCGCGGCGTGAGCTTCGGCGATTCGCTCATCAAGCGCGTGGTGGAAACGCTCAAGGACGAGTTTCCCAAGCTCAAGACCTTTGCCACCTTGTCGCCGATCCCCGGGTTCCGGACATGGCTCGGCAAGAACATGGCGGCCCATCTGGAGAACTTCGACGACCGCCAGCGGGCTGAACTCGCCCGGGCGATCGGCGTCGATGCGCCGACGGCCGCCGACCTGCTCGCCGCAGTCGACAAGCCGCTCGGGCTGGTGCCGGCGTCGCCGCTGCGCCATCTGCTGCTGACGGCGGCGGCACGCTACCTGGGCAGCGAAATGACGGACGGCAAACCCGCCGATCCGGTGGCGCGGTTCCACCTTGGCAACGGTGCCCGCGTGGAACGGCTCAACTGGGCCGGCGACCCGTCGGCCAAAGGCCTCAGGCAGTCCTGTGGACTGATGGTGAACTACCTCTACGATCTCAAGCGGCTAGACAAGCACCGCGCGCTGCTGGCTCAGGGCAAGGTGCCGATATCGGGCGACATCGAGAATCTGCTTCTCAAGAAGAAGAGCTGACACATTCCTCAACGACAACGGAGACAAGCAAACAATGAACACCCTCTTTCATCGCCGCGACATGTTGCGGTGGGCCGCAGCCGGTGCGGCCGTTGCAGCGGCCGGCACCACGCAGGCCCAGGGCACCTGGCCCACCCGGCCCGTCACGATGATCGTGCCGTTCCCCGCCGGTGGCGGCACAGACGCCTTCGCGCGGCCGCTCTCGGCCCAGTTCTCGAAGGCCACTGGCCAGACCCTGGTCATCGACAACCGCGGCGGTGCCGGCGGCACGCTGGGCGCGAGCATCGCAGCCAAGGCGCCGGCGGACGGCTACACGCTGTTCATGGGCGCGGTGCACCATGCGATCGCGCCGTCGATCTACCCGAAGCTCGACTACGACATCGAGAAGGACTTCGTGCCGCTCATGCTGCTGGCCAATGCGCCGCAGGTCGTGGTGGTGAACCCCAGGCGCGTATCGCAAACCACGCTGCAGGAGTTCGTCGCCTACGCGAAGAAGAACCCGGCCAAGATGAACTACGGCTCGGCCGGCGCCGGCACCTCGCACCATCTGGCGGGTGAGTTGTTCAAGCAGCAAACCGGCACCTTCATCACCCACATTCCGTACCGCGGTGCCGGCCCGATGCTGCAGGATCTGATCGCCGGCAACGTGGACGTGTGCTTCGACGGGCTGGGCTCCTCGGCGCAGCACATCAAGGGCGGCCGCATCAAGGCGCTGATGGTGTCCGGCGCCAAGCGCAACCCGGCTTTCCCCGATGTGCCATGCGCGGCCGAGGTCGGCTTGCCCGGCTACACCGTGACCACCTGGTACGGGCTGTGGGCACCGAAGGGCACGCCGGCCGAGGTGCAGGCGCGCATCGTCGACGACATGAAAAAGAGCATGGCCACCGACGAGCTCAAGACCATCTGGGCGGCCAACGGTTCCGAGATTCCCAGCCTCACGATGGGTGCGTACGGCAGCTTCGTCAGCGCCGAGATCAAGCGTTGGGCCACCGTCGTCAAGACCTCGGGCGCCAAGCTGGAATGAGCGGTTCGGTTCAGCTGCAGCGCGAAGGCGCCATCGCCTTCGTCACGATCGCGCACACCGGCAGGCTCAACGCCATGTCGCGCGCGATGTGGCTTGTGTTGCGTTCCACCTTCGAAGCTTTGGCGCAGGATGAGGCCCTGCGCTGCGTCGTCGTGCGCGGGGAGGGCGGTGCCTTCTGCGCGGGTGGCGACATCTCCGAATATCCGTCGTTCCGCTTCGCGGAGGAAAGCCTGCGCGCGTTTCACGAAGACGAGGTGTGGGCCGCGCTGCAGGCAATGCTCGAATGCCCGGTGCCCCTGGTGGCCCAGATCGAAGGCGCCTGCATGGGCGCCGGCCTCGAGATCGCGAGCTGCTGCGACATCCGGCTGGCCGGCGCCTCTGCAAAATTCGGCGCACCGATCGCCCGGCTCGGTTTCCCGATGGCGCCACGCGAAGCGGCGCTGGTGCGGGGCGCGGTCGGCGACGTGCTGGCGCGCGACATGTTGCTGGCCGCCAGCGTGCATGGCGCGGCGCGGCTCTACGACGCAGGCTTCTTGTTGCAGGTGCTGCCCGACGACGCCGTCGCGGATGCGGCGCTGGCCCACGCCGCGCGCATTGCCGCATTGGCGCCCGCTGCAGCGCGCCTCAACAAGTCCACGTTTCTTGCATTGAGTCGGGCTCCAGTGCCCGTCCCGCCGGCGCTGCCTGCCGCCTATCGCTATGCTGATTCAGCCGAACACCGCGAAGGCATCGCAGCCTTTCTCGCCAAACGATCCCCTGTTTTCTGAGGCCCGCATGAAGAAGCCCAACGCCAACCTGTTCGCGGCACTGCACGCCGCCTTCCCAGCCGACCTCGACAGCATCGCGGTCGAAACCGACAACGGGCTGTTCTATTCCTGGCGCGACCTCGACCGCGCCAGCGCCATGATCGCCAATCTGCTCGATGCGCTCGGCCTCGAACCCGGTGCGCGCGTGGCGGTGCAGGTCGAGAAGTCGGTCGAGGCGATGCTGTTGTACCTCGCCACGCTGCGCGCGGGCTACGTGTTCCTGCCGCTGAACACGGCCTACCAGAGCGCCGAGATCGAATACTTCATCGGCAATGCAGAACCGGCCGTGGTGGTGTGCACCAGCGCCAACGCAGGCTGGGTCGGGCCGATCGCACAAGCGGCCGGCACGCGCCACGTCTTCACGCTCGACGACGACCGCAGCGGCACGCTGCTCGAAGTGGCGGCGCAGTGCAGCGACCGGCACACGATCGCGCAGAAGGCCGAAGGTGACATGGCCGCGATCCTCTACACCAGCGGCACCACCGGCCGCAGCAAGGGCGCGATGCTGACGCACGGCAACCTGCTGTCCAACGCCGCCGTTCTGAAGGACTACTGGGGTTGGACGAAGGGCGACGTGCTGATCCACACGCTGCCGATCTTCCACGTTCACGGCCTGTTCGTCGCGATGCATGGCGCGCTGCTCAATGGCAGCAAGATGCTCTGGTTCGCCAGGTTCGACCCGAAGCGCATCGTCGCCAGACTGCCCGAGGCCACGGTGTTCATGGGTGTGCCCACGCTCTATGTGCGTCTGCTGGCGGAGCCGGGCCTTGCCAAAAAAGCGGTGCGAAACATGCGGCTGTTCGTCGCCGGGTCGGCGCCGCTCCTGATCGAAACCTTCAACGAGTGGCGCGAGCGCACCGGCCGCACCATCCTCGAGCGCTACGGCATGAGCGAAACCGCCATGCTCACGTCCAATCCGTACAACCCGGTGCAGGGCGAGCGGCGCGGCGGCACCGTGGGCTTTCCGCTGCCCGGCGTGCAACTGCGCGTGGTGTCGACGCAGGACGGCGAAGAGGGCCGCGAATGTACCACCGACGAGATCGGTGGCATCGAGGTCAGCGGGCCCAACGTGTTCGCCGGCTACTGGCGCATGCCCGAGAAGACGCGCGAGGAGTTCACGCACGACGGTTTCTTCAAGACCGGCGATGTCGGCAAGGTCGATGGCCTCGGCTACGTCACCATCGTGGGCCGCAGCAAGGACTTGATCATCAGCGGTGGCTACAACGTCTACCCGGCCGAGATCGAGGGCTTCATCAACGACCTGCCCGGCGTGGACGAGTCGGCCGTGATCGGCGTGCCGC
>JBDUCH010000242.1:0-6515 GCA_040003555.1 Variovorax sp. | reverse complement strand
GCGCAGCGCCATGGGCTACGACTTCGGGATCCGGCACGCCTTCTGATTTTTCTGGGCGCAATGGCGACCTGATTGGCCGCGAGCGCTTTCACTTTCGCCACACGATGACGCTTCACACCTAGTTGCCGCTTCTCTCCCAACAACGGGAGCTTGGCCAACGCATTGCCCTTAGCGATGCCGTCGTACTTGTCGAGTGCGACGGCCGGTTCCGCGAACAGCAGAGAGCGAAAACGTATTGGATCGAGAACATCCAATTCGAAATGCACGGCCAGATGTTTCGCGCCGGTTTCCTTGAGCCATCGCAGAACCGGCTCACTGGAGTCTGCGAGCTCGGCCGGTCCGGCCACGCGCAGGCCGAGACGTTCGATCAGCGCCGATTCCACCTCCGAAGTGTCGTGCACGCCCGCATACATCAGGCCCAGCTCGCCGTCGTAGCGTTCGTTCAGCCAGCCTCCTTTGGCCAAGCTGACTTACATCTTCGGCAGCAGCTGCCCGCGGATCTCGCCGGCCGGGTTGGCGGCCGTGTGCACATTGGCGTACCACTTGCCGGTCATCAGATCCGCCGCTTGCGCCGGAGTGAGCGTGGCCTGCCCTTCGATCGGGCTGGCGGCACTGGCGAACGGCAGCACCACGCCTGCGTTTTCGCCGGCCGAGGCCGGGCCGTGCAAATGCGCCGCCGTGGCCGGGCCGCTCAGGCCGCTGTAGGTGATCTTGTACTTGAGGACGTTGGTGTCCTTGTTGAGCCAAGCCTCGGCCATGCCGCTGCCGCGCGTCATGTTGGGCGGAACCTCGCTCGCCGCGTTCATGGCGCCGCTGAAGCTGGTCGTCTTGGACGCGCCCATCATTCCGCAGCCTGCGAGCGCGACAGTGGCGATACCGGCCACAAGGGAAGCACGCAGCAAAGTGCCGTATTGGTTCATGGTATTGACTCCTTCAATGTTGAAACCGAACCAGCATAGGCCCGCGTTGCTGCACCGTCATGTCGGCCACTGCCGCGACTTGGTGCTATGCGGGTTGCCGCACGTCGCCGCCAGGCCCGGCCCATAATCGTGCCCATGCCTCCAGCCCTCGCCGGGACGGCCTCACCGGCCGAAGTTGCCCGCCCCGAATCTCCACGCGACCTGTTTGTCTCTTTCACCTGGCTGGCCCTGCAAGGTTTCGGCGGCGTACTGGCTGTGGTGCAGCGCGAAATGGTCGAAAAGAAACGCTGGCTCAGCGCCGACCAGTTTCTCGAAGACTGGGCCGTGGCGCAGGTGCTGCCCGGCCCCAACGTGGTCAACCTGTCGCTGATGATCGGTGACCGCTACTTCGGCCTGCGTGGCGCCATTGCCGCGGTGGCCGGCATGCTGACCGTGCCCCTGTTCGTGATCCTCGCGCTGGCATTGCTCTATGCGCAGTACGCCGGCCATCCGCAGGTGGCGGGCGCGCTGCGCGGCATGGGCGCAGTGGCGGGTGGATTGATCGCTGCGACCGGCATCAAGCTGGTTCCGCAGTTGCGCCGGCACCCGCTGGGGTTCGGCGTGTGCCTCGCGTTCGTTGCCGTCGTCGCCATCGCCATCGCAGGTTTGCGCTGGCCCCTGCTGTGGGTGCTGCTGGCCTTTGGTGGCGCGGCCTGCGCGTGGACCTGGCGAAAGATTCCGACATGACCTTCGTGATGCACTGGCAGGATTGGCTGGGCCTGTTCGCGCAGTACCTGATGCTGTCGCTGCTTTCGATCAGCGGCGCCATCACCACCGTGCCAGACATGCACCGCTACCTGGTGGCCGAACACGGATGGCTCAGCGATGCGCAGTTCACCTCGTCGGTGGCCATCGCGCAGGCCGCCCCGGGGCCCAACGTGCTGTTCGTCGCACTGATGGGATGGAACGTCGGCATCAACGCCGGCGGCGGCATCGGCGCGGGCTGGCATGCCTGGGCGCTCGGCCTGTTCGGCCTGATGACCACGATGGTCGGCATCATGCTGCCGAGCACCACCCTCACCTACCTCGCGACGCGCTGGGGCCATCGCAACCGCGACCGGCGCGGCGTGCGCGCGTTCAAACAGGGCATGGCACCGATCGTGATCGGCCTGCTGATCGCCACCGGCTGGGTGCTGGCCAACAGCAACCATGCCGTCGGCGTGCCGAACTGGCACCTCTGGCTGGTCAGCGGTATCGCTGCGCTTGTTGTGTGGCGCACCCGTATCCATCTGCTCTGGCTGCTCGGCGCGGGTGCGACGCTGGGCGCCCTCGGCTTCGTTTGAACTTCGAAAGGACATCGCCTTGCAACTCCGCCCCCTCGGCCGCTCCGGCCTTCAAGTCTCTCCGCTGGCTTTCGGCGGCAACGTGTTCGGCTGGACGGTCGATGAAGCGTTGTCGTTCCGCCTGCTCGACGCCTGGCTCGACGCCGGCTTCAACTTCATCGATACCGCCGACGTGTACTCGAGCTGGGTGCCCGGCCACAGCGGCGGCGAATCCGAAACCATCATTGGCAAATGGCTGCGCCAGAGCGGCAAGCGCAACCGGGTGGTCCTGGCCACCAAGGTCGGCAAGCCGATGGGCGAAGGCAAGACCGGCCTCGCGCCGGCGTACATCCGCGCGGCCGTGGACGCGTCGCTGCAGCGCCTGAAGACCGACCACATCGACCTGTACCAGTCGCACGACGACGACCCGAATACGCCGATGGAAGACTCGCTCGGCGCCTTCGCCGAACTGATCAAGGCCGGCAAGGTGCGCGCCATCGGCGCCTCGAACTTCACGGCGCCGCGGCTGGCCGAGGCGCTCGACGTGTCGGAGCGGCTCGGGCTGCCACGCTACGAAAGCCTGCAGCCGCTCTACAACCTGTACGACCGCGCTGTGTTCGAAGAGGCGCTGGAGCCGCTGTGCCTGGCGCGTGGCGTCGGCGTGATCAACTTCTATGCGCTGGCGGCGGGCTTCCTCACTGGCAAATACCGCAGCGCAGCCGACGCCGACAAGAGCCAGCGCGGCGCGAACACAACAAAGAAGTACCTCAACGCACGCGGCCTGCGTATCCTCGACGCGCTCGACCAGGTGGCCGGCGCGCTCGGCGCGAAGCCCGGTCAGGTCGCCGTCGCATGGCAGATCGCGCGCCAGGCGATCACGGCGCCGATCGCGAGCGCAACCTCCATGCAACAGCTCGACGAACTGGTGGCAACGGCACAGCTCCAGCTCCCGCCCGAATCGATCGCGCTGCTCGACGCCGCGAGTGCCGAAACCGCTAAGGCCCGACAGTAGGCACATTCCCACAGCAACTGGCGACGCGCGCCGGGTCGCGCCGCGCCCGGGTTCCGGATACTTCAGCGCATCACAGCTTCTGGAGAAGAACGATGTCTTTCGCGCTCTACATGGTCGGATTTCTGATCTTCATGGCCGGCATCATCTGGGGCGCCTCGGTCGCTGGCGTGCCCACGCTCTACATCGGCATCGGTGCGCTCATCATCCTGGGTCTTGGCATCTTCAGCGCCGTGAGCCGCACGCGGAGCAAGGATCCATCCTGACCGATCCGCTCGCCCCGCCAATCCTTGAACACTTCGCCGACCTGCAGGTCGAAGTCGGCACGCCGCAGGTTCTCGGAAGCGGCCCCGGCGGCCTGCGCCGCGTGGTGCCAATTCACGGCGGGAGCGCCAGCGGGCATGGCTGGCGCGCCCGGGTGTTGCCGGGCGGCAGCGACTTCCAGTTGATCGTGAGCGAAACGTTGTCCATCCTGGACGCGCGCTACGGCCTGGAGACGGAAGCCGGCGATTTGATCTACGTGCAGAACCACGCCGTGCGTGCGGCACCGGCCGAGGTGATGGCGTCGCTGCTTCGCGGCGAGCCAGTCGACCCGGCGCAGATTTACTTTCGCTGCAGTCCGCGCTTCGAGACCGCCGCGCCGTCATTGCGCTGGATCAACGAGCGCCTGTTCGTCGGGGTCGGCGTGCGGCACCCGGCACAGGTCGTGATGCGCTTCTTTGCGCTGGCCTGAAGAGGCCTATTCGATCGTGGCGCCTGAGGCGGCCACGATGCCCTTCCACTTCAGGTAGTCGTCTTTCACAACGGTCGAGAACTGCGCCGGCGTCATCGGCAGCGGCTCGGCGCCCTGGGCATGGATCGCGGCCTTCATCTCGGGCGTGGCGAGCAGTTCGTTGACCTTGCGGTTCATCGCGTTCACCACCTCGGGCGGCGTGCGCGCCGGCATGAAGATGCCGTACCAGGTACTCACGTCGAAGCCCTTGTATCCGAGCTCGGCCACCGTGGCCACGTCGGGCAGCGACGTGCTGCGTGCCGCCGAGGTCACCGCCAGCGGTCGCAGCTTGCCGGCCTTGATCTGCGCGATAGCCGACGGCACCGACGACACCAGCAGGTCGACATTGCCTGCCAGCACATCCATGAGCGCCGGGCCGGAACCCTTGTAGGGCACATGTCGCATCGAGATGTTGGCCGAGGTCTTGAAGATCTCGCCGGCCAGATGGATGGTGGTGCCGTTGCCGGGCGAGCCGTAGGTGATGGTGTCGGGCTTGGCACGCGCCGCGTTCACCACATCGGCCAGCGTCTTGAAGCGCGAGTTGGCGCTGGTGCCGATGATCACCGGCGTGTAGGCCACGCTGGCGACGGCCACGAGGTCTTTGGTCGGGTCGTAGCTCAGGCTCTTGTAGAGCCATGGCGCGACGACCATGTTGTCCTTCTGCCCCATCACGATGTCGTAGCCGGTCGGCGCGGCTTTCGCGGCCTCGGCGATGCCGATGGTGCCGCCGGCCCCGGCGCGGTTGTCGGCGATCACTGTCCACTTCGCCGTCTCGGTGAGCTTGCTGGCCACCAGGCGGGCCAGGATGTCGGTGCCGCCGCCAGGCGGGAACGGCACGATCATGCGCACCGGCTTGGTCGGCCAGGCTTCCTGGGCGGGGACAGTGAAGGCGGCACTCAGGGCGAGTGCGGCGATGAGGAGCGATCTCTTTTGCATGGGGTGGGTTTCTTTATTTCCTGAGGCCTTGTTTGGCGAGCCATTGGTCGATCAGTGCGGCGATCTGGTCGGAGTTGCGATCCATCATGAGCATGTGCGAGTTGCCCTGGATGCCGAGTTCCGGCAGCAGGATGCGGTCGCCGATGCCGCCAGCCTGGATCAAGTTGGCGCGGAATTTTTCCTGCTGGGCCACGATGCGGCCCCAGAACGGAAACTTGCCGAGGTTGTCACCCCACACCCACAGCATCGGCACGCCCTTGACACGGGCGAAGTCGAAGGTGTCGGGGTTGGGCGAGCCGGAGGTTTCCACCGCGACCAGCGCCCTGACCTTCTCCGGATACCTCAGTGCTGAGTTGAAAGCGAAGTTGCCGCCCTGGCTGTGCACCACGATCACGCAGGGGCAGACCTTGTCGACGTATGCGTCGTAGGCGGCCTGCGTCGCTGTGTCGTTGGTGCCCCAGCGCGGAATGGCCTGCTTGGCGAACTGGTCGAACGCGGCCACGGGGAACTGCGCGCCCGGCAGCGCCTTGCGTTGTGCCGGATCGGTCGAATACGAATCGGTGTCGCCGATGCGAAACAGCTCCCAGCCTTCCTTCTTGGGCCGGAAGAAGGGCTCGCTCTTGAAGACCTCCGGATAGCGCGCCCAAGACGCGCGGCCACGCTCGACCGCGTCGCTCACATACACGTCGTAGCCGGCGCGCAGAAAGAAGTTCTCCCAGCCCGGGTTGCCGTCGGGCTTGGTCTCGAAAGTGGTGCCGGCCAGGCCGCCGCCGTGCCACAGCAGCATCGGCACCTTCGCCTTCGGGCTGGCCAGCCGCGTGTAGCGCGCATAGAGCGCCTCGACCTCGAAATCGCCGTTCGGGTTGAGCTTGAGCGGCGGGGCACCGGGCGTGAACACCAGTTCCTTCTCGGGCAGGCCCGACAGCGTCACCGACCGGCCGCCCACGTGGAAGCTACCGACCTCGGCGACCCGCAACGCAGGGCCCGCGCAGCCGAACAGCGCCGCAAGCGCCAAGCCTGCGGCCGCGCACTTCAGGATTCTTGCCATCTTGTTGTCTCCGTCTCGGGACACCGAGTGTACGGAGCGGTGCCCCAACACAGCATCGCGATTGGCGATGGCCGTGCTCGCGTTCAGCCGCCGCGCTGGCGCATCGCTTCGTACAGGCAAACGCCGCTGGCCACCGAGACGTTGAGGCTTTCCACCGCACCCGCCATGGGGATGCTGATGAGCTCGTCGCAGGTCTTGCGCGTGAGTTGGCGCATGCCCTCGCCCTCGGCGCCGAGCACCAGCGCCACGGCGCGCTTGAGGTCGCACTGGTAGAGCGTACCGGGCGCGTCGTCACTGGTGCCGACGCACCAGATGTCGCGTTCCTTGAGTTCGCCGAGCGTGCGCGCGAGGTTGGTCACCATGAAGTACGGCACGGTCTCGGCCGCGCCGCTCGCGACCTTGGCCACCGTGGCGTTGATGCCGGCCGCGTGATCCTTCGGCGCGATCACCGCGTGTGCGCCGGCACCGTCGGCCACGCGCAGGCAGGCGCCGAGGTTGTGCGGGTCGGTCACGCCGTCGAGCACCAGCA
>JBDUCH010000241.1:0-6590 GCA_040003555.1 Variovorax sp. | reverse complement strand
TGCGCGTGATGTTCGACCCGCGCATCACGCTGCAGCAGCAGGTGAGCGAGCAGCTCAAGGCGCACTTCGGCAGCAAGGTGTTCGACACCGTGATTCCGCGCAACGTGCGTCTGGCCGAGGCGCCGAGCTATGGCCTGCCGGGCGTGGTGTTCGACCCTGCCGCCAAGGGCAGCCAGGCCTTCGTCGCCTTCGCGCAAGAGATGGTGGAGAAGATGCCGCCCGCAAGCGCCACCACCGGCGCAACGCCGGTGCCTGCGCCCGAGGCGGCGCCGCAGTTCACGGCTGCACCCGCGACCGCTCCCGAAGTTCCTGCCCCAAACGACCTCTAGCACCCGTCAGACGGGCACAGGTCGCTATTAATTTCATAGCAAATGACGGTTTCATCGATCTGGCTACTGCCCGGCTGGCTGAACAGCGACGCTGAGCACTGGCAGAGCCGCTGGGAGGCGGTGCACGGCGACCACCGTGTCGAGCAGCATGACTGGCAGCGCCCGCTGCGTGGCGACTGGCAGGCGCGACTCGAAGAAGAGTTGCTGGCCGCACCGATGCCGGTGACGCTGGTCGCGCACAGCCTGGGCTGCCTTCTCGTCGCGGCCTGGGCTGCCCACTCGCGCACCGCGCACAGGGTGCGAGCCGCCTTGCTGGTGGCGCCGGGTGACCTTGAACGCGACGACGTCCGGCAGATGATTCCCGGCTGGGCGCCGATCGTGCGCCAGCCGCTGCCGTTTCCGGCGCTGATGATCGCGGCCAACGACGATCCCTACTGCGACCAGAGCCGCTCGCGCCAGATGGCTGCCGACTGGGGCGCACGCTTCGTCGACGCCGGCCGGGGCGGGCACCTCAACGGCGAATCGGGCCTGGGCGACTGGCCCGAAGGCCGCAAGTTGCTCAATGACCTCCTGAAAGAAAGCTGATCCATGGCCACCAAAAAACCAAAGGGCCTCGGCCGCGGACTCGAAGCGCTGCTCGGCCCGACCGCCAGCGAATCGGGTGAAGCCCGTGCAGACAGCGATCAGCCGCAGAATCCGACCAACCTGTTGCTCGACCAGATGGTGCCCGGTGTCTACCAGCCGCGCACCCGCATGGACGAGGGCGCGCTGTACGAACTGGCGGAAAGCATCAAGGTGCAGGGCATCATGCAGCCGATCCTGGTGCGCCGGCTCGATGCCGATTCGGCCGTCGCCAAGAACGCCGAGTACGAAATCATCGCGGGCGAGCGCCGCTTCCGCGCCGCCAAACTGGCCGGCCTCGACAGCGTGCCAGTGCTGGTGCGCGACGTGCCGAACGAAGCTGCGGCAGCCATGTCGCTGATCGAGAACATCCAGCGCGAAGACCTCAATCCGCTCGAAGAAGCCCAAGGCCTGCAACGTTTGGTGGCTGAGTTTGGGCTCACTCACGAATTGGCGGCGCAGGCTGTGGGCCGCTCGCGCAGCGCCGCCAGCAACCTGCTGCGCCTGCTCAATCTGGCAGAGCCGGCGCAAGCGATGCTGATGGCCGGTGACATCGACATGGGCCATGCGCGCGCGCTGCTTGCGCTCGACAAGGCCATGCAGATCACGGCCGCCAGCCAGATCGTGGCGCGCAAGCTGTCGGTGCGCGAGACTGAGGCGTTGGTCAAGAAGCTCGGCGCCGACTTCAGCCTGTCGTCACCGCGTCACTCGCGCACAGAGGAAAAGTCGCGCGACCTGCAGCGCGTTGAGGAAGAACTGGCGGATCTTTTGACCGCTGAAGTCGAGGTGCGCATCAAGAAGCGCAGCAAGCGCGGCGGCAAGGTGGAGCAGAGCGGCGAGCTCGCAATCCACTTCGGTTCGCTCGAGGCGCTGAACGGCCTGATCGAGCGCATCCGCCGGATGGCATAGTCCGACGCGGCATGGCTTTCGGCAATTGGCCGGCCGCTTTTTTGCGCTTATGCTCCCGCAGTTACCTTTTCTAACTGTGAGTATCTGAGGGCCTCGACCATGCATTTCGCCAAACTAACGCTTGCCGCCGCTGTCGTCGGCGCGCTGCTTCTGACCGGTTGCCAGACCACCGACATGCAGATGGGCAGCCAGTCTGCCAAGACCGTGGCCACCGGCAGCGCGGCCGGTTCTTCGTCGGCCAATGCCAGCGGCGCGCTCGAGCGATGCGCATCGCCGCTCGGCACCGTCTCGCTGATCGAGAACCAGTCGGCCGGCTGGTACACCATCGTCACCGGTGAATACCGGCTGCCCCCCACCGCCACGCTGCTGCGTCTGCTGATCCAGCAATCCAACTGCTTCGTCGTGGTCGAGCGCGGCGCTGCAGGCATGAATGCGATGAGCCGCGAACGCGCCCTGATGCAGTCCGGCGAGATGCGCGCCGGCAGCAACTTCGGCGCCGGCCAGATGGTGGCCTCCGACTACGGCATTTCGCCCGAGGTCGTGTTCAACAACAGCGATGCCGGCGGCATGGGCGCGGCGCTGGGCGGCATCGTGAACCGTGGCCGCTACAGCAATGTGCTGGCGAACGTCGGCGGTAGCCTGCAAACGCGTGAAGCCAGCACCATGCTGACGCTCATCGACAACCGCTCGGGCGTGCAGATCGGCGTGTCGGAAGGCAGCGCCTCCAAGACCGACTTCGGCGGCTTCCTGAACATTGCGGGCGCCTCGGCGGCCGGCGGCATCGGTGGTTACTCGCGCACGCCGCAGGGCAAGGTGATCGCGGCAGCCTTCATGGACTCGTACAACCAGCTGGTCATCTCGCTGCGCAACTACAAGGCGCAGCTCGTGCAGGGCCAGGGCCTCGGTGGTGGCGGCCGACTGGGCGTCGACGGTGGTGCAGCCCCGTCGCAAACCTCGGCGCCGGCCGAGCGTCGCCAGAACACCCGCAAGAAGTAAGCGCTCGATAACTCAACGAAGAAGACCGCCATCAGCGGGCTTCTTTCTGTTCGCGAACACCGTGGAACCGGCTTTGCCGGGCCGCTGGTGTTGCCCCCGGTAGGGGCGTGGAGAAGCGACACGAAGTGCGCGCAGCCTGGGGGCGAGCCTATATCGCGAAGATCTTGCCCGGATTCATGATGTTCTTCGGATCCAGCGCGCGCTTGATGGTGCGCATCATGTCGATCGCGCCGGTGCCGGCCTCCGTCACCAGAAAGTCCATCTTGTGCAGCCCGACGCCGTGCTCGCCGGTGCAGGTACCTTCGAGCGCGATCGCGCGCATCACCAGCGCGTGGTTCAGCGTCTCGGCCCTGGCGCGCTCCTCGACGTCGTTGGGGTCGATCAGGTAGCCGAAGTGGAAGTTGCCGTCGCCCACGTGGCCGACCAGGAAGTAGGGGATGCGGCTGGCGTCGGCTTCGGCCACCGACTCGAGCAGGCAGTCGGCCAGGCGCGAGATCGGCACGCAGGTGTCGGTGCTGATGACACGGCAGCCGGGGCGCGACTGGATCGCCGCGAAGTAACTGTTGTGCCGCGCCGTCCAGAGACGCGTGCGTTCTTCAGGCGTGCTGGCCCATTCGAAGGCGTTGCCGCCGTGCCCGCTCGCAAGCTCCTGCACCGTCTCGGCCTGCTCCTTCACGCCGGCCGGCGAGCCGTGGAATTCCATCAACAGCATCGGCTCTTCGCGCAGGTCGAGCTTGGAATACGCGTTGACCATGCGCACCGTGTTCAGGTCGATCAGCTCCACGCGCGCGATCGGAACGCCGAGCTGGATGATTTCGATCGTGGTGCGCACGGCCGCCTCGATGCTCGGGAACGAACAGATCGCAGCCGACACCGCCTCGGGCAGCGGGTAGATGCGCAAGGTGATTTCGGTGACCACACCGAGCGTGCCTTCGCTGCCGACCATCAGGCGCGTCAGGTCGTAGCCGGCCGAAGATTTCTTGGCGCGCGTGCCGGTGCGGATGATCTCGCCGCTCGCCGTCACGACCTCGAGCGCCAGCACGTTCTCGCGCATGGTGCCGTAGCGCACGGCGTTGGTTCCGCTGGCGCGCGTGGCCGTCATGCCACCGATCGAGGCATCGGCACCGGGGTCGATCGGAAAAAAGAGGCCGGTGCTCTTGATGTCTTCGTTGAGCTGCTTGCGCGTGACGCCCGGCTGCACCGTGACCGTGAGATCGTCGGCATTGACCGACAGCACGCGGTTCATGCGCGACACGTCGATGCTGATGCCACCCTGCACGGCGAGCAGATGGCCTTCGAGCGAAGAACCGACACCGAACGGAATGACCGGCACGCTGTGCTCGCTGGCCAGCTTGACCGCATCGGCCACATCCTGCGTGCTTTCGGCGAACACCACGGCCGAGGGCGGCGGCGCTTCGAACGACGACTCGTCGCGCCCGTGCTGCGTGCGCACGGCCAGCGCCGTCGAGCAGTTCGCGCCGAAGCGGGCCTTGAGTGCGTCGATCAATGCGTCGGGCACGTTGCGCAGGGCGAGCTCGGGCGTCAGGTGGGCGAGGGCGGTGGGGGCATTCATGGGGCGTGTCTCCAGAGGCGGTTTACCATTCTATGAACCGCTTCTCCAGAAAGACAGCCTCATGGGCAATCGCCTCACCCAGATCGCCACCCGCACCGGCGACGACGGCACCACCGGCCTCGGCGACAACACGCGCGTGCCCAAAGACCACCTTCGCGTGCACGCGATGGGCGACGTGGACGAGCTCAACTCGAACATCGGCGTGCTGCTGTGCGAGCCGATGCCCGCGGGCGTGCGGGAGTTGCTGGTCGACGTGCAGCACCAGCTCTTCAACCTGGGCGGCGAACTCTCGATGCCGGGCTACACGCTGCTCAAGCCCGAGGCATTGCTGCAGCTCGACAACGCACTGGCCGAGCACAACGCAGCGCTGCCGCGGCTGGCCGAATTCATCCTGCCGGCTGGCACGCGCGCGGCCTCGCTCGCGCACGTATGCCGCACGATAGCCCGTCGTGCCGAGCGCGCGGTGGTGGCGCTGGGGCAGGGCGAGACGCTCAACGACGCGCTGCGCCAGTACCTGAACCGCCTGAGTGACCTGCTGTTCGTGCTGGCACGCGTGCTCAATCGCGTCGATGGCGGCGACGACGTGTACTGGAAGAGCGAGCGCATGGCGCGCGCGCAGGCCGACGACCAATAGCGCTCTTCAGGGCTGCGCTTCCAGCGCGTCGGCGATGCGCTCGGCCGAGCCGAATGCCAGCGTGAATCCGAGCGCGCCGTGGCCGGTGTTGAACAACAGGTTCTTCGGCGCTCCGGCCAGGCGGCCGAGGATCGGCAAGCCGGTCGGCGTGGCGGGTCGCATACCCGTCCAGGGATGAAGCTCGGCGAAGTCGCTGCTCTTCGGGAACACCGCCCGCGTCGAGGCCACCAGCGACTCGATGCGCGTCGCGGGAATCGAGGCGTCGTGCCCGACCAGTTCGGCCATGCCTGCCACGCGCAGGCGGTTGCCGAGGCGCGCGAACACCACCTTGCGTGCGGCGTCGGTCACGCTCACGGTCGGCGCCGCGCCGGGCCCTGAATCGACGTCGAGCGTGATGCTGTAGCCCTTCAGCGGATACACCGGCAGCCGCAGGCCGAGCCGGCGCGCGAGTGTGTGTGACGCAGTGCCGAGCGAGAGCACGAACGCCTCGCCGTCGATCGCGCCGCGCGCCGTGGTCACGGCACTGAGGGTGTTGCCGCGCAGTGCGAAGCCGTCGACCTCCTCGCCGAGCACGAACTGCACGCCGCGCTCGCGCAGCGAAGCGACGAGTGCGGTGCAGAGCTTCAGGCAGTCGGCCGCGCATTCGCTGTCGGTGTAGACCGCGCCGGCGATCTCGTGCCGCACCGCGGCCAGCGCCGGCTCGATGCCGACGCATTCGTCGGGCTTCACGATGCGCTGCGGTGCACTGCCGAGCTCGCGTTGCAGGTCGAGCTGGCGCGCGGCACCGTCGAGCGCGGCCTGGCTGCGGTAGATCACCAGCTTGCCGGTGGCCGAGAAGTCGCAATCCGGTTGCAGCGCCTGGCGCATCGCCTCGAAGCTGGCGCGGCTGCGCAATGCAAGCGCCAGCAGTTGCGCCGTGGTCGCGCGCGAGCTTGTGCCATTGCAGGCCGCCAGAAACGCGAGCCCCCAGCGCCACTGGTGCGGATCGAGCTGCGGCCGCAGCTTGAGCGGCGAGGCGGGCGAAAGCAGCAGTTTGGGCAACTGCTTCCATATCGATGCATCCGCCAGCGGTTGAACGTACGAATAGCTCAGTTGCGCGCCGTTGCCGCCGCTCGCACCGCTGCCGGGCTCGGCGCGGTCGACCACGGTGACCGCGTGGCCGCGCCGTGTGAGCTCCCATGCGGTGGCAAGACCGACGATACCGGCGCCGAGCACTGTGACTTGCATGTCGGGTTGAGTTGAGGAGGAGAAGGAGGGAGAAAAGGGCTGGTGTCGTTCTTGCGTTTGCCGCAAGCAGTGCGCCAACTTTACGGGCGTTCGGGAAAAGGAGGGGATCGCCATGGCCCTGCCGCTTCTAGACTGCCCGCTCGTTGCGTTCCGTTTCATCCCGAAGCCAAAGGAATTTTCGACATGAAGTTTTCTGCTGTGACCTCCGCCCTGCTGTTGCTCGGCCTCGCCGGTGGCGCCCAGGCCGCCGACACGCTGGCCAAGATTGCCGCTGCCAACAAGATCACGCTGGCCTACCGCG
>JBDUCH010000240.1:0-6622 GCA_040003555.1 Variovorax sp. | reverse complement strand
GCGGGCAGCCGTGCGCCCAGGTGCAGGCCATAGGCCAGCACGCGCGTCGGCGCGCCGTAGCTTCCGCTGCGCGCAATGATCACCACCTCCTCGCCGTCGAGCACCACGGCGGAGAACGACTCCTGCGTCTGCGCGGCCAGGCGGTTCAGCGTGGGCTGCAATGCGCGCGGCAAGCGCGACGATGCGAGGTAGCTGCCCGAGAAGCGCAGCACCTTCGGCGCCATCCAGAAATAGCTGCCGTCGGTCTCCAGATAGCCCAGGTGCGCGAGTGTGAGCAGGTGCCGGCGCGCGGCCGCGCGCGTGAGGCCGGCGCGCTCCGCCGCCAGCGTTGCGTTCAGGCGCTGGCGCTCGGTGTCGAAGCTTTCGAGCACGGCCATGCCCTTGGCGATGCCT
This sequence comes from Variovorax sp., assembly GCA_040003555.1. Taxonomy (GTDB): domain Bacteria; phylum Pseudomonadota; class Gammaproteobacteria; order Burkholderiales; family Burkholderiaceae_C; genus Variovorax. Next base: position 6,229 of record JBDUCH010000240.1, on the reverse strand, counting down.
TCGATGAAGTCGGGTTTGGCGATGGTCATGGGGAGGCTGATCCGGACATGCTGCGCGATCATCGCGCAAGTGCTTCCATGATCGCACAATGCCGCGTCTTCCCACCTTCCGCGCTGCAGGCAGGCCGCCTACGCTCGTGGTTCACCAGGAGACATTCGTGAGAACACAAGTCGTCATCGTCGGCGCGGGCCCCTCCGGCCTGCTGCTCGGCCAGTTGCTGCACCGCGCAGGCATCGAGAACATCATTGTCGAGCGCCAGAGCGGCGAGTACGTGCTGGGCCGCATCCGCGCCGGCGTGCTCGAGCAGGTGACGATGGATCTGCTGAAGCAGGCCGGCGTCGACACGCGTGCCCGGGCGGAAGGCCTGCCGCACGACGGCATTGAGTTGCTGTTCAAGGGCGCGCGCCATCGCATCGACCTGAATGGGCTGACCGGCGGCAAGCAGGTGACCGTCTACGGCCAGACCGAGGTGACGCACGACCTGATGGACGCTCGCGCCGCGGCCGGCCTCACGACCATCTACAACGCCGCGCCGGTCAGCCTGCACGACTTCGACACGGCAAGCCCGCGCGTGCGCTACCAGAAGGACGGCGCCACCCACGAGATCGCCTGCGACTTCATCGCCGGCTGCGACGGCTACCACGGCATCAGCCGCGCGAGCGTGCCGGCCGATGCGCTGCGCCTGTATGAAAAGGTCTACCCGTTCGGCTGGCTCGGCGTGCTGGCCGATGTGCCGCCGCTGTCGCACGAGCTCATCTATGCCAACACGGCGCGCGGTTTTGCCCTTTGCAGCATGCGCAGCGCATCGCGCAGCCGCTACTACGTCCAGGTGGGGACCGAGGAGCGCGTCGAGAACTGGAGCGACGACGCGTTCTGGAACGAATTGCGCAGCCGCCTCGACCCCGAAGCGCAGGATCATCTCGTCACCGGCCCTTCGCTCGAGAAAAGCATCGCGCCGCTGCGCAGCTTCGTGGCCGAACCGATGCGCTTCGGCAGCTTGCTGCTGGCCGGCGACGCCGCCCACATCGTGCCGCCGACCGGCGCCAAGGGGCTCAACCTGGCAACGGCCGACGTCGGCTACCTGTCGCGGGCACTCGAGATCTTCTATCGCGAGCACAGTACGTCGGCGCTCGACCGCTATTCGGAGCTGTGCCTGCGCCGGGTGTGGAAGGCCGAGCGCTTCTCGTGGTGGTTCACTTCCCTGATGCACCGCTTTCCGGACAACGGCGAGTTCGGCCAGAAGATTCAGGAGGCCGAACTCGACTACCTGGTGAACTCGCGCGCCGCTTCCACTTCGCTGGCCGAGAACTACGTAGGGCTGCCGCTCGAATCGTTCTGAAGGGGGCCGGCCCGCCAATGCCGGGCGTCGCAGTGCAGACGCAAACGCAAACGCGTGTATACCTGCACCATGCAAATCCCCTGGCTCGCCGCTGGCGAACCCCTTCCTGACGCAGCCTCCGCCTGGGGGCCCGACGCGCCCGTGCCCGGCCTGCTGGCAGCGGGCGGCGAACTCAGCGTCGCGCGCTTGCTGGAAGCCTATGGCAGCGCGATCTTTCCCTGGTTCAGCGACAACCAGCCGATTCTCTGGTGGAGCCCCGACCCGCGCATGGTGCTCGAGGTGGCACGCTTTCGGCTGCATCGCTCGTTGCGCAAGACGATCGAGCATTTCCGCCAGAGTGCCGGCTGCGAACTGCGCTTCGACCACGACTTCGAAGCCGTGATCCGGGCCTGCGCCGCGGCACCGCGGGCTGGCCAGTCGGGCACATGGATCGTGCCGGAAATGGTCGATGCCTACATTGCGCTGCACCGGGCCGGCCATGCGCACAGTGTCGAGACCTGGATCGACGGCAAGCTGGCGGGCGGGTTGTACTGCGTCTCGATCGGCCGTGCGGTGTTCGGCGAATCGATGTTCACGCGCCAGCCCGACGCGTCCAAGATCGCGCTGGCCGGGCTGGTGGCCTTCTGCCGGCACCACGGCATGCCGATGATCGACTGCCAGCAGAACACCGCCCATCTGGCCAGCCTGGGCGCGCGGGAAATGCGGCGCGCGGACTTCGTGGCGCACGTGACACGCGCCCGCGTACAACCCGGCCCTGCATGGCAATTCACGCCCGTATACTGGGCCGAACTCCTGTCTGCGCGAACCCTCAAACCGACGTGACGCACCTCAAGGATCTCCCGCTCCACACGCTGCAGTTCTATGCAACGGCGCCCTACCCGTGCAGCTACCTGCCGGATCGGCAGGCGCGCTCCCAGGTCGCGACACCGAGCCACCTGATCCACAACGACGCGTACTCCGACCTGGTGCTGGCCGGCTTCCGGCGCAGCGGCATGTTCACCTACCGCCCCTACTGCGACGGCTGCCACGCCTGCGTGCCGCTGCGGGTGCGGGTCGACGCGTTCGTGCCGACGCGAAGCCAGCGCCGGGCGATGGCCAAACATGGCAGCCTGCAGGCACGCGTGCTCAAGCTGTGCTTCGTGCCGGAGCACTACCAGCTCTATCTGCGCTATCAGAACGGCCGGCATGCTGGCGGCGGGATGGACCACGACAGCATCGACCAGTACACGCAGTTCCTGCTGCAAAGCCGGGTCAATTCGCGCCTCGTCGAGTTCCGCGAGACGCTGCCCGACGGCAGTGCGGGTGCGCTCAAGATGGTGTCGATTCTCGATGTGCTGAACGACGGGCTGTCGGCCGTCTACACGTTCTACGAACCCGACGCGGGCGCGGGCTACGGCAACTATGGCGTGCTGTGGCAGATCGAGCAGGCCCGCACGCTGGGGCTGCCGCATGTCTACCTTGGCTACTGGATCAAAGGCAGCGCCAAGATGAATTACAAGGCGCGCTACACGCCGCATGAAGTCCTGGTCGACGGGCGCTGGCAAGCGCACAACGATTTCACAACGTAAAATGGCAGGTGCTTAACTCGCCCTGCCGTCCATGAGAAAACCCCAATCCGACGTTCCTGCGACGCCTGTCATCCAGGTGATCGAACGCATGTTTTCGCTGATCGACGTGCTGGCCTCGCGCGAGGAAGCGATTTCGCTCAAGGAAATCAGCGAGAAGACGGGTCTGCACCCATCGACCACGCACCGCATCCTGAACGATCTGGCCGTTGGCCGTTTCGTCGATCGCCCCGAGGCCGGCAGCTACCGGCTCGGCATGCGGCTGCTCGAACTGGGCAATCTGGTCAAGGGCCGGCTGAACGTGCGCGACGCGGCGCTCACGCCGATGCGCGAGTTGCACAAGCTCACGCAGCAGCCGGTCAACCTCAGCATGCGGCAAGGCGACGAAATCGTCTACATCGAGCGCGCCTACAGCGAGCGCTCCGGCATGCAGGTGGTGCGGGCCATCGGCGGGCGGGCACCGCTGCACCTGACCTCCACCGGCAAGCTGTTCCTGGCGGCCGACGACCCGCAGCGCGTGCGCAGCTATGCCACGCGCACCGGGCTGGCCGGCCATACGCGCAACAGCATCACGCAGTTGCCGGCGCTGGAGCGCGAGTTGTCCAAGGCGCGCCAGTACGGCATTGCACGTGACAACGAAGAACTGGAACTGGGAGTGCGCTGCATGGCCGCCGGCATCTACGACGACCAGGGCAAGCTGATTGCGGGGCTGTCGATTTCGGCGCCCGCAGACCGCCTGGACGATGGCTGGCTGCCCAAGCTTCAGGCCACGGCGAACGAGATTTCAGGCGCTCTCGGCCACAACGCCAGCGCGCCGACCTAAGGCCGTTTCGATATCAGCCGGCAACGCCGACCGTCACGCTCTGCTGGTGGTGGGCGGCAGCCGGGGACATCACCTGGGTTGCTTCGACCCACCGGCGCACGCGCTCGGCATCGCCGATGCGGCTCAGCTTGCCGGCCGAGTCGAGGAACACCATGATGAGCTTGCGGCCGGCGATTTTGGTCTGCATCACAAGGCACTGACCCGCCTCGGAGATGTAGCCCGTCTTTTGCACGCCAATTTCCCAGTCAGGACTCTTCACCAGCCGGTTGGTGGTGTTGAACTGCAGCATGCGGTTGCCGACTTCGACCTGGTAGTCCGGCGAGGTCGACAGCTGGCGCACCGTTGCGTCGGTCGATGCGACATTGACCAGCAGCGCCAGATCCTGCGCGCTCGACTGGTTGAGGCTCGACAAGCCGGTCGGCTCGACGTAGCGGGTGTCCTTCATGCCGATCAGCTTGGCCTTGGCATTCATCATGCTCACGAAGGTGACAAGCCCGCCTGGATAGGTGCGGCCGAGCGCATGGGCAGCGCGGTTCTCGCTCGACATCAGCGCCAGGTGCAGCAGCTCACCGCGTGACAGCGTGGTGCCGACCCGCAGGCGCGAGCGGCTGCCCTTTTCGGTGTCGACGTCGTCCTGGGTGATGGTGATGGGCTCATCCATCGGCAAACGGGCTTCGCTCACGAGCAGGCCGGTCATGAGCTTGGTGATCGAGGCGATCGGCAGCACGGCATGGTCGTTCTTGCTGAACAGCACTTCGCGCGTGTCCTGGTCGATCACGAGGGCCACGCTCGACTTGAGATCCAGCGCGTCGTCGGCGCCGTGCAGGCCGGCGATCTGGCCATACGACAACCGCGGCGGTGCTGCTTCGACCACACGCACCACCGAATGACGTTGCACCGCAACCACAGTCTTGCCGTTGCGCGTGCGGATCGTGGCCACCACGTTGCGGCCACCGCGCACCGACCGGTCGGCCCTGTCACCGCGCTCGGCCTTGGCGGTACGGACAATGGCAGCGCTGCCCGCAGCCTTGCTGGCGGCCGCGCTCTTGCCGGCGCCGGCTTTGTGCTTGACGGGCGTAGCGGCCTGCGACTTCTTGGCGGCCGGCGCCTGTTTCTTGGCGGCTTGGGCTGCCGGCAAGAAAAACGCCGTGGCGCACAGCGCAACGGCGATCAGGCGAAAGGCGGGTAGGAGCCGCTGGCGGGAAACTCGATGAAGACGGGCTTCGGGCATTTAAAACTCTCCAGCGGCGACGAATGAGAACCGCAGTTTATCGAAATACAAAAAGACACGCAATATCAGTTACTTGCATCCTCTTCTTCAATCGAAAACAAAAGAACGCATTAAAACCTAGCCTTGGGCCGCGATTCTCTCAGCTTGGCTCTGTAACTTGTTGAGAGCACTCAGATATGCCTTGGCCGACGCGACAACGATGTCAGGGTCGGCACCCACTCCGTTGACCACCCGTCCTGCATTTTGCAGCCGTACCGTCACTTCGCCTTGACTTTCGGTCGATCCACTGATCGCATTCACGGAATAAAGCACCATTTCTGCCCCGCTTTTCACGTGCGACTCGATCGCCTTGAGCGAAGCATCAACCGGGCCATTGCCATCGGACTCACCGGTGACTTCCTTGCCATGGGCCAAGAACACGACCCGGGCGTGGGGACGCTCGCCGGTTTCGCTGTGCTGGGACAGGGACACAAATGCAAACTGCTCACCAACGTGCGAGCCGTCTTCGTCGCTGACAAGCGCGAGGATGTCTTCGTCGAAAATCTCGCTCTTGCGGTCGGCCAGTTCCTTGAACCGCGCGAAGGCAGCGTTGACGTCGCCCTCGCTGTCCATGCTCACACCGAGATCCTGCAGGCGCTGCTTGAAAGCGTTGCGGCCACTGAGCTTGCCCAGCACGATCTTGTTGTGGCTCCAGCCCACGTCCTCGGCACGCATGATTTCGTAGGTGTCGCGCGCCTTGAGCACGCCGTCCTGGTGAATGCCCGAGGCATGCGCGAAGGCATTGGCGCCGACCACGGCCTTGTTCGGCTGCACCACGAAGCCGGTGGTCTGGCTCACCATGCGGCTGGCCGCAAGGATGTGCTGGGTATCGATGTTCATCGTCAGGTCGAAGTAGTCCTTGCGGGTCTTCACGGCCATCACGACCTCTTCGAGTGAACAGTTGCCCGCGCGCTCGCCAAGGCCGTTGATCGTGCACTCGACCTGGCGCGCGCCGCCGATCTTCACGCCGGCCAGCGAGTTGGCCACCGCCATGCCCAGGTCGTTGTGGCAATGCACCGACCAGATCGCCTTGTCGCTGTTCGGAATGCGCTCGCGCAGCGTCTTGATGAAGGTGCCGTAGAGCTCGGGGATCGCATAGCCGACGGTGTCTGGCACGTTGATGGTGGTGGCGCCCTCCGCGATCACGGCCTCCAGCACGCGACACAGAAAGTCCATGTCGCTGCGATAGCCGTCTTCGGGGCTGAACTCGACATCGGCGATCTGGTTGCGCG
>JBDUCH010000239.1:0-6636 GCA_040003555.1 Variovorax sp. | reverse complement strand
TGGAACTTGCGGATGTACGGCAGCGCCTGGGCCAGGATTTCGGCCTTGTCGCGCGGCGGGATGTTCAGGACGGGGTCGGTCATGGGGGAAATGGCACAGGTGAAAGTCGGCGCATTTTGCCGGTATCGCTAGGGCCGCAGCCAGCGCGGCACCTTGAAGCGCACGATCATCAGGTAGGCGACGACGTAGGTCGTGACGAACAGAAGACAGAACAGCATCAGCACGATGGTGTTGTTCCAGAACAGCACGGCCGGCACCACCGACAGCGCGGCGAACATCCACAGGTAGGGCGAGGTGCGATTGTTGCGCGCCAGCAGTTGGCGCGCCTCGTTGTCCTCGAAGGCCACGCGCACGATGCGGCGGAAGATCAACTGGTGGAAGTGCAGCGCGTCGGCCGTACCCGGCGACTGGCCGCGCGCCAGCTTGCGGTAGATCGAGAACAGCGTCTCCCACACCGGGTAGATCAGCAGCAGCATCGGGAACCAGGGCGAGACGGTCGGGTGCCGCTTGACCAGCATCACGCAGGCCACGGCGATGACGATGCCCCAGACGTAGGCACCGCCGTCGCCCGCGAAGATCTTGCCGCGCGGGTAGTTCCACATCAGAAAGCCCAGCGTCGCGCCGACCAGGCAGATGACCATTGCAGCGAGTTGCCGGTCGCCGACCTGGAGCGACACATGCGAGATCGCAAGGCACACCAGCACGGCCACGGTGCCGGCGAGGCCGTTGTAGCCGTCGATGATGTTGAAGGCATGCGGCAGGCCACCGATCGCCAGCGCCGCAAACAACACGGCGACATAGGGCACGGTGCGCATCCAGCCGTCGACGATCGGGAAGCCGGTGCGGTAGACGCCGAGCCCGAGCAGCCAGCACAGCAGCAAGGCCGAGCCGATGGTCAGCCCGAGCCGCCAGCGCACCTCGACCTTCTGCGTCACGTCTTCGGTGATGCCGCCCAGCACGGCCGGCGCGATACACAACAGCATCAAGCCCGAGGCCTTGACCGGCCAGCCCACGTTGAACGGGTCGCCGGCCCACCCGGCCGCGAGCCAGGCGGCGCCCATGCCGATGAAAATTCCGGCGCCGCCAAGGCGCGGCACGTGCCCCTTGTGAAAGCGCTGTGGCATGTCGGCCGCATAGCGCCGCGCATGGCGCCGCGCGCGGCGCATGAACACCAGCACGGCAACCGCGGAGAGGAGGAAACTGATGACGATCAGGGCAATCATGGGGATGGAGCGGGAACCCTAGAATTCCCGGTCGAAATTAGACCATGCCCACGCCCCCTTCCCTCGCCCCCAAGCCCATCACCGTCTCGATCGTGAGCCACGGTCAGTTGGCGCTGATCCGGCCGTTGCTGGAGCAACTGGACCGGTTCAGCGCCGGGTCGATCGCCAAGGTGCTGCTGACCCTCAACATTCCCGAAACCGATGTGCTGGCGGGCTTGTCGTGGCAGTTTCCGGTCGAACGGATCGAGAACGCTGCGGCCATGGGTTTCGGGGCCAACCACAACCAGGCCTTCAGGCGTTGCGATTCCGAATGGTTTCTGGTGCTCAATCCGGACATGCGCTTCGACAACGACGTGATCGCGCCGCTGGCCGCGCAGGCTGCGCCGGATGCCGGCTTGCTGACACCGCGCATCCTAGAGCCCGGCAAGACGCAGCCCGAACAGCACCGCGCGATCATCACGCCGCTCGAGATCCTGACGCGCAAGCGGCCGGGGTATGCCATTCCGGCCGTGCCCGAATGGGTGCCCGGCCTGTTCATGCTGTTTCGCAGCCGCGCGTACCGCGAAGTCGGTGGCTTCGACGAGCGCTTTTTCATGTACGGCGAAGACTTCGACATCTGTGCGCGCACGCAGTTGTCGGGATGGAAGCTGCAGGTGGCCGAAGACCTGCTGGCGCTGCACGATGCGCGCCGCGCCAGCCGCACGAGCCGCAAGCATCTTTACTGGCACGTCACCAGCCTGCTCAAGGTTTGGGGCTCCGGCGCGTTCTGGCAGTTTCGCAGGGCGGTGCGAGGCGGGAATCAGGCCTCGGTCTTGTAGATCTTGCGAAAGCCGCGGATCACCGGCAGCTTGGTGGCCGAGCCGATCGCCCGGACGATGCCGGGTGTGCTGTGCGACAGCAAGAAGCGCGTGACCCAGAGCTTGACCTTGCGGCGGCGGCCCATGTAGGGGTTGGCGAGCACCATGTCGGTGTATTCGGACAGGTAATCGAACATCTCGCCGCGGTACTCGTTGTCAAGCTTGATCGCCTCGATGGCGTGATCGACGAAGAACTTGCCGAACCTCGGCACCAGTTGGTCGCGAAAGTAGAAGCGCCCGCGCCGCGGCTCGTCGGGGAACATGGCGATCAGTTTCTTGAAATAGCGGAAGCGGCTGCGGATCATCCGGATGCCGAACGACGTGCTTTCGGTGTGGATGCACCAGACCGTGACGGCACGATCGATGAAATGGTTGCTGTAGCCCCGGCGGAAAATGCGAAGAAAGAGGTCGTCGTCCTCGTAGCCCATGAACTGGCCATCGAAGCCGCCCACCGCATCGAACGCCACGCGGCTCACCAGTGCCGCAGATGGCAGCACGAACATGTCGTAGCGCAACAGGTCGAAGATGCTGCGCTTGGGGTGGTTCTTCGCATGCTCCTTCACGAGCGAGGTGCGCACCACATTGCCGTCGACATCGGCCTCGTACAGATCGGCGTAGACGAAACCGAAACGCGCATCACCGGCGGGAATCCCGTCGACCAGGATCTCGATGTGGTTCGGCAGGTAGAAGTCGTCCTGATCCAGGAAGCAGATGAAATCCGCGCTGGAAGCGGCCACGCCGGCATTGCGCGCCGAGCCCTGGCCGCCGTTTTCCTTGTCGACGATCTTGAACGGATAGCGCGCGGCCAAAGCCCCCAGCGCTTCGCGCTCTTCTGGCCGCGAGCCATCGTTGACGACGATCACTTCGTGCGCCGGAACCGTCTGGTTGAACACGCTCTTGACCGAACGCTCGATGAAGTCGGCGCCGTTGTAGAACGGGATGACCACGACGACGCTCGGCCTCGCAGCGGCGGTGATGGCGTTTTCGTCAGGCATTCGGGAACAGGTTTTATTCAGACAGATTCGAACAGATCGCGCACCACGCCGCGTGCACCGCGGCCGAACTTGTTGTAGCGGCCGGTCAAGGCCTCGCGCAGTACCGGCAGGCAGCGCGCCACGCGCGATGGCGGGAGCGCAGCCCGGAAGCGCTGATGCACCAGCTTGTCGCGCAACTTGCGGATGGTATCCGGTTCAACGCGCTCGCCGAGCGTGAGCAGCCGGGTCAACAGAAGCTCCGCCTTGAACGCCCGATCCGCATGGGTATTGCCGCGTGAAGCGAGTGCCTTCTTCACCTTGCCCAGAAAGCTGTCGCGGCGCGCACCGATCTGGTTGTTCTCGTGCTGCCGGTATTCGATCAGCGCGTCCTCGATCAGGTCGACGCGGCCGATCGCCGACGCCACGATGGCCAGCCACTCGTCATGCACCCACTCCTTCGGAAATGGCAATGCAGGCACCAGCAGGGCGCGCCGGAACATCGTGGTCGCACCCGTCACCAGGTTGCGGCGCAGGAACACATCGAAGGCGCGCCCCGAGTGAATCCAGTCGAGCTCGAAACGCTGCACCTCGAGCGCATGGAACAGCGACTGGCCCAGATCCTTGCGCTGGCCATCGACCAGTCGCGCATCGCTGTGCAGCAGCAGCAGCTCGGGACGCCTGCTGAACTCCGCCACCATGCGCGCCAGGCGATCGGGATACCAGACGTCGTCCTGGTCGCACAGCGCGATCAGGTCGCCGCTGCAGGCGCTGGCGGCCTGCTCGAAGTTCTTGGTGACGCGCAGCGACGTGGCGTTGCGCAACACCTTCAGCGTGATCGAAAGACCGGGCCGCTCCTGCGCACAGGCCTCGAGCGACGCCCGGGCGCGCTCGATGCAATCGTCGGTGGAGGCGTCGTCGGACAGGACAATCTCTGCCGGCGGCACGGTCTGCAGGCAGATGCTGCGCACCTGCTCTTCGATGAAGCGGGCACCGTTGTAGGTGCAGAGGGCGACGGAGATGGCGAGCGCCTGGTTCATGGCTTTGCCGCGCCGCTGATCCAGGGCACGCGCGGCGGCCAGGCCAGGCCGAAGTTCTCCGCGTGAATCGTGAGGTTGGGGTTGTAGGCGGGGTCGTTGGCGATCAGGGCGCCCCAGCGCTTCCTCATGTACGCATGCTCCCGATCGAAACGCTCGCGCTGTGCCGGCGTCACATCCGCCCCCCGCGTCGCAGACTCGTGGTGGAACAGCTCCGCATGGGGCGTCCAGACGTTCCGGTATCCGGCCTCGCGCAATCGGAGACAGAAATCCACGTCGTTGTAGGCGACCTTCAAGTCGACCTCGTTCAGGCCGCCCACCTGCTCGTAGAGGGCCTTTCGCACCACCAGGCAAGCGGCCGTTACCGCAGAGAACGACTGTATCGCCAGGCCGCGGTTCATGTAGCCGCCTTGCCACGCCGGCAGAAACTTGTTGGCATGCCCCGCAACGCCGGATTCGCCGCCCACGCCCAGCAGCACACCGGCGTGCTGAACCGTCTCGTCCGGATACAGCAGCTTGGCGCCCACCGCGCCGACGCCTGGCTGCAGCGCCAGGGACACCATCTCGTCAAGCCAATCGGGCGAGATCACCTCGATGTCGTTGTTGACGAGCCCGATGAGCTCGCCGCGCGCATGCCCGACGCCCATGTTGTTCAGCGCCGAATAGTTGAAGGGGCGGTCGTCACGAATCACCGTGATCCCCGGCTGCCCGTTCAGCGAGGCCAGGTAGGCCAGCGCGTCGGCCTGGTCGGAGCCGTTGTCGATGAGCAGGATCTCGTAGTTCGGATATGTCGTTGCGCCCGCGATGCTCTCGACGCATTGCCGCAGCAGCGGTGCGGCATTGCGCGTGGGAATGATCAGTGTGACAAGGGGCACATCGGGTGGCAGTTGGTACTGCACGCGCCGCCCCTCTTCGCTTTCAAGCACCCGTGCCGATGTGGCGGTCCGGCCGAAATGCTGCACCAGCGCCGATGCCTCGGCCCGGGCAACGGCGGGTGCCGGCATCGCGGCATCGGAGAACCGGTGGCAAAGCACACGCGGAATATGGCGAATCTGCCCGGGGCGCAGCCCTTCGAGGCATCTGAGCGCGAGGTCATAGCCCATGGCCCCGTCGAATCCTTCGCGGAAGCCGCCCACCGCGCCGACCAAGCCGCGTTCGAACGCGCCCAGACGGGAAATCAGGTCTTGCGAATAGAACAGGTCGACGTTCCAGTCCGGCTTGAATCGCGGTTCAACACGTGCGCCCTTCGCATCCAGCGCGTCCTCATCCGAATAGATGATTCGTGCATCCCGGTGGTCGACGATTTCGGCCACCAATTGAGCCAGTGCGTGAGGCGGCAGAACGTCGCCGGCCGTCATCAGCACGACCCAATCGCCGTCGGCATGGGCCAGGGCGTTGTTGCAAGCCGCAGCCGTCGACCCGTATGAAGATACGTCGCACAGCTTGATGCGGGCCGGTGGTGCTGCCGCTTCGGCCAGCGCCGTGCGCGCGGCGCTCAGATCGTCGGGGTCGACGACAATCACCACGTCCCACGCCGCGCAGGTCTGGGCCATGACGGAACGGACAGACGCGGCGAGCAAGGGCGCTCCTCCGGCGTTCGCGACGAGGAAGATCGACATCCGCGGTGTAGGATCGTCTTGCGCTGCGACGGATGAGCCGGCTTGCGGCGAAGATGCCGCCGCGTCGTACAGTCGAATCCATTCCGCGTAGGTGTCGACGCGCTTGATCGAGTCGAGGCTTCCCCCTCCCCTGACCCGCTGCAGTTGCCGACTCAGCCAGCGGACCGGCGCCGAAATGCGCCAACTGGTCGATTGCTGCATGGCGCCGATGTGCCCCTCAAGGGCATTCACCTGCGCTTCGAGCGCATCGATCCGCCGGTGCATCAGGGCCTTGTCCGGGCCAGCGCTGCGCGTTCGGCGCGGCTTGGGCTGGTGCGCTGCCGGCAGCATTGGCTTGGTGAACATCACTCGGAATTGGGGTAATAGTGCAATTGGGGGACAGAGGCCACCGGCCCTGTCTTCTGAAGCTGCCGGGCCGGGGCCGGTAAAATTATCGCCCGTCCAGTTATCAGGAAAATAATGCGCGTCCTTTCAGTTGTGCTCTCCGGGGGCGCAGGTTCCAGGTTATGGCCCGCATCTCGCCAGGCGTATCCCAAGCCGTTCATGAAGCTGGGCGGCTCCACCTTGCTGCAGCAAGCCATCGAGCGCGGGCAGGCTTGCGGAACCGGCGATGTGATGGTGGTGACCAACAAGGATCATCTTTTTCTAACGAAAGACGTGCTCCGCCAGATGGCCGATCCGCCCAAGGCGACACTCCTGCTCGAGCCCAAGGGGCGGAATACCGCGCCAGCCATCGCGCTCGCCGCGCTGCAATGCACCAAGGATTTCGGCGGCGACACCGTGATGCTGGTGCTGTCAGCCGACCATCTGGTGCCGGATGTCGACGCCTTCGTCGCGAGTGCGAGCCAGGCGTTCCGGCTCGCCGAGAAGGGCGCACTGGTCATTTTTGGCATCAGCCCCACCAATCCTGATACCGGCTTTGGTTACGT
>JBDUCH010000238.1:0-6661 GCA_040003555.1 Variovorax sp. | reverse complement strand
GGGCTCCACGGCCCACGCAGCGGTGGCGGCCAATGCGCTCGCTACCAGAGCGACCGCGACGCGCAGGGAAAATCTACGGAAGATGATGCTCATCGTGCGAAAGCGACTGCCGAAGGGCTGCGGTTCTTTGTCGCGCGAGGCGTGGAAGCCACCGCCACATCAGGCTGCGCCGTCATGCACGGCGGGTTCCGGCTACTCGTCGCCATGATCGGCGCCAGTGTGGAAAGACTGTGGGGGCAGTCGGCCGCAAATTCGCTGGTGCCACCGGCATGGCAACCTGCCAGCGCCATCAGGGCCAGGCTGCCGAACACGGGCCTTCGCAGAACTGCGGGTGTGCATGTCGAAACGTTATGAACTGCCATCACTGATCCTTTGCAGATTTCGCTCTGCACTGTGCGTTGCAATCGAGGAGAAAAGTTGAGTCGACGCGAGCCTTGGCACCGCTGCCGTTCAGGCTCTTGCATCCGACAGAATGCGTGCGGCCCGGAACGCGGCTTCGCCTGCGAACTTGACGTCTTTCGCGCAGCTTTGCAGCACACGCTCGCGGTCGTTCGCCATGAGGTTGTTCGAATCGTCCAACAGGTCGCCGGCAACTTCCAGCGCAGCCGCGGCGACGGCGAGGCACATGTGGACACCGGCGTTGACCCGCTGGGCCAGCTGGATCTCGTGCATCGCCACGCCCTGCGCTGCGGGCGAATCGGATGCGAATCCGACCGTGCGCGGATGCCCGCAGCCGGATGACTGCCGAATTTCGAAGAGCGCCGCGATCACGCCGACGATCGACTGCTTCGCGCTTTCAAGTTGTTCTGCAGTGATGTCGCTCACACGGGTTTCCTTCGTCGTCGAGATCCGACTGTGGATCCCGAAAACGGAGGAATGTGGGAGCCGTGTGCGTGCGCCTTACGCGGCGGCGGCGCCGCAGCCCACGATCTTGAATTCGACCCGGCGGTCCAGCGCATCGGCCGCATCGTCGGTGCCGCTGCCGATGATGTTTTCGCGGAAGCCCTTGCCGCTGAAGGTGGTGCGGTCGCGCAGCGCAGTCGACTCGCCGATCAACCGCTGCCGCACGAAGCGCGCCCGCTGCAGCGAGAGCCCGTCGTTGTAGGCCACGGAGCCGGTGTGGCTGGTGTGGCCGACGACCTCCATGCAGACCCTGGCATCGGCGCTGGCCTTCGCGATCTCGCGCAGCCACATCGCATAGGGGCCACTGATCCGCGGCTCCGACCAGAACACCGTGCCGCCCGGGTTGAACAGGAACTTGACGCCGAGCTGCCGGTTGGCGATGCCATAGGAGACGATCTTGCCGAACGCCTGCTCTGCCTCGGCCGTGCGCCCCAGCTTGGCCGAACTGAGATAGATGCCGTTGAGCACGCGCAGCTGTTCTCCCTCGGCCGAGCCACCTACCGCGTTGTACTGGGCCAGCGCGTCCTGATAGCGCTCGGCGTTGTAGAGCGTGGTCGCCTGCTGGATCACCGGCGCCACCGCGATGCGCTGGAGGTAATAGGGGTCGGCGCGCTGCCCCTGCGGCGTGGCCGTGGTGCGCACGTAGCTTTCGATCACCAGGTCGCGGGTGGGCACCGGAATGTCCTGGTAGTAGGGCAACGGCGTGTGATCCAAGCCCTCGTCGCGTGCCACGGCCGATGCATGCGCAGCCACGGTGCCGCTGCCGAGTTCGGTCAGCGCAAGATCGATCTGCAACGGGCTCTGCGGCTGGCCGGTCGACAGGCGTGTCATCGTGCCGGTCAGCAGGTAGCGCGCCTTGGCCAGATTGGCGCGCTCGAACGGCAGGATCTCGACGGACTCGAATTTCGTGGTCATGCGCGCGATGACGCGACTCTGCAGCGCCTGCGTGGCCGCGGTCTGCTGCGCGCTGCCGGCGTCGATCATCGGGTCGATGACCACGCTGCGCCGGGCGCCGACCTGTGCCAGGAAGCCCGGCAGCTTCTGGGTCTGTGCGACCAGCCCGTCGGTAGCATTCGCGACGGCCTGTTCGAACGGCAGCTCGGTCTTCGACGACGCCGCAGGCGGCGCCGCGCAACCGGCCAGGCCCAACGCGAGCAGCACGGTGCCCAGACAGGCGGCGGCGTGCCGCCGGCGCTCGCAGGTGAGGGAGATCGGTGTCATCGTTCACACTCCTTTTTGAGGAAAGCGGTCTCGCCGGAGGTCAGCGACTCCAGCGAGGCGCGTTGAAGAATCTCGGTGCAGCGGGAGGGGGCGCGCGGGCTTTCTGCCAGCGGCGGCGCCGACAGAACTACAGCGGCGCGGATCGGCCGCTCGACCGCGGGCTTGCGCGCTTCACGCACAGCGAGCGGCGCGGCGCGCGCGGGCACGATGGCCGCGGCCACCGCCGGCCCGAGCGCGTCGATCTGCGCCAGCGGCTCTGCCGCCTGCTGCGGATCTGCAGGCCGCGGCGGTTCGACTGAGCGTGCGACAACCGGTGTCGCCGGCAACGCCAGCGCCAGCGCCAGCTCCGGCGCCGGCGCCGGAGCGGGTATCGCCGGCAAAGCGACGCGCGGCGGCGGCGGATCCGACAACACCGGATCCCCGATTCGGAAATAGCCCGCGAGCGCCAGGCCCAGCAGCGACACGGCAGCGACGACTGCGAAGGTCCCGCCGCGGCCGGGCCGTGCCGACGGCACCGGCGTCGTGTGCGGCGCGAGCAGCGGCACCGGCAACGACACTGGCAACGGCGCCAGCGGTTCCGATGGCTCCAATGACTTCAATGCCTCCAATGGCTCCAGCGGCGCAGCTCGGGCCACCGGTTCGCGCAGCCGCTGCCTGAACTCCGCCACGCTCTGAGGCCGGTCGCACGGGTGCAGCGAGAGTGCGGCGTCGATGGCGGACAGGAACGCCGCGCTATAGCGCCCGGCTGCCCGTTCGCCGAGGGGCTTCAGCCGATCGTCCATCAACCGTTCGATCGACGGCGCCGGCGGCTGCCCGGTGATGGCCGCGTACACCACGCTGGCCAGGGCGTAGAGGTCGGTCCATGCGCCCTGCTTCATCGAGGCGACCTGGCCGTACTGCTCGATCGGCGTGAAGCCGGGCTTGAACATCACCGTCGGCGATGGCCCCGCCCCCTCGATGACACGGCGCGCCGCGCCGAAGTCCAGCAGCACCGGGCCGTCCTGGGTGAGCAGGATGTTGTCGGGTGCGATGTCGCGATGAAAGCAGTCGGCGGCGTGCAGCACGTCGAGCGCATCCAGCATCGGGTTCAGCCAGCGGCGCAGTTCGCCTTCCTCGGGCGCGCGGCCGAGTTCGGCCAGCGCCTGTGCGAGCGTCGGGCCCACGTAGTACGGCATCGCCATGTAGGCCGTGCCATTGGCTTCCCAGAAGTGCAGCACCTTGACCAGCGACGGATGATCGAACTGCGCCAGCGTTCGCGCTTCGTTGACGAAGCTGCGCATGCCGCTGCGAAAACTGTCCTCGTGGCGCCGCGACTTGACCACCACCGCGGCCGAGGCACTGGCGCGCGATGCCAGCACCGCCGGCAGGTATTCCTTGATCGCCACATGCGCCGCCCGGGCGGGATCCCAGGCCAGGTAGACGACGCCGAAACCGCCTTCACCGATGCAGCCCACGATCTCGTAGTCGAGCAGGCGCGCACCCTCGGGCAAGGTGTGCGCGGTGCCGTGGATGGTGTCGGCAAACTCCGATGCAGGCTCTTCCGGCACGCCGCAGTCGACCACCGAACCGGGGACGGTGCGTATGTCGAGGGTGATGAAGCGGCGCATCGAGCCTCCTGTTCGATCGGCAACTCTACTGCGCCGTGAATGCAAAAGCATTCACCAAACGCACTGGCCAAACGGCTGCGTTGGATATTCAGCGCCGTGGGCGGTTAGTGGCGCATGGCCGCCAACCTGCTGAGCCGCAGCAATGCCCGGCTGGTTCGCGAGATGCCCGGCTTAGCGCTCGGCGAGCCACAGCCCCGGATAGTCGCGCACGAAGCCTTCCGGCGTGACGTGGAGCAGGTCTGCGTAGTCGAAACGGTCGGCCTGGTACCAGTAGCCGTGTTCGCTGCGCCGCTCGTAGCGCTGCGCCAGCAGGCTCAGGCCGCCCTCTTCCAGGTCGAGCCAGGCGGCCGGCGCATCGGCAGCCTCGCCGGCCTGCAGGTTCAGGCGTCGCAGCTGGATCAGGTTGGTGGCAGGCGTGAAGCCGAGGTCGAGATCCGCGCAATGGGCCAGCTCGGGCACCGGCACGTCGTTGAGCTTCCATTCGCCGTGCGCGCTGCGCACCACCGACAGATCGACCGCGCTGCCACCCAGCCAGCCGCGCACCGTGCCCCACTGCGCATGCCAGTTGCGGTCGCAACGCACCCGGTAGTGCAGTTGCGCAACACGCCCGTCGGCCTGCCTGAACAGCGCCGTGCCGTCGAGCTGCCACGCGTCGCCCTGGCGGTCGAGCCGGCAGGCGTCGTGGCCCGGCAGGTCGAGCCGGTGCCAGAGCGTGGTGGCAACGTTTTGCATGCGTTCATGATGGACTGCTGCACCGCGCAGTGCAAGCTGCAGGCATCGCGCCAAAATACCCGGCTGTGCCTTCGCCCCTTCCGCCCGCCCCGTTGCTTCGCCGTATCGCGCACCTCGACATGGACGCCTTCTTCGCGTCCGTCGAATTGCTGCGCTATCCGCAACTGAAAGGCTTGCCGATGGTGATCGGGGGCGGACGCCGCAAGGTGGACGAGATCCTGCAGCGCGAACACGCCGGCCTGCCGCTGCACGAGGTGCCGATTTCCGCCTTCCCGCTGCTGAAAGACTACGTGGGCCGCGGCGTGATCACCACCGCCACCTATGCCGCGCGCCAGTTCGGCGTGGGCTCGGCCATGGGCATGATGAAGGCGGCAAAGCTGTGCCCACAGGCGATCGTGCTGCCAGTGGATTTCGACGAGGTGCGGCGCATCTCGCGCCTGTTCAAGGCCACCATCCGCGAGATCGCGCCGGTGGTGGAAGACCGCGGCGTCGACGAGGTCTACATCGACTTCACCGACGTGCCGGGCGGCCAGCGCGAAGGCGGGCGCGTGCTGGCGCGGCTGATCCAGAAATCGATCCTGCAGGCCACCGGGCTGACCTGCTCGATCGGCGTGGCGCCCAACAAGCTGATCGCCAAGCTGGCAAGCGAGTTCAACAAGCCCAACGGCATCTCGATCGTCTACGAGAGCGACCTCGAAGCCAGGATCTGGCCGCTGGCCGCGCGCAAGGTCAACGGTATCGGGCCGAAGGCCGACGCCAAGCTCGAGCGGCTCGGCATCCGCACGGTGGGCGAGATCGCGGCGAAGGAGCGCGACTGGCTCATCGCCAATTTTGGTAAGTCCACCGGCGCCTGGATGCACGAGGTGTCCTGGGGCCGCGACGACCGGCCCGTGGTGACCGAGAGCGAGCCGGTGTCGATGAGCCGCGAGACGACCTTCGACCGCGACCTGCATGCGGTGCGCGACCGCGCCGAACTCGGTGCCATCTTCACGCACCTGTGCGAGCAGCTGGGCGAAGACCTGCAACGCAAGGGCTACCTGGGCAAGACCATCGGCATCAAGCTGCGCTACGACGATTTCAGGATCGCCACGCGCGACCAGACCGTGGCCGCCTTCACCGCCGACGGCAAGACCATCCGCCAGGTCGCCGGCCAGTGCCTCAAGCGCGTGCCGCTGGAACGCCCGCTGCGCCTGCTGGGCGTGCGCGTCGGCACGCTGGTGCGTTCCGACAGCGACGCGGCGGCGCTGCCGCATCGGGCGGCTGCCAACGCGGCAGCGGCCACCACGCCATCGCTGTTCTGACCGCCGCGATGCCGCGCCGCCGTCACCACTTTTACCGCCTGATCGCCGCCGTGCTCCTGCTGCCGCTGGTGCTGTTCGCGGCCTATCTCGGCGTGGCCAGTGCGCTGATGTTCTGGCCTGCACCAGGTGCCGCGCCGGCCGAGCCTGCAGCGGTCGAGGCCTATGTGCTGAGCAACGGCGTTCACACCGACTATGTGTTCCCGGTGCGCTCCACGACGATCGACTGGGGGCAGTTGTTCCCGCCGTCGCAGGCGCGCGCGGTGCCGGCCGACGCGGAATTCATCGCCATCGGCTGGGGCGACCGCGAGTTCTACCTGCACACACCGACCTGGGCCGACCTGACGGTTTCGCGCGCGCTCGGCGCACTCGTGGGCGGCAACCGCGCGCTGATGCACGTGAGCTACCTGCGGCGGGCGCAACTGCGGCGCGGCGCCTACCGCCTGCCGCTTTCGCAGGCGCAGTACGCACAGCTCACGGGCTACGTGCGCGCCACGCTGCCTGCGGGCCGTGCGGTGCCGGTCGCGGGCGCGCACTACGGCAACGACGACGGCTTCTACGAAGCCGAAGGCGGCTACCACCTGTTCGAGACCTGCAACACCTGGACCGGGCGCGGCCTGCGGCGCGCCGGCGTCACGGTGAGCCGCTGGACGCCGTTCGACTTCAACGTCGTGTGGCACCTGCAGCCGGCCGTGCCCTGAGCGCGGCGACTCATGCGTTTGCCGGCACGGGCATCTCGCGCTGGCGCTTCGTGCCTTGGGGTGTCGGGGGGGGTGGGGCACGCTGCGCAGCGAAATAAAGGAGGAGCCGGCAGCCGCAGGCTGCCGGCGGGGGACATTCGCGGAGCAGCATGCCCCGCCGCCCTGAGCCCGCCCCAGAACCGGAACCGGAACCGGAACC
>JBDUCH010000237.1:0-6666 GCA_040003555.1 Variovorax sp. | reverse complement strand
AGGATCAGGCCGATCCAGAACATCCAGTACTGCGGCGTCACGGCCGAGAGCCAGTCCTGCAGCAGCTTGAACACGAGCGCGCCGACGATGCCGCCGTAGAGCCAGCCGACGCCACCGATCACCAGCATCAGCAGCACGTCGGCCGAGCGGTCGAAGGCCAGCACGTCGAGCGAGGCGAAGCCGGTGGTCTGTGCCAGCAGCGCGCCGGCCGCACCGGCCACGGCCGCCGCCAGCGTGTAGATCGTGACCAGCCGCGAAGCCACCGGAATGCCGATTGCCATCGCGCGCAGCCGGTTGTCGCGGATCGCCTTGAGGGTGGCGCCGAACGGCGAATGCACGATCCGGCGCATCAGCAGGAACAGGATCAGCACGATCGAGAGCGAGTACCAGGCCGCCGTGCGGCCAAACAGGTCGAACTCGAACAGGCCCAGCACCGGCCCCATGACCACGCCCTGCAGCCCGTCGGCACCACCAGTGAGCCAGTCGAGCTTGTTCGCCAGCTCCAGCAGCAGCAACGCCGTGCCGAGCGTGACCATCAGCCGAGTGAGGTCGCTGCCGCGCAGGATCGTCACGCTGGCGATCGCACCCAGCACCGCCGACAGCACCGTGGCAACAACCAGGCCGACCATCGGATCGGGCATCACGAGCTTGGCAAACAGCGCCGCTGCATAGGCGCCGAAGCCGAAAAAGGCCGCATGGCCGAGCGACACGATGCCGGCGTAGCCGAGGATCAGGTCCAGCGACATCGCGAACAGCGCAACGATCGCGATCTCGTTCACCATCAGCGAATGGGACGGCACCAGCAGCGGCAGCGCGAACGCGATGAGCCACACCGCGAACTCCCAAGGCCGCCAGCGCGCCTTGTGCAGCAGCGCCGCCTGGAAATCTTTGGCCGCGCCCTGCATCAACGGCCTCCCTTGCGGGTAAAGAGGCCTTGCGGCCGCCACATGAGGATCGCGATCATCAGCAGGTACACGGTGAACGCGCCCATCTTCGGAATGAAGTACTTGCCCCCCACGTCCGCAATGCCGAGCAGCAATGCGGCGGCGAGCGGGCCGGTGATCGACGAGGTGCCGCCGACCGACACCACGATCAGGAAATAAATCATGTACTTGAGCGGAAAGGTCGGGTCGAGCCCGAGGATCTCGGCGCCGAGCGCACCGCCCAGCCCGGCCAGGCCCGAGCCCACGGCGAAGGTCGCCAGGAACACCACGTTGACGTTGATGCCCAGCCCTGCCGCCACGCGCGGGTCATCGACCGCCGCACGCAACCGGCTGCCGAAGCGCGTCTTCGACAGGATGAGCTGCAGCACCACCGTGAGCACCGCGCACACCGCAATGATGAAGATGCGGTAGTGCCCCATGCCGAGCAACAGCGCACCGTCGCCGACCTCGGTGCGGCCGCGCAGCCATTCGGGCAACTGCACGTTCTGCTGCGAGGAGCCGACGAAGTAGTCGATCGAGGCCACCGCCATGAACGCGAGGCCGATCGAGAACAGCACCTGGTCGAGGTGCGGCTTCGCGTACATCGGCCGGTACAGCGTGCGCTCCAGCAGCGCGCCGGCCAGTCCGACCACGATGAAGGCCAGCGGCAGGCAGGCCAGGAACGGCAGCCCGAGCTTCTGCATCGCGAACACGGTGAGATAGCCGCCCGCCATCGCGAAGGCGCCGTGCGCGAGATTGATGAAGTTCATCAACCCCAGCGTCACGGCCAGCCCGACGGCAAGCACGAACAGCAGCATGCCGTAGGCAATGCCGTCGAAAAGAATGGTCAGCATGCTGTGGCCAGGTGCTCCGTCGGTCGCTGCTTACTTTGCCTTGCCGGGATCTTTCACGCCCTTGATCACGTCGAATTCGACGTTGTAGTACTGCCCGTCTTTCTTCTCGACCTTGCGCAGGTACACGTCCTGCACGATGTCGCGGGTCTGCGCATCGATCAGCACCGGGCCACGCGGACTTTCGAACACCTGGCCCTTCATCGCGGCCAGCAGCGCATCCCCGCCGCCCTGGCCCTTGGTGATCTTGAGCGCCTCGTAGATCACGCGCATGCCGTCGTAGCCGCCCACCGCCATGAAATTCGGGCGCATCTTCGGGTTGGCCTTCTGGAAGGCCTCGACGAACTTCTTGTTGGCCGCCGAGGGATGCGCGGCCGAGTAATGGTGCGTGGTGACCACGCCCAGCGCGCCGTCGCCCATGTCGTTGAGCTGGTCGTCGTCGGTCACGTCGCCGGTGGCGATCAGGCGGATGCCGGCCTTGTCCATGCCGCGCTCCAGAAACTGCTTCATGACCGCCGCGCCGGCGCCCGAGGGCACGAACACGAACAGCGCGTCGGGCTTGGCATCGCGCACCTTCTGCAGGAACGGCGCGAAGTCGGGGTTGCGCAGTGGCACGCGCAGCTTCTCGATCACCTTGCCGCCATTGAGCTGGAAACGCTCGCTGAAGTATTTTTCAGCGTCGTTGCCGGGGCCGTAGTCGGCCACCAGCGTAACCACAGTCTTGACGCCGTTCTTGGGCGCCCAGTCGCCCATCGCCACCGACACCTGCGGCAGCGTGAAGCTGGAGCGCACGATGTACGGCGAGGCTTCGGTGATGCTGGAGGTGGCCGCCGCCATCACCACCTGGGGCGTCTTCGATTGCGTGGCCAGCGGCGCGGCCGCCAGCGCGGCCGGCGTGACGCCGAAGCCGGCGATGACGTTCACCTTGTCGTTGACGATCAGTTCCTGCGCCAGCCGCTTGGTCACGTCGGGCGTGGCCACGTCGTCCTTGATGATCAGCTCGATCTTCTTGCCCGCCACGGTGTCACCGTTCTGCGCCATGTAGAGCCGCACCGCCGCTTCGATCTGGCGCCCGGTGGAGGCCTGCTGGCCGGTCATCGGCAGGATCAGGCCGATCTTGAACTTGTTGTCCTGGGCATGGGCCGCAAGCGGCATGGCGAGCGCAAGGGCGGTGAGGCTGGCAGCGTGAATGAGGCGGCGGCGTTGCATGGTGGATGAGTCTCCTGTTGTCGGTAAAGACGGGTGAGCGCTATTGTGTGCACCGCGCGGCGTAGCGTGGCCCTTGGCAATTCCCTAGACGGCCCACCCGCGTGGCGAATTTGTGCGGTGAATATAGCGGCTGCGCGATGATCGCGCAGCTCAGTCGGCGTCTGGCCGGTATGCCGAATCAATAGCGATCGAGCCCACCACGCGCGACACGCAGGTGCAGATGCGCTGGTTGCCGGCCTTCTCGTGCTCGCTCAGGAACACGTCGCGGTGATCGATCTCGCCATCGAGAGCCAGCACCTCGACCGCGCACAGGCCGCACTCGCCGCGCTTGCAGTCGTGCAGGGTCTGCACGCCGACGGCATGCAGCGCGTCCATCATGCTGCTGTCGGCCGGCACCACGATGTCGACGCCCTGGCGTGGCACCTGAACGCGAAAAGGCTGCGGCGCAAAGCGGCCGCTGCTGCCGAAGGTTTCATAGCGCAGGTCGGCCACCGGCCGGCCGGACGCGGCCCACTGGCGGCGCACCGCATCGAGCATCGGCACGGGGCCGCACACGTACATCTGGCCGCCAGCGGGCAGCGCAGCGATCTCGGCGGCGATGTCGATGTGCCGCCCTTCGGACGCGACGAACTCGGCGAACGATTCGTTGAGCAGTTCGCGCAGCAATGGCCGGTAGGCCAATTCGACCTCTTCATGCGCACCGTAGACCATGCGCAGCGGCGCCCGGCCCGCCCGTGCCTGCAGATGCTGCGCCATGTGCAGCATCGGCGTGATGCCGATGCCGCCTGCCACCAGCAGGTAGGCCGGCGCGTTCAGGTCGAGTCCGAAATGGTTGCGTGGCCCGTTCACCTGCAGCCGGTCGCCGACCGCGAGTTGCCACATCGCGCGCGAGCCGCCCTGCCCCTGGTCGAGCCGCTTGACGGCGATGCGAAAGCACTCGCCATCGGGCTGGCCGACCAGCGAATAGGAGCGCTTGACCGGGCGGCCCTCGCGCAGCAGCTCGACCTCGATATGGCTGCCGGGCGACCAATCGGCGCTGATGTCGTTGGCATCCTGGGGGCGCAGGGTGAACTCGCGCACGGTCGGCGTGATGTCGCGCAGCGCTTCGACGCGCGCGGCGCGCCAGCGGGTGGAACTCTGCATGGCCTGTCTCTTCTCTTCTTTGGGTTCGGGTTCAGCTGCGGCGCCGGATCAGTTGCACGCCCGGCAGCGGAGGGTCGTGCGCGCCGTGCAGCGCCTCGCGCAGATTGCGCTGCGCCAGCCGGCTGTGCTCGCGCATCAGCGCTTCGGCGCGCGAGCCTTCGCGGCTCTCTATCGCATCGAGCACCTGGCGATGCTGATCCTGTGCGATCAGCAGCATGTCGCGCGCGGCGGGCGAGTTGGCCTGCACCACGACAAAGCCCGAGGGCGACGCAAACGGCAAATTGGTGATGCGCTCGAGCTGCTTCGCAATCACCACGCTGCCCGACAGCTCCGACAGCAGCGCATGGAACTGGCCGTTGAAGGCCACGTAGCGCGAGAAGGCGGCATCGTCCAGCGCGGGCTCGCGCAGCAGTTCGTCGATGCGCTGCAGGCATGCACGCGCTTCGCGCAGCACGACCGGCGACACGCCGCGCTCAGCAGCGAGCCGGGCCGACAGCCCTTCGAGCGTGCCGCGCAGCTCGATCGAGTCCGACACGTCGCGCTCGGAAAAGGTCCGCACCGCATAGCCGCCGTTGGGCAGGCTTTCGAGCAGGCCTTCCTGCTCCAGCCGCATCAGCGCGGAGCGCACCGGCGTGCGCGAAACGCCGAGCTGCTCGGAGATCGCCACTTCGGCGATGCGCGCGCCACCGGGCAGTTCACCGGCCAGCACCATCTCGCGCAAACGCAGTTGAGCCTTGACCGCCTGCGACGCGCCAGCTTCGGCCGGGTCGCCATGGGCCGCGACCGGCAGTGCACTCACTTCGGCGCCTCGACCGTCTCGGCCGGCCGGATCGGAATGCTCGGCCGACGCGGCTGCTCGCGCTCGACCATGCGGTCGATCAGGCGCCGCGCCCACATCGCACCGGCGTCGATGTTGAGGTTGTAGAACGCGTAGTCTGGCCGTTCGTCGATGGCGCGCTGCTGCGCCTCGAGCACGTGCTCGTCCTCGCGGAAGATCGTGGCCACGCCTTCGCGCAGCTCGTGCGTCAGGCGCTGCTCGCCGATGCAGTAGTTGCGCGCAAAGGCCCAGAAGTAGAGGCAGGTCTTGTCGGTTTCGGGCGTGATGGTGTTGAGCACATAGCCGTTGACGCCGCGGCTGCGGTCGCCCTTGTCGCTGTCGCTCTTTGGCACCGCGCCGCTGCCGGCCTCGGCCACGCCCACATCGATGTTGACGGTGCACGGCCCCTCGAAACGGATGATCTGCCAGCGGTCGACCTTGCCCTCGTAGCCGCGGCCATGCCGGATCTGCGCGGCCCAGAATGGCGGCGCATCGATGTTCTCCATCCAGCGCGTCACGGTGGCCGAGCGGTCGCCGTGCGTCGCGACGAAGGGCGCTTCGGCCACCGCGCGGTTACCGATCGACGAGCCATGCACGAAGGCCTCGTGCGTCAGATCCATCAGGTTGTCGACCACCAGGCGGTAGTCGCAGGCGACGCGGATCATCTTGCCGTCGCCGGCCCAGGCGGGGTCGTCGTTCCAGTGCATGTCGGGCACCAGCGCTGGGTCGGCCTTGGCCGGGTCACCGGGCCAGATCCAGACAAAGCGGTGCTTCTCCGCCACCGGAAAGCCGCGCACGCAGGCCGACGGATTCAGCGTCTCCTGGCTCGGCATGAAGGTGCAGCGGCCTTGCGCGTTGTAGACCAGCCCGTGGTAGCCGCACACCACCTCGTCGCCCTCGAGCCGGCCCATCGACAGCGGCAGCAGCCGGTGCCAGCAAGCGTCTTCGAGCACCGCAACTTGGCCGTCGGCCTGGCGGTAGAGCACGAGTTTCTGGTTGCAGACAGTGCGTGACAGCAGCGCATGCTTGACCTCGACGTCGTAGGCCGCTGCATACCAGGCGTTCAGGGGGAAGCTGGGCGAGGTGTTCATGGATCCCTAATGTATACATAAAAGACCAATAATCCAGTGATTTTGCCCATTTTCAGGGTAAACACTGACTCTACTGTATCCAGCATTGTCGACACGCAAGCCGCTACGATGCTCGATCCCATCTCAGCATTGACGGAGTTCCCCATGTCCCAGCACGCCGCCCTGCCCGCCCGTTTCGACCACGTCGGCAGTTTCCTGCGCCCCAAATACCTGCTCGAAGCGCGCGAGCAAAAAGCCAGGGGCGAGATCACGCCCGAACAGCTTCGCACCGTCGAAGACAAGGCCATCACCGAGATCGTGAAGTTCCAGCAGGACGTCGGCCTGAAGAGCATCACCGACGGCGAGTTCCGTCGCACCTACTTTCACATCGACTTCCTCGAGCAGCTCGGCGGCGTGAAGACCGACATTCCGGTCACCATCCGCAAGCCCGATGGCACTGAGGAACTGGCGCCGCCGGTGATGCGCGTGATCGACAAGGTCACCCACGCGAAGAACATCCAGCTGGCCGACTTTGAATACCTCAAGAGCCAGGTCGCGGCCGGCAACACGCCCAAGGTGACGATCCCCTCGCCTACCATGCTGCACTTCCGCGGTGGCCGCGCCGGCATCAGCAAGCAGGCGTACCCGGAACT
>JBDUCH010000236.1:0-6674 GCA_040003555.1 Variovorax sp. | reverse complement strand
GCGCCGGCAAGGGGCGCTTCAAGAAGGCGCCGGCCGAGATCGTGCAGCAGGCGCTCGCCGCGATCGAGAAAAAGAAACTCGTGCTGGCCCAGATCGCCGAATGGGCGTCCGAACTGGCCGCCGGCGTGTGTCCGGCGCCAGTGCGCGAGCAGCTCTACAAGATCCTGTTCAAGCCCGACAAGAATGCGCCCGAGTACCGCGCCGTGGTCGAGGCCTCGCGCGCTTCGCAGCGCCCGCCGCTCGAACTGCTCGAACGCGCCGGCGCCATCGATTCCGCCTACCAGTTTCACTGGAAGCGTTTTCTGTTCGAGAACTTTCCGAAGGGCACCGCCTTCCCGGCCTTGCAGGCCCCGGCCATCACCGACGCGCTGCCGCTGGCCGAAGGCGTGCAGGCGTTCTCGATCGACGACTCGCAAACCACCGAAATCGACGACGCACTCTCGGTGCAGGGCCTCGGCAGCGGCACCGTGACGATCGGCATCCACATCGCCGCACCGGGCCTCGCGCTGGTGCCCGGCAGTGCAATCGACCAGGTCGCGCGCCAGCGCATGTCGACCGTCTACATGCCGGGCTACAAGATCACGATGCTGCCCGACGACATCGTGGCGAGCTACACACTGCAGGAAGGCCGCGACTGTCCGGCCGTGTCGCTCTACGCGAGCTTCGACGAAGCCTCGCTCGAATTGAAAGCCACTGAAACACGGCTGGAACGCGTGCCGATCGTTGCGAACCTGCGGCACGACCAACTCGACGCGTTTGTCAGCGAAGAATGGTTGACCGATGCGGCAACACCGAACGGCGACGCGCCGGCCACGGTCACCGCGCTGCGCGACCCGCTGTCGTTCCTGTTCCGCCTGGCGCGCAGCCTCAAGGCGCAGCGCGAAGTGGTGCGCGGCAAGCCCGAGAACTTCAACCGGCCCGACTACAACTTCCGCCTCGAAGGCAACACGGGCGAGCCGACCGGCGACGAGCAGGTGCAGATCACGACGCGCCGCCGGGGCGCACCGCTCGACCTGATCGTGGCCGAGGCCATGATCCTGGCCAACAGCACCTGGGGCAGCTGGCTCGGCGAGTTCGGCGTGCCTGGCCTCTACCGCAGCCAGGCCAGCCTCGCGCCCGGCGTCAAGGTGCGCATGGGCACCCGGCCGGCGCCGCATGCGGGCATCGGCGTCAAGAGCTACGCGTGGAGCACCTCGCCGCTGCGCCGCTACACCGACCTGGTCAACCAGTGGCAGATCATCGCGGCCGTGCGCCATGGCAAGACCGCCGCGTTGGCCGCGCCGTTCAAGCCCAAGGACGCCGACCTGTTCTCGATCCTCTCGGGCTTCGACGCCGCCTACAGCACCTACAACGGCTACCAGGCCGGCATGGAACGCTTCTGGACGCTCAAGTACCTGCAGCAGCAGGGCATCACCGAGCTCGACGCGACCGTGATGAAAGACCTGCCGAACGGCGCGCTGGTGCGTGCCGACGGGCTGCCGCTGGTGTTTCCGGTAGCGGGCGCGCAGGAGCGCGGTGCCCACCTGCGCGTGAAGCTCGGCGCCATCGACGAGATCGCGCTCGACGTGCACGGCACGGTGCTGGCAAGGCTCGACAGCGCGCCCGATGCGGCGGCTGGGGAGGGTGAAGACGACCGAGGCGACGACGAGGAAGAAGTCGCGGGCCCCATCGCCATTGCTGTCGATCTGGCCGACAGCGAGGCCGCCACAGACAACGTGCCCGCATGAACCTGCGCGACTTCAGCGTCCTGCAGATTGCGCTGGGAGCATCGATCCTGGCGCACGGCCTGTTGCTGGGGGTGCGCTTCGCCAACCCCGAGGCCTTCGACCGCGTGTTCCAGGAAACGGCACTCGAGGTCATTCTCGTCAACGCCTCGACCAACGAGAAGCCCGACAAGGCGCAGGCGATCGCACAGAAGTCGCTGGCCGGCGGCGGCGATCTCGACCGCGGCCGCGCCACCAGCCCGCTGCCCCCCTCGGCCTTCACCGCCGTGGGTGACGCGTCGGAAGACGCCCAGCGCCAGGTCGAGTCGATGCAGGCGCAGCAGCAACTGCTGCTGACGCAGATCAAGCAGCAGCTCGCGGCGATGCCGCTGCCCGACCCGCGCAACCAGGGTGACCCGACCGAGAACAGCGCGCGCGAGGAAAAGCGGCGCCAGCTGGTCGAACTGCTGGCCGAAATCGAGAAGCGCGTGAACGAAGAGAACGCGCGGCCCAAGAAGCGCTACGTGAGCCCGGCTACGCGCGAGGCTGCCTATGCCATCTATGTCGACACCCTGCGCCGCCGCATCGAGGCGCGCGGCACCGAACACTTCCCCGAAGCGGCTGGCAAGAAGCTCTATGGCGCGCTGACGATGCTGGTGACGATCAACCACGACGGCAGCGTGATCGGCGCCGACATCGTCGAGAGCTCGGGCAATCTGCTGCTCGACCGGCGCGCCCAGGCGATCGTGCGCAGCATCGGCAACTTCGGCAAGTTCTCGGACGCGATGCGGCGCCAGACCGACCAGATCGTGCTGCCCTCGCGATTCCGGTTCACGCGCGACGAGACGCTCGAGGCACGCCCCTCCGCACCCTGAGAAAGCCATGGACTTGTACTGCGTGATGGGCAATCCGATCGAGCACAGCCGCTCGCCCTGGATTCATGCGCGCTTTGCCGAGCTCACCGGCGAAACGCTGGACTACGGCCGGCGCCTGGTGCCGCTCGGCGGTTTTGCCGACGCGGTGGCCGCGTTCCGCGCCGACCCGGCCGGCAGTGCCCGCGGCTGCAACATCACGGTGCCCTTCAAGTTCGACGCGGCCGCAGCCACGCAGCATGTGAGCGAGCGTGCGGCGCTCGCGCAGGCCGTCAACCTGCTGGCCTTTCGCGATGACGGCGTGCATGGCGACAACACCGACGGTATCGGCCTGGTGAACGACATCCTGCTGAACGCCGGTGTCGCACTGCAGGGGCGCGATGTGCTGTTGATCGGCGCGGGCGGCGCCGCAGCCGGCGTGCTGGGCCCGCTGCTCGATGCCGGCGCGCGCCGCGTGGTGGTGGCGAATCGCACGCTGGCCAACGCGGTGTCGCTGGTGCAGCGCCATGCCGCACTCGCGCTGCGACACCATGCCGAGATCGAAGCGCAGCAGCTCGATACCGTAGGCGGCAGGTTCGACGTGGTCGTCAATGCCACCGCATCGAGCCTGGCGGGCGACGCGGTGCCGGTGGCGGCTGGCGTGCTGAAGCCCGGCGCGCTCGCGATCGACATGATGTACGGACCAGCCGCGGCCGGCTTCATGACCTGGGCGAAGGAAAATGGCGCGATGCCGCGCGACGGACTCGGGATGCTGCTCGAACAGGCTGCCGAGGCGTTCGAGATCTGGCGCGGCGTGCGCCCGCCCTCGGCCCAGGTGCTGGCCGAGTTGCGCGCGTTAATCGCGCGCTGACCGTAATGCGCGCATTGTTTCGCTGGGTGCTGTGCCTGTTGGCCGCAGGACTCGCGCTCGAACTGTTCTTTATTGCACGCATCGCCGCGATGACGGTGATCGACCCGCAATCGACCACCTTCCAGCGCTCCGAAGCCTGGCAGATCGCAACCCGGGGCCGCGCCAATGGAGAGCGCGACTGGCGGCAGCGGTGGGTGCCCTACGACCAGATTTCCGATACGCTGAAGCGCGCCGTGATCGCGAGCGAAGACGGTGAGTTCATGTATCACCAGGGCGTCGAGTGGGAAGCAGTAGAGAAAGCGCGCCAGCGCAACGCCAAGGCAGAAGAAATCGCCGCGCGCCGTGCAGCCAGGGCCGCTGCCAGCGGCAAGCCGGCACGCCCGCCTCGCCTGCGCGGCGGCTCGACCATCACGCAGCAGCTTGCCAAGAACCTGCTGCTGTCCGGCGAACGCACCTTGCTGCGCAAGGGCCAGGAGCTGGTGCTCGCGACGATGCTCGAGGTGCTGCTCGACAAGCGCCGCATTCTGGAGATCTACCTCAACAGCGTGGAATGGGGCGAGGGCATCTTCGGTGCCGAAGCCGCGGCGCAGCACTACTTCAGGAAGCCGGCCGCGCGCCTCAATCCGAGCGAAGCGGCGCGGCTGGCGGTGATGTTGCCCAGTCCCAAGTTCTTCGAGCGCCGGCCGACCTCGCCCTACATCATCGGCCGGGCCGCCACCATCGTGGCGCGCATGCCGTCAGCCGAGCTGCCCTGAAAGAGCCGGCCGGGCCGGCCCGTATCATCAAGCCATGTTGGCAAAGCTCGTGGGGTGGATGTTGCTCGGCGTGGTGCGCCTTCTCACCGGGGCCCAGGCACGCTGGTACGGTTGCCCGCCCAAGGCCGAGCAGCGCATCTACTTTGCCAACCACCAGAGCCATGCCGATCTCGTCATGATCTGGGCCGCGCTGCCCGAAGAACTGCGCACCATCACGCGCCCCATCGCCGCGCGCGACTACTGGGCCAACACGCCGTTCAAACGCTGGATCACGACCGAGGTGTTCAACGCGGTGTATGTGGAGCGCGGCGCCGCACCTCCGCCGGCCGCTCCTGCCAAGCCCGCCGGGCCGGCAGAGCGGATCGAGCCCTCGATGGAACCGGCTGCGCCGGTGCAGTTGCCGCTGGCGGCGCCCGAACCCGTGGTCGAAACGGCGCTCCCGCCTGCGCCCGAAGGCCCTGATCCGCTCGCGCCGCTGATCGAAGCGCTGACCAGCGGCGATTCGATCATCATCTTTCCCGAGGGCACGCGTGGCCTCGCTGGCGAGCCGCAGAAGTTCAAGTCGGGCCTCTACACGCTTGCAACGCTGTTTCCGGATGTCGTGCTGGTGCCGGCCTGGATCGACAACATCCAGCGCGTGATGCCAAAGGGTGAAGTGGTGCCGGTGCCGATCCTCTGCTCGGTGACCTTCGGTGCGCCGCTGCAGGTCGAGGCAGGCGAAGAGCGCCGGCCTTTCCTCGACCGCGCGCGTGCCGCGGTGATCGCGCTGCGCGATGTCTGAAGACCCTCTGCAATGAACCAGATCCTGCGCAGCCTCACGCCGACCCAGCAGGTCGCGGCCCTGTTTGTGATCGTGTTCGGCCTGCTCACCATCGTGAGCGTCGTCACCTTGCTGGTCGGCTTCCGCGAGCGTCGCAATGCCGCGCACAACGAAGCCTGGCAGCGCGAACTGCAGGACTTTCGCAACCTGCTGCGCACCAGCTGGTTCATGGTGGCCATTTTCTGGATCGGCTGGGCGCTCGGCGAAACCGTGGCAACCCTGCTGTTCGGTCTGATCGCCTTCTTGGCGCTGCGCGAGTTCATCACGCTCTCGCCCACGCGCCGCGGCGATCACCGCAGCCTGATCCTCGCGTTCTTCGTGGTGCTGCCGATCCAGTTCATCCTGGTCGGCACCGCACGCTTCGATCTGTTCACTGTGTTCATTCCGGTCTACGTGTTCATTGCGATTCCGGTGGTCAGCGCGCTGGCCAACGACCCGAGCCAGTTTCTCGAGCGCAATGCCAAGCTGCAGTGGGGCATCATGGTCTGCGTCTACGGCATGAGCCATGTGCCGGCGCTGCTGCTGCTGTCGTTCCCCGGCTATGAAGGCAAGAGCGCCTTTCTTGTGTTCTTCCTGGTATTCGTGGTGCAGACCTGCATGGTGGTGCAGCACCTGATCGGGCGCCGCTTCACCTATTCGGCGGCCGAGGGGCGTCCGCCGCTGCAACGCTGGCTGGCGCGCGAACCCTTCGCGCCCAATGTGAGCCGGAGCTTCAACTGGGCGAGCTGGGGCGTCGGCATGGCGATCGCGAGCGGGGTCGGTGCGCTGATGTCGTTCATCACGCCCTTCAAGTTCGGCCAGGCGCTCGCGATGGCGCTGATCGCGTGCGTCGCTGGTTCGATGGGGCATCTCGTGATGAAGGCGCTCAAGCGCGATCGCGGGATTCCGAACTGGGGCCAGAAAGGTGTCGGCGTGACGGGCGCCAACGGCCTGCTCGATCGCGTCGATGCGCTGTGCTTCGCGGCACCCATCTTCTTCCACTCGGTGCGCTGGTACTTCGGCGTATGAGGATACTTGGCATCGACCCCGGGCTGCAGACCACCGGCTTCGGCGTGGTCGACATCGACGGGCATGCGCTGCGCTATGTGGCGAGCGGCACCATCAGCACCAAGCACCTGGCTCGCGGCGATCTGCCGGCGCGGCTCAAGGTGCTGTTCGACGGGATCGGCGAGGTCAGCGCGCGTTACCAGCCGGATGCGGCCGCGATCGAGATCGTGTTCGTCAACGTCAACCCGCAGTCGACGCTGCTGCTGGGGCAGGCGCGCGGCGCCTGCATCACGGCGCTGGTCACCAACAAGCTGAGCGTCGCCGAATACACCGCGCTGCAGATGAAACAGGCCGTGGCCGGCCACGGCAAGGCGGCCAAGGCGCAGGTGCAGGAGATGGTGAAGCGGCTGTTGTCGCTGCCGGGCCTGCCCGGCAGCGACGCAGCCGATGCACTGGGCATTGCGATCACGCACGCGCAGGTCGGCCGGTCCATGGCACGGCTGGCCGAAGCGGCCACGCTCGCTCGCGCCAGCAGCGGCATGTACAGGCAAGGGCGCACGCGCTGACCACTGCTACAGGTGATCAGAGCGCTGGGGTTCCGGGGTGGGCTCGGGGCGGCGGGTGGCCCCTGCAGCGAAATAAAGGAGGAGGCCGCAGGCCGGGGGACATTCGCGGAAGGGGCCACCC